>NZ_CP079227.1:0-142453 GCF_019317345.1 Rhodococcus sp. LW-XY12
ACCACCTCGACGGCTCCCACCACCTCGACGGCTCCCACCACCTCGACGGCTCCCACCACCTCGGCGGCTCCCACCACCTCGGCCACCACTACGGCGCGGCCGACCACCTCCGAGACCGTCTCGACCACGCCGTCGCAGACGGTCGCCTCCACCACCTCGGCACCGGCCGCGACCACGACGAACGTGGTCGAGGCGGGACCGACGGTGCTCGAGCAGGGCGGCGTCTCGGCCGCCGCACTCAACTGATTCCCGCCCCGACACACACGAGAGAGAAGCGATCATGAGCACACGTCGCAGGGCTTCGCGGATCGCCAAGGTCGGCGTCGTGCCCGCCACGGCCGCAGCGATCGTGGCAGCAGGGTCGGGGCTGGCCTCGGCCGCGCCGGTCGAGCTGCCCTCGCAGGGCGGGGTGACCACCCCGGCACCGTCCACCCAGGGCGGCACCACCAGCGCCCCGAAGCCGGCCCCGGCTCCTCCGGCCAAGCAGATCTACTGGACCCCGCCCCCGGCGCAGCAGCGTCAGTACGCGCCGCTGCCGGACTACAACTACGACACGAACCGCTACGAGCGGCAAAGCGCCCCACCGCCGATCGACCCGCTGACGCTGCGGGCGCCGCAGCCGGTCACCCCGGAGCCGATCTACCTCGCTCCGCCGGAAAAGATCATGATCGGCGATATCCACTTCACCCAGCCGAACTGGGTCACCGACGACGACCGCGAACGCACCAACAACACCGCCGGGCTGATCCGCTCCGAGGTCGCCACGTTCTACACCTCGGTCGGTGTCGATGCCAGCCGTGCCGATCGGGTCGCTGCTGCGCAGATCGGCGGCACGGTGGCCGGCGCCGCGGCCGGCGCTGCGGCCGGGGCGGTTCCCGGCGCGCTGATCGGCGGCACCCTCGGCGGTATCGCCGGGGCTGCGGCCGGTGGTGTGGTGCCGCTGCCGATCCCGGTGCTGCCCGCGGTGACCACCGGTGTGGCCGGGACCGCGGCGGGCGCAGCCATCGGCGCCGCGGTCGGCGCGGTCCCCGGCGCGGTGGTCGGCGGGGCGGCCGGTCTGGCGGCCGGAACCGCCTTCGGTGCCGGGGACGACGAAGGCCAGCCCATCGAGGCGGCGCTGCCGGACGTGCACCCCGAGGCGCTCACCGAGCAGACCGATGCCACGGTCGAGCAGTGGCGCTCCTCCGGTCCGGTCGGGCAGGCCGCGGCCGACGCGGTGCGCAGCGTCGTGACCACCGCTCCGCAGGTCGATTCGCAGGTCCGTGAGTGGGTGACGGTCCAGCCCGGTGGCGAAGTCATCGTCGCGAGAGCGGACGCCGTGCTCGCGACGTTCTTCGACGGTTCGGCCGGCACGGCCGCCGAGATGATCTCGACCGCGGCCGCGGACGGCATCAACCCGGCCTGACCTGCCCGAACATCTCGCCGGTGGGGGCGGGTAGCCCCGCCCCCACCACCCGACGACGGAGGACACATTGTCGACCGGCAATCGAGGACAACTCTTCCCGGACGTGACCGAGCGGTACGGGCCGGAGCCGACTCCGACCGACGACACCGACACCGACACTGGATCGGTGTACTTCCCGATCCCGGACGAGACCCTCGCCGACGCGGGGGTGGCGGCATCGGACCTCCACCCGGTCGATGCGGCCTGCGTCCCCGAACAGCCTGCTACCGACGACGAGTCGGTCATCCAGACCGACCTCGAACCGATCGTCGCTGCCGAACCCGCAGCCGAGATCTACCCGGCCCCGGTCCATCCTGCCGATCACTCAGCCCACGGCCCTGCCGGATACGACGATCAGAACCCGGCCGACGACGAGCACGGCGGGGCCGGACACGGCGATACGGCGACCGAGGTCGACCCCTATGCAGGCGCCCCGGAGTGGGTCCGCGCCCACCTTCCCCGTGGCCCGCTGATGATCCCCGAACGCACCCGTGGGGGATTGAAGTCCGCGATCGCCCGTGCCCGACCTGCTCGCCCGACCCCTACCGCAGCTCCGGCTGCGGCTCCGGTCGAGGTCGTCGAGGAGACGACCGCCCAGCCGGTCACCGACAGCGCCTCTGCGGCCGCGACGGCCCGCCCCGATCGATCCCGCACCTGGATGCTCGTCAGCGGCGGTGTCGCGGTGCTGGCGGTGGTCTCCGCAGCGGTGGTCACCGCGACGGTCGGCACCACCGACGAACCGCAGGTGCCGCCGCTGCCCTCGCCGACGGCGGTGTCCTCGTCCACCACCACCTCGACGTCGACGGTCGCGGCTCCGGCGTGGTGCGCCCCGGTCACCGAACCCGGCCGGATCGTCGGCAACGGTCCCGGTGGCCGCGACACCGGCCCCGCGGTGATCCAGGCGTTCGAGCACGCCTACTACGTCGAACGTGACGGCACGGCCGTCGCGGACCTGATGGTCCTGCCCGGCACCGATATTCAGTCGTTCATCGACGCCGTTCCGGTCGGGACCGAGCACTGCGTGAGCGTGCTGCCGACCGAGGACCCGAACCGCTGGTCGGTCGATGTGCTGCTGAAGTTCCCGCCCGTGGGAGACGAAGGCATCCACAAGCAGTGGATCACCACCCTGCCCGCCGACGGCGGGTTGAAGATCGCGAACGTGGAGAACCGATGAACAACGTTGTCGCACTGCGCCGTAGCCCGAAACTCGAGCAGCCCGAAGACCTCTCGACCATCGTGGTGGCCGGCGCCGGGGGAGCGGGCGCGACCACCACCTGCTTCGGCCTGGCCACCGCCCTGCGCCTCGGTGCCGATGTGCAGGTCGCGGCGATCGACGGCACCTTCGGCGGCGGCAACCTGCTCAACCGGGTCGGCGTCGAACCGATCGACCCGGCCCGGGCGATCCGCCAGCTCAGCTCGCGCATGGCTCTCAGCAGCACCGGGGCCGTCGTCGTCGGCCACGGCGACGCCACGGACACGGCGCTGGTGGACAGCCTGCTCGCCGACCGGCATCTGGCCCGCATCCACGACGTCGGAACAGCGTTGCGCTCACGGCGTCTGGCCCCGTTGCTCGATGCCGGGGCCGCGATCGTGATCGTCGCCCCGGCCCGCTCGGAACCGCTGGCCCGGATGCGCGACGGCCTCGAATGGCTCATCGGCACCTACGGGCGCGGCGTGCTGACGCGCACGGTGGTGTCGATCTCGCACCAGATGCCGCACCGCCTGGTGGATCTGGCCCCGATCCGAGAGCACCTGGCCCCACGGGTCGCCGGATTCGTCGAAGTGCCCTTCGATGCGACCTTGGCGCGGCCGGGCACCGTCGATCACCGCCGCCTGTCGGCCGGGTCGATCGACGCCTGGACCGACGTGCTCGACGCGTTGGGCCGCATCGAGGCCGGCGACCGCGACACCGATCACCATGCCGGGGCGGGGGAGCTGGCATGACCACCAGAGAGCGCACCAGCGTCGAGGTGAGGGTCGATCCGTACCCGGTGGCTGCGCCCGGGCCGGCGGTGTGGCTGCTCGGCGCGCACGGCGGGGCCGGGGTCTCCACCCTCGCCCAGTATTGGGACTTCGCCGAGGATGCGCGGCATCGGTGGCCGTGCGGTGACGCCCGGGAGCTCGAATCGCCGTATGCGGTGGTGGTCTGCCGGGAAACCATCCAGGGTCTGTCCAGTGCCCACGATCTGATCCTCGAGCACCGCAACCGCGGGTTGGCGTGCGAGCTGCTCGGCCTGGTCACCGTCGCGAACGCGCCCGGTCAGCCCCCGAAGGATGTGCGTCAGCTGCGCTCGATCGTCACCGGCGCGGTGGCTGCGCACTGGGCGATCGGCTGGCACCGCTTCCTGGCCTCGGCTGCCCGGTCGAGCCTGCCCACCTGGCGCGCCCTCGACGGCGTGCCGATTCAGACCAAGGGAGCCGTGATCGCCGTTCCCGAGGACGTGATCGCTGCCGGCGTCGGCATCGTCACGGCAATCCAATCCAGCCTGCCCGCCTTGTGGTCGGGGCAGTAATCACACGGAGGACCACTCATGCTTCAGACCGTTGTGGACGTTGCGTATCTCGCGCAGGGTTCGGTCGACTTCGACATCAACCCGGAGGTGCCGCCGGGCGCGAACGGCCTGCTCAAGCTGCTGAACTGGCTGCTGTGGGGCGTCACGCTCGCGTGCGTGGCGGCCCTGATCTTCTCGGGCGGGAAGTTCGCGTGGGAGAAGTGGCAGCACGGCTCCGGTGACTCGCCGAAGATGCTCGTCGGTGCCCTCGTCGGCGCGATCGTCGCCATCTCCGCCAACCAGATCCTCAGCGCCGTCACCAGCGCGGCATAGGGCAGGGTCAGCGATGCAGGTGTCCGCACAGGGCGTGGTCAGCCCGCCCCCCGACGTCCTCGACGGGTTCCAGACGCTTCTAGGGTACGCGGCCGGGATCGTCTTTCTCCTGTGTGTGGCCAAGGTGATCTTCGTCGGCGCACGCCTGGCCTGGGACCACAAGCACGGGGCCGGCCTCGAATCCCCCACCGCCGCGGAGTTCCTGGCGGCGAACATCGGCGCGATCCTCGCCGGCGGTGTGGCCGCCACCCTCGCCACGATCCTGCTGGCCACCGCCCAGGGGCCCCAAGCCCACCAGCTCGGAGGCGGCCATTCCCCGACCGTCATCGACCAGCTCGAACAGCTCCAGCAACAGCAACAGCAACAGCAACCCGACAACGAGGAGAACGAACGATGATGCGTCGGTGGGCGCGAGCCGCGGTGGTCGCGGTGGCGCTGGTGGCCGTGAGCTGCGGGGGATCGGAGACGACCGAGACCGCAGGGTCGAGCACCGACCCGCCGCAGATCAGCCGGTGGGTCACCGTCGGTGGCATCGAGGTGCCGATCGGCACCACCGACGGACCGCGAGGCGGTGAGTGGGAGCCGTTCGCCGGGTTCAGCCACACCCCGCAGGGCGCGGCCCTGGCGGCGATCACCCAGTCGGTGCAGCTCGCCACCGCGTCCGATCGCACCTGGCCGACGATCCTGGCCGGGGTGGCCGCCCCCGGCGAAGACCGCGACCTCTACGCCGCCCACCGCTCCCTGGTGGAGATGTCGGGCACCGACCCCGAGATGGTGCCGACCATCGTCGGCTACACCCTCGCCGACTACAGCGACACCGCCGCCACCGTCGACGTCATCCAGCGGTTCTCCGACGACTCACTCGCCTCGGCGACCACCCAGGTGGTGTGGATCGACGACGACTGGCGGCTGAACCTGCCCAGCAACGACACCGCCACCATCACCGCCCTCGACGCGCTGCCGTCGGAACTGGTCGACCTCGAGGAGACCCGCAAGTGACCGAGCAGAACACCACCGGCCCCACCGGGGACACGAACACTTCCTCACTCGAGGGCGCCGAGAACGAGCGCGCCTCGGCAGCAACGAAACTCACCATCGGGTTGGCGGCAGTGGCCGTGATCGTCGTCGTCGGTCTCGTGCTGAGCATCGTGATGCTCTTCCGCGGCGACGATGCCGAACCGCTGGTCTCGCTCGACCCGACCACCGACAACGGGGCCACCGCCCGACTCGAAGACCTCCAGTTCATGCCGGAACCCGTCTTCGACAGGCTCCACCGCGTCATCTACGTGCCGCTCGACCCCCACGGGGTGATCCTGTCCGACACCCTCGCCACCGGGAACCGGCCCGCAGCGCAGGCACCGAGTGGGGTGATGCTCGAGCGCATCCACGGCAACATGGACCTGCCGTTCTCGACCTCCGACGGCCCCACCGGATTCACCGACAACGGTGTGGCCACCGGCTTTGCCCGCACCCCGCAGGGAGCTGCGCTCGCCGCAGCCCACTACTTCGGGTACCTCGCTGCCGGCGACAACCGGGTCAAGATGCTCACCGAAGCAGGCCGGGTGTCGGACCCGACCGGTCAGTTGTCGACAGTGAAGCTTCCCGACAACACGCCGACTGGGGCGATGCCGATGGTCAACGTGACTTTCCATCCGGATCTGACTCTGGTGAAGTTCGGCGCCTCCGTCGAGCGGCCGAGCGGGGCTACCGAGATCAGGGTGTCGAAGATCCCGGTGGTGTGGCGCGAGGGCACCGGATGGGTTGTCCAACTGGACTCGCCCGCCTTGGGTGGCGAGTTCGAGCCCATGTCGTCCGACGGGTGGCAGCAGTGGTGGTGAACCGCAGCCTGCTCACCGGCATTCTTCGGCTGCTCGCTGTGATCTGCGCCGTTGCGGTCGTCGGTATCGGCGCAGCGGGTGCGGCATACGCTCAGGACACCGCTCCGTCCGGGGATTCCTCCGGCGGCAGCATCGACAGCACCGAGGTCGAGGAACAGACCGACGAGGACTCGGGATTCGACTGGCTCGAAACCGATCTCGGGGGTGTGACCTGCGCCAACCCTCTTGGGGCTGCCGTCAGCGGAGCCGTGGATATGTTCACCGATTCAGACGTTCCCGACTGCTTGGACGCAGCCGGCAACGTCGTCGATGCCGGTACGGGCGCGATCGAGGACGGCATCAATGACGCCGCTGCGGGCGCGGTCGAAAAGACCGCGCTGTGGATCGGCAATGCTGGTGTGGCGGTGTTGAAGTTCGCGCTGGGATGGTGGATCACCGGCACCGAGATGGACGGGGACACCTTCCAGGACACGGTCGCGACGGTCAACGACTACACCTTCTACATCCAGGTCGCGGCCTTGTCGTTGTCGCTGATCCTGCTCGGTGGGCGTCTGGCGCTGGCCCGCTCGGGGGCGATCCGGGACACCTCGGAAGAGGGCCTGAAACAACTGGCCCGCGCTGTGGTGCTGGCCGGGGGAGCAACGACGATGATCGTGCTCGGCACCCGATTGTCGGATCGGATTTCGGCGTGGTTCATGGACAGCGCGGTCGGTTCCGATCCGTCCCGTCTGGCCGAAGCGATGGTGACGATCCAGCTCTATGCGGGTCCGGCCGGTGTCGGTTTGCTGTTCTTGATCGGCCTCATCGGGATGCTCGGCGGTTTGATGATGGCGTTTTTGATGCTGCTGCGCACCGGCATCCTGGTGCTCATGGCGGCGGCACTGCCCATCGCGGGTGCGGCCGGGGGCACGAAGGTCGGCAGCCAGGCATTCGAGAAGATGCTGGCCTGGACGATCGCATTCTTGCTGGTCAAGCCGGTCGGGGCGTTCGTGATCGGGGTCTCGGCGATCCTGTTCCTCGAGGCCACCCCCACGATCACCGATCCGGAGAACGGGGACGGGTTCATGGCCCTGTCCGGGGTCATCACCTTGTGCGCCGCGGCCCTGGTGCTCCCGGCGCTGATGCGGCTGATCGTGCCGAACGTCGGCGCCCTCGGTGGCGGCGGCAGCGGCATGGCGGCCGCGGCCGGTGCGGCGGCGGTCGGCGCGAAGGTCGGCGGGATGATCGCCACCGGCGGTGCCAGTGGCGCAGCGTCCGGGGCGGCGACCACGTCGTCGACGAGCATGGGCAACCCGCCCAGCGGCGCACAGACCGGCGGCGCACCGTCCGGTTTCGGTGCGGCAGGCGGGGGACCGGCCGGCAACCAGCAGGGCACCCCCTCCGGTGGCGGTGCCGGTGCGGCTCCGCAGGGCAACTCCTCGGGCACCCCCGGTGGCGGCGGGAATGGTCAGCCCGGCGGCACCACCTCCGGCACTCCCGGCGGCGGATCCTCCGGTGATGCGGCGGCCGCGGCCGCGGTGGCGTCCGGTGCCGGTCGGCAGTTCCACCGAGGGGGCTTCGAGCAGTGAGCGAGGAGAAGACCTACAACACCTACGGCAACTGGCGCCGGCCTCGGGAGACCGGCATTCTCGGTGCCACTTTCGGCACCTCGATCGCCGCGATCGCGGCTGCGGCCCTGGTCATCATCACGGGCCTGTTCTTCGGCCTGACGGTCACCGTGCTGCTGGCGGTCCCGATGATCGCCTGCTTCATCCCCCTGGTCATCTCCCGTGACGGGCGGTCCGGTTACGAAAGGGCACTGATGCGATTCCAGTTCTGGCGCGGCCGCCGCCGCGGTGAGCACACCTACGCCTCGGGCACGTTCTCCCGCGTTCCGGGGCGTGCATATCGGCTGCCCGGGGTGCTCGCCGACACCGAGCTGTACGAGGGCATCGATTCGGACGGGCGCACCTTCGGGATGATCCACATGCCCAGCCGGGGTGCCTACACGGTCGTGTTCGACGCCTACCCGCAGGGCGCCGAAGCCGTCGATCAGGACGTGATCGATCACTATGTCGGCAACTGGGCGCAGTTTTTGTCCGCGGCGGGGGAGACCTCGGACATCCTCGCGGTGGTCACCACCGTCGAAACCCTGCCCGAGACCGGCATCGAGCTCTACGAGACGGTGCATCAGAACACCCGTGCCGATGCCCCGCAGCTGGCCCGCGACGCGGCCTACCAGCTCGCCACCGGGCTGACCACGGGCGGTATCCGTCTGGCTGCGCGGATCGCGCTGACCTTCGAGGCCCAGACCACCGAACGCAGGCAGGACCCCTCCGAGCAGGCCGTCGAGCTCGGCCGGCGGCTGCCCGCGCTGACCGCGGCCGCGGCACGGGCCGGTGTGCCGTGCTCACCGATGGATGCCGACGAGATCATGGCGTTCGTGCGCCGCTCCTACGACCCGGCCTCGCTCCTCGACGTGGAGGCCGGCCTGCACTCCGGCGCAGGCACCGGATTGACCTGGGAGGACTGCGGCCCGCGCACCGCCCTGGAAAGCCCGGACGGCGGCAAGTACGTCCACGACGGCGCGGTGTCGGTGACCTGGGAAATGCGCGAAGCCCCCAAGGGCGCGGTCACCGAACGAGTCCTGCAGCGACTGTTGACTCCGAACGACGCGGTGCCGCTCAAGCGGGTCTCGGTGCTCTACCGGCCGCATTCGGTCGGCGATGCCACCGACATCGCCGACCGCGACTACCGCAACGCGATGGCCGAGGCCCACGGCGGCTCGCTCAAGAACGGCTCGATCGCCTCGGCGAAGTCCCAGATCGAGGTCGCCGCGACCGCGCAAGCCCGGATGGAGCAGGCCCGCGGTGCGGGCATGGTGCGCTTCGGGGTGCTCATCACCGTCACCGAACCGGCCGGCGGCGCCGATGTGCCGAAGATCGACGCCCTGGTCGAGGACCTCTCGCGGCAGAGCCGGCTGACGATCCGCCGCTCCTGGTGCTGGCAGGCCGCCGCGTTCGCGGCCTGCCTCGGTGTCGGCGTCATCGCGCCCGACCACACCACCATTCCCAGCTTCCTCGGCAACTGACACGCAAAGGGCTATAGGCATGAGTGCACGCAACGCCACGAGATCGTCGCGGCTGCTCACAGCGGAGAAGATCGCCAAGACTCTGCTGTCGGACGACGAGCTCTCCCGCCTCGAAGAGCAGGCCGCCACCGCAACCGGACTCACGAAGGCATGGAAGAAAAGCCTGGTCACCCGCCAGTACAGTCGCCGGGCGACGGTGGAGCGGTTGACCCGAATCAACACCGACGGCTTCGACCGCCAGGTCGCCGATCTCGACGCCCGCGGGTTCGACGGGGCCGGCGGGGGACGGATGTCCACGGTGATGCCCCCGGTCGAATACCGCGGCACGAGTGTGCAGGTCGCCGGGATCTACCCGTGGATCGTCGGCGCGAAGGCCCCGCTGCTGGGCACCCCGCTCGGCCGGCACCTGACCACCGGCGCCGCCGTCGGGTTCGATCCGCTCTACGCCTGGAAGATGAAGGCGATCACCGCCCCGTCCTGTTTCATCTGCGCCCTCAACGGCTTCGGCAAATCCACCCTGCTGCGCCGCATCGCCCTCGGCGACATCGCCCGCGGCACGCTCGTGCTCGTGCCCGGTGACGTCAAGCCGGACCTGCGGGTACTCGCCGAGCAGGTCGGCGGGCAGGTCAGCGAGGTCGGCTACGGCACCGGCGCGATCAACCCGCTGGGCCGCGGCCCGATCGGCGACGCGATCGAGCAGCTGCCCGACGGCTCCCTCGAACGGGAGAAGGCCGAGTTCGCACTGCACGCCCGCCAGCTCAACATGCTCTGCGCGCTGCTCGAAATCGTCCGCCGCGGCCCGCTGAAGGACTTCGAGGAAACCCTGCTCGCCTCGGCGATCCGGCTGCTCTACGCACCCGGCTCGCAGTTCGACAACGCTCATGCCGCCCGGATCGAGGACCTGCTGACGCTGATCTCGACCGGCCCCGACGAGCTGAGGGACGACGCGGTGGCCGACACCGCCGAGGAATACCGCGGTCAGATCAAACCGCTGCTGCGCTCGCTGCGGGCCTTGGTCAAGGGCCGGTTCGGGGAGACCTTCAACCGGCACAGCACCGTGCGGATCGATATCACCAAACCGATGGTCGATTTGGACATGTCCTCCGTCCCGCCCGGCGACGAATTGATGCGGGCGGCGGTGCTGCTCGCCGGATGGAACGAGGCATTCGCGGCGGTGGAGGCGGCGCACATCCTGGCCGACAACCAGGTGCCCGGCGCGAAGTCGATCGCGGCCCACATCATCTTGGACGAGGTGTGGCAGGTGATCCAGACCGGCAGCTCGGCGGTGGCGCGCCTGGATGCGGTGCAGCGGTTGCAGCGGTCGATGGGCGTGGCGATGACGCTGGTCACCCACTCGTTGGCGGACTTCGAGAAGGTCGGCGCGCTGGGCATGATCGAACGCTCCCGAGCCCGGATCGTCGGCCCGGTCCCCGAGGCCGAACTCGACCGCCTCGGTAAGTTCATGAAGTTCTCGCAGGCAGAACGCGCGATGGTCACCGGCTGGGCCAACGACACCACCTCCTCGGTGGACGAGAAGAAGACACTGCGCCAAGCCCGCCGCAAGGCGCTGGCCTCGGCTGACGGTGCTCCCGGCGTGGCGGACGGCACGCGCACCGCGGCCGGAGTCGGGCATTTTCTGCTCAAGCTCGGCGAGGGCGCGACACCCGGCACCCCGTTCAAGGTGTGGGTGCCCCAGGCGGAGAAGGACTCCGGGATTCACGACACCGATGCCCGTCTGCGGGCCGCCGACGAAGACCGGGGCACGGAGTTCGCAGCATGAGCCGGCGTGGCCGTCCCGGCACTCGCCGGTACACCCTGGTCGACGAGCGCACCCGGGAGGCCGCGATCGAGGCGGTCCTTGCGCGCATGCAGGCCGGGGACAGCTTCACCGCCGCCACGCGAGCCGCCGCGGCGCAGCTGGAGGTGGCCGAGACGACGGTGCGGGGCTGGGTCAACCGCTCCGGCCGTCGCCCCCGCCGCACCGAACGCGATGTCGCCGCCCTGGAAGCGGAGCTGGCGCTGGCGCAGGAGCTGAACCGGGCGTTGGCGCGCACGCACGGGGTCGTGATCGAGGGTCTAAGTCTGCGGTGACAGGCAAGGGGGGCACCGGGCTGATCGCGCTGATCCTGGCGCTTACGCTCATTCCGTTCTTCCTGCTCCTCGTGCTGGTGATGGGAATCCAGGACGAGGAAGACCGTCAGGCCGGCACGACCTGCCTCGGCCCCGGCCTCGGATCGGGGGACAAGCTCGCCCCGAGGGGCTCGTTCCTCAAGCCGGTCGATCCCTCCGCCGTCACCCTCACCTCCGGGTTCGGTGAGCGGTGGGGGACCCAGCATCAGGGCATCGACCTGGCCGGCGCCGTCGGCACCCCCATCTACGCCTCGGCCGACGCGGTGGTGCGCCATGCCGGTCCCGCCAGCGGGTTCGGGCAGTGGGTGGTCCTCGACCACGTGCAGGGTGGGCAGCTGGTGTCCACCGTGTACGGGCACATCGACACCTACACCGTCGAAGTCGGTGAGCAGGTCCGCGCCGGTCAGCAGATCGCCACCCTCGGCAACCGGGGCCAGTCGACCGGCCCGCACCTGCACTGGGAACTCTGGCCCGGCGGCTGGGGCACCGAAGCGGTGGATCCGCTGCCGTACTACGAAGCCGCCCCCGCCCCGGGACAGTCCTCGGCCGGGCCGACCACGCCGGTGCCGCCGGCCCCGTCCCAGGGGAATCTGGCGCAGCCGTTGCCGCCGTCGGCCGGCTCCGAGCAGGGCCTGCAGGTCGATGCGAAAAAGGTCGCTCGGGCGATGCACCTGACGTTCGGCGACCGGATCGGGGGTATCGGCGGGTGGCGCGCCGACGGCGGTTACGCCACCGATCACACCGAAGGCCGGGCTGTGGATGTGATGATCCCGCACCACCGCTCCGGCGACGGGGTGGCCCTCGGGGACGAGATCACCGACTACGTCCTGGCCAATGCGGAGTTCTTCGACGTCGAGTACGTGATCTGGCGGCAGACCTACTACCCCGTCGGCGGTGCCCCGAGCCTGATGGAGGACCGCGGCAGCGAAACCCAGAACCACTACGACCACGTGCACATCAGCGTCCGGGGTCAGGGCACCGACGAGAGGTTGGTGTCGTGGGGATCGCTGCCCGGCGGCCGCGGCAACGCCACCGCCGCGGCGGCGGACTGCCTCATCTCCGGTGAGGGACTGGGCGATCGGCTCGCCGACGGCACCGTGCCGGACGAGTTCGCGCCGTGGCTCGAGCGGGCCGGGTCGATCTGCCCGCAGATCACGCCGTCGCTGCTCGCCGCCCAGCTCGCCGCCGAGAACGGCTTCCGCCACGGAGAATCCGCTCCGGTGTCGGTGACCGGGGCGAGGGGACCGGCGCAGTTCATGCCCGGCACGTGGGCGTCCTACGGCCAGGACTACGACGGCGACGGGAAGGTCGATGTGAACAGCATCGGCGATGCGGTCATGGCCCAGGGCCATTACATGTGCACCATCGCCGCCACCGTCGACGGCGCGATCGCAGACGGGGTGGTCTCCGCACCGAACGGGCGCAGCGAGCTGTATCTGGCCGGCTACAACGCCGGCGAAGGCGCGGTCCTGGCCTCCGGGGGTTTTCCGACCGGGCACACCGACTACGTGGTGCAGACCCGCCCCTACGCCGACAAGATCATCGCCGCCGAACCGCAGTACCGGGCGATGAGCAACCAGTGAAAGGAGGTAAGCCCGTGAGGATCACACGCATCACCGTCGCGGCGGTGTGCACCGCGGCCGCCGTCGCCCTGGCCGGCTGCGGCAACGACACCACCGACGGCCAGCACGTGCATGAGGGCAGCGACGACCACCAGGTGATCGAGCCGCTCTCGCCCCAGCAGACGGGCGCCGACCAGACCGCGATCACGGCGATGCAGATGATCCTGTCCTGGCAGCCCGCGCTCGACGAGAGCAAGACCGACGCCCTGATCCGGGCCACGGCGTATCTCGGCGGGGACCTGCTCGCCGTCGCCGACTCCGGCACCCGCGCCGAGGTACGCCCGGATGCGGACTGGCAACAGTGGGCAGCGGCAAAAGACGCCGTGACGGCAGTCTGCGCCCACTCGGACACCACCCCGGCGGCCCCGGTCGGGATGCGCACCGTCGTCATCGACGTCACCTGCACCCAGACGGTGCTGCACGCCGGCGGGCGCAGCACCCGCCTGACCCCGCAGACCTGGCGCACCACCACCGTCCGCACCGACGACGGGTGGCGCCTGACCGACTACCGATTCCAGCAGTAGAAGGGCGCACGACCATGGCACAGACGCGACGCGATCGGCCCCGCACCTCCTCGGGCGCCGACGAGGTGTTCCTCAAGGCACTTCCCGTCCTGGTGGTCGTGGCGTATCTGCCGACGATCGCCTACAACACCGGCGGGGGAAACCACCCCACCTGGAACCCCATCGGCCTGATCTTCGCCTTGGCCTTCGGGTCGACGAGCTGGCCGGCCGGGGCAACCATCATCCTCGGCGTCGAGCTCGTCCTGGGCGCCGCCCTGGCGGGGGCCGGGTGGTGGGCGCTGCGCCGATTCGGGGTGCTCGACAACCTTCAGGGCACACGCTTCGAGAAGCAGATCGATCGTCTCGCTCGCACGATGGTCGATCCGCGGGAGGTCGACGAGGCCGACCCGACGTACCTCGCCGCCAGCACCGACCGGCTTGCCCCTGCGATCCCGAAAGATCATCCCGGCTATCTCGGTATCCCCCTCGGGCACACGGTGGTCGGGGGTCGCACCGTGCGGATGACCTGGGAGTTCGTGGCCATCGCGTTCGCCGGTGCCCGGATGGGCAAATCCGCCGGCTTCGCGATCCCGGCGATCTGCCACGCCCCGGGGGCCGCGCTGGTGGCCTCGAACCGCGGCGATGTGTACTCGCACACCGTCGGTCTCCGCCGCCAGAGCGGGCGGGTGTGGGTGTTCGACCTGCAAGGAGTGAGCACCGGCAACCGGCAGCAGCGAGCGAGCTTCTGGTTCGATCCGCTGCGCACGGTCACCGACCTGCCCTCTGCTGCGGCGGTGTGCGGCTACTTCATCTCCGCCGCCACCGATGCCGGTGCCCGGGTCGATGCCTACTTCGACGGCAACGCCCGGGACCTGTTCGCCTCCTACCTGCTCGCCGCCGCCCTGGCCGGCGGGGACATCCGGCATGTCATCGAGTGGCTGACCCACACCCAGTCGCAGATCCCCCCGGCGGTGCTCGAGCAGCACGGCTACCCGGAGCTGGCCCGCACGATGCGCGGCAAGCAGGCCGTCAACGCCAAGCAGCGTGACGGCTTCTACGACATGGCCCGCCGTTTTCTGTCCCCGTTGGACGAGCCTCGCTACGCCGAGGCGGTCCTGCCGAACCGGCGGGTGGTCATCGGCACCGACACCCACGGTCAGGTCACCATCGCACCGGGTCAGCAGGTCCACGACCTGCCGGAGTTCCTTGCGGACGAGTTCGTCGCCCGCACCGACACGATGTATGCGCTGTCCAAGGACGGGCCCGGCTCGTCCTCGGCGATCTCGAGTGCCCTGGTCGGGCAGATCCTCACCTGCGCGGAGGAATACTCCGAGCGGCAGGACTCGGAGCGGATGCCGATCCCGTTGACGGCGGTGCTCGACGAGGCCGCCAACATCTGCAAGCTCGAAGACCTGCCCCGCTGGTACTCGCACTTCGGTGGCCGCGGCATCATCCTCATCACCTTCTTCCAGTCCCCCTCCCAAGGGGAGAAGGTCTGGGGCCGCGAAGCCTTCAAGGCCATGGTCGATGCGTGCAGCGTGATCTGGTACGGCGGCAACGTCGAAGACGACGCGTTCCTGTCCGGCCTGGTCGATGCCGTCGGCACCCACTACGTCGACACCGAATCCCGCAGTCGCCCCGCCGGCTTCTTCACAAGCGGCGGTCAGGCGAGCGTGTCGAGCAGCTGGCAGAAGGAAACCATCTTCGAAAAGCGGGACCTGCGGGCACTGCCGAAAACCCGTGCGCTGGTGACGATCGGTGGCTCCACCCCGATCCTGGTCCGCAAAGCCTTCTGGGGCGACTCACCGTTCGCCGAGGCGATCCGCCAGTCCCAGCGCGAGAGCAAGCAGCTCGCCGCAGCGGGGCAGAAAGCGCTGCCGGTCGGATACACCGACCAGCCCGAACCCGTGGCCACGGTGCTGCTGGACAAACACTGCGCAGGCGAGCCACCGACGGTCACCGGCCCCGAGCCCACCACCGAATCTCGCGCCCACGCGCTCTTCCACTCCGAATTTCTGACGAAGGACTGACATCATGGTTGCCCTCGACACCGCCGCATCCCAGGCGTGGGACACAAACAACGAAGCACCCGACAGCGACGCGTACGACGACACTGTCGCGCAGGACTACCAGGACGAGCCCGACGACACCGAGGAAGCGATCATCGAGCCGGCCTTCGCCAATGTCGTCGAGTTCGTCGAAGGGTTCTTCCTGCCGGTGATCCGCCGCCGCATCAGCGACAACGACGGCGGCATGTCCTGGGACCCGCGGTGGTGGGCCTACCCCGAGGTCCTCGCCCGACTGGCCGCACTGCACCAGGCATGGGAAGAAGCACGCGCCTCGGACTCGATGTCCGCCATGTCCTCCTGGTGGATACAGCACCTCGAACCCCACCTGCGGGTCATCCTCGACGGCGACACCGGACCGATGGCCAACGCCAAAGCCGACCGCAGCTTCATGGGCTGGCCGGCCATGCCCTCCGATCCCGTACCGCCAACGGTCCTCGACGCACTCTCGAGGCAGAACGAACGATGAGTGATGAGAGCAGGATCGAGCGTATGTCGTTCCTTCGTGCTGCATCTCATGGATACGGTCGATGCCGAACACAGCTGCCTCGCCGACGGCGAGGCCGTCAACGCGACAGGTCGGGCCCTGCCTCTCGTACAGGGCCGTCATCGGGAAGCTCCGGTCCCGCGCTGTTCGGCTCTCGGGTCCTTCGACTCAACATCTGCTTGATCGGGCGCGGATGCCCGAGGAGTGCAGCAGTGATGTCGGGTCCAGCCGTCGGCGGTGACGTGGGTGTGGTGGCGCTTCCGCCGGGACGCACCGCAGCCGAACTCGACAGATAGTCCAGCCAGCTCTGAGCCCTGGCAAGGGATCGTTCCTTGTTTTCGGTGTAGGTCGGCGGCCAGTCGATGCCGCCGGCTATCCGGGCCTGGATGTCGGCGGCCGTGACGAGTTGTTCCGCTACAAGTGCCGCGACGAACTCGTAGTCCTTTTCTCTACCGGCGATCGTCTTGGCCACACACAGATCCACCGGGTCCAGACACAGCCCGGCCCGGCCGTACAGGCTGGATGCGTCGTCGTCGACAACGAAGTGGACGAGCCGATTGCCCCAGTTCGTCGGCAGGACCACGACGTCCTTGTGGATACCTTCGACGTAGAAACCGAAGGCAGTGTGGAAAGGGGAGTCCTCGCCGAGCCGGGCATCGAGCAACAGAAGTTTGTCCTCGACCGAGGGCGGGTCCGTGATCCCACTCAACGGCAGGATATCGACTTCACGGGACAGGAAGGTCGCAGGGGGCAGCTCATCGGTGTCGAAGCTACCGAGGATTGATTGAGAGCCGAGGACGATCACACGAGGCTCGTCGAGATTGGCGCACGCAGCTTTGATCGCGCGACCGAGTTCTTCCCGATTCACCGTGTCGTGCCGGCTTTGAACCGGGTTCCGAACTCGGTGAGCACGCGTCGGCGTTCGTCCTCGCTGAGCAGCACCGACAGCGGGGACAGATTCCGCATCTCCCGGCTGGTGTCATCGTCCGACTCAACGATCTTGCGGATACCGTCGATATCGTTGTCGCGGACGATCCTGTCCCAGCGATCGATGTAGCGGTCCATCAGCGGACTGCGGTTGACCTGTCGGCGGATCGTCTGGAGGCTGCGGCGCACGGGTTCAGTGTCGATCGAGATGCCGCTGGTCACGATCTTGTCCAGGACCGCGGACTGCACGAGCTGTTGACGCAGGGTCTTCGGCGTGACGACGCTCATCTGTCCCACCCCTACTCTGACTTCCCACACTCGGCCCTGGCCCTTCCCATGATAGGTGGACTGTACAGCCGTTTCATGTCCACCTCGGTGTGCCGAAGCAGGTCTGAGCTCCCCGCCGCCGCAGGACACCGGAGCGTCCTTTCTCCGAATAGGAGCGCACATGGACTCCAACGCGCGCGAAGGCGAAGCCGTGGCCATTCTGGAGAGCGAGATGCTCAGACTCGTAGCGGCCACTTCCTCTACAGATTGATGGCACTCGCTGAGCGATCCAATCAGGCTCGCGCAGTCCTGCCCTCGGTTCCGGATCTGCCCGGCACGGCATAGCCATCACGATCAGCAACTGAGTGTTGCTTCCTGGCTGTGTTCGATACCCATCGCGGGAACAAACGCGGCCTCGTTGGTGTGGTCGGGTCGGCGTTCGATGTTGAGCATCTCGGCCACCGACCGGGGGTGACTGCTCATCGCAGCACCGATCGCATCGAGCAGTTCCTGACTGAGCTGGTTCAGGTCGACCGGAGACAGGGGAGGGGCGACTTCGTCGTCACCGTTGATCGGGCCGACCGCGGTGGCCAGACCCCGGCCGGCGGACTCGAGCACCGCCCCGATCCTGCCCAGATCCCCGCGGTCCGTGGGTGCGGGCGCTTCGACCCGTTCGAGCTGGTCGGACACATCCGCTTCGTGGCCGTCGACCACCGGTTCGGTGCGTGCATCGGGGCCGCCGGGCGCCGGCGACCTGTCCGCGTCCTTGTCGAAGTTCATCTCTACGGTGTCGGCGTCGGCAGCGCGGGCGAAGGCTTCGGCCCCTGAGGCCGGCACGTCCGCGATGGGTTCGACCACCTCGAGGTGCTGGGCGGACAGGTCGGCGAGCTTGTCGAACGACGGCACACTCTTGGCCGCAGCGTAGCTCAACGCGACCGCCGCAGCGGCGTCGAAGACGCGCTTGTCGCTGTTCCGGTCGGCGGCTTCTTTCTCGGCCATGCGCCGGTCGATCTCGTCCGGGCGCATCTGCACCTGCACGTACCGCTGCTGTTCTTGGCGGTACTGCTGTGCTCGCAGCGCTTCGAGTCGCGCAGCATTCTCCTGCGCCAACCGTTCCCACCTGCGGGTGTTCTGCGCCTGCGCGCCCAGGTGTCGAGTGGTCGCTGCCGCTGCCAGAACCTGGATGGAGGTCTGCTGCGCGGGCTGTCCACGGAACGCACCGAGAACGTCGCGCATCGACTTCGGTGTGGGTGCCGGCCGGCCCTGAGCGCGTCGATTCTCCGCTGCACGGAGAAAACCCACGAGGTCGACAACGTCCTGGGTGGCCTGCGCCCTGGCCGGCCTGCGCTGCGGCACCGCCGGCACACCGGCCGGGGCCGCGGTCTCCGAGGACGGCGGAATCGAGGCGTCGGTGGGGTGGGCCGACCGTCCGCGGTTGCGCAGAAACCGTCGCTTCTGGTCGTTGTCCGCCATCGTTGTTCTCCTTGTGCTGTTCGGATGTGCTCGCAGCCGCCGGGCCTACAGTTCCCGTTCTGGACCGTTGTCGTGTTCGAGCGGGTCGCGGTCGATTGGGGCGTTCGCCGACGAGTCCACCTGGGTCTGTCGCGTCGGGTTGCCGGTGGTGTAGTCGGTTCCGCCGGCGTTGCGGCGGGCGAGTTCGGCGTCGATCTGACCGAGGATGGTGCGTTCGGTGGCGATCGACTCGTCGAGTCGGGTGATGCGGTCGGTGATCCGGCCGAGGGCCTGGTCGTCGGTGGCGCGGGCGCGGGCCTTGGCAGCTTCGGCAGCCCGGTAGTGCTGGGCGCCGCGTTCGATCACGGCCCAGCGACGCTCGAGTGGTGCCACCTGTTCGGCTGCGGCCACGGCGGCGCGGGCAGCATCGATCTGCTGTTCGGTGGCCTGCGGGGAACGAGTCAGGGCGTCGAGGCAGGCGCGGGCAGCACGCACCGCCGCGATGTTGCGTTCGTCGATCTCGACCTGCGCCAGGGACCGTTCGACGGCTCCGAGAGCGGACGCCTCGCCTCGTGCCCGGTCGAGCTCGTCCTTGGCCAGCGACAGCAGCATCGCGTCTTCGGTGAGCCGGCCCCGGCTGAGCGCCCGTGCCGAATTCAGTTCGGCGTCGGTGTAGCGGGCGTACGGGCCGACCACCTCGTCGGTGGCCTGTTCGGGCCGATGCAACCGTGCGATGTTCGCGGTGAGGGCTGTCTTCCGGGCTTCGCGGAGGTGCGCCATCGGATCGTTCTCGTCGTCGGGTGCGTGGGCGAGCACCCGCGAGATCGCGATCTCCCGCACCGTGGTTTCCCACCGGCGCACCCGACGGGGGTCCGTTCCCCGCTGGCCGACGGCGACGATCCACGGGGCGCTGCGTTCGAGTGCGGTGGTGGTGTAGGAGTCGATGAACGCGTGCATCTGCTGCTCGCACGAGCGGGCGTAGGCGGCGAGGATCGGATCCGCTTCGGCCGCGGCCTCGGTCAACGCGGGCACGCGGTAGGCGGCCACCGCGTCGGTGCGGCGGCGTGGCAGCTGCGCTGCGTCCTCGGCATCGATGCGCTCTTTCAGGGCGCGGGCGATGACCCGGCCGGGGGAGTTGCGGTCGGTGTCGATCCGCCCGGCCTTGCCTTCGGCGCTCATCACCGACGCTGCCTGGCGCAGCAGAGCCTCGGTGTCCCAGCCGAAGGTTTCCGACTGGGCGACGGAGGTGACGATCTGATCCCATCCGCCGAGGCCGTGCACCCAGCCGAACTGCTCGTCGGTGAGGATCCGGCTGAGCAGCTGTTCGGTGTAGTCCTCGTACAGCTCCCCGACGGCCAGCATGTAGCTGTTGGTGATCGTCGACCAGGACGCGGCCTTGCGCTGTTCGTCCTCGATCATCTGATGCACGGTGCGCTGCGAGCCGTCGCGGGCGATGATCTTCGCGAGCAGACCCATCGCGCCGGGATGCTCGTCGGGGTGATGTTCGAAGTCCCAGTCGGGCAGCTCGTCGTGGGCGGCGTAGACGATGTTGGTGTTCTTGCCGCGGCTGAGCGCCACATACAGCGACTGGCGGTCCATGTTCGCTCCGGCGAGCACGTGGCAGCTTCCCACCGTCATGCCCTGGGAGCGGTGCACCGTGGTCGCGTAGCCGAGTTGCACGTTGTCGGTGATGTAGTCGGCGGCGACGGTGACCTGGCCGCCGCTGATGTTGTTGCGCAGCCGCAGCGAGCCGTCGTCACCGATTGCGGCGACGGTCCACAGGTCGCCGTTCTTCACCCGGCCCGAGGTGTTGCCGGCGGAGCCGGTCACGACGTACTTGGAGTTGTTCTTCCGGGTGACCACCACGTCCCCGACCGCGGCTTCGAGACCGTCGGCGAGGACGATGCCGGGGCCGGTGACGGTGCCGACCCCGCGGTAGTAGGCGGCGGCCTTCTCGTTGAGCTGGCGCACCAGATCGTTGGTCGGGGCGACCATCAAGGCGACCTGCCCGGCCTCGACGTCGGCGACGTAGGCGGCGAAGACCAGATCGGCCAGCTCGTGTGCCATGCCCTGCCGGACGCGGTCGTTCTCGTCGTACCACTCGAGCGCCGTCACATCGCCGGTGCGCAATTGCAGGCTCGCCTCGGCCTCGCCGTCGGTGGCGAACCGGTGGACTTTGCGCAGGAACGGGGCGTTGGTGCGATCGGCCAGATCCCGCAACACGCCACCGGCTTCGACGGAGGCGAGCTGCTGCGGATCTCCCAGCAACCGCACCACCGCCCCGGCGTCGGTGGCGATGCGCGTCAGGTCGGCCAGGTCGCGGGCCGAGGCCATGCCCGCCTCGTCCACCAGCAGAAGATCACCCCTGCCGATGCCGGTCGGGATGCCGACACGGTGGCGGGTGAGTACATCGGCGATGGTGCGTCCCTCCACCGAAATTTCCTCACCGAGCACTTCGGCGGCCCGGGCCGACGGCCCCAGGGCGAGGACGTTGCCGTTGACGGCTTCCCAGGCGCGGGCGATCACGGTGGCCGCGGTGGTCTTGCCGGCGCCGGCCGCACCGACCGCCACGGCCACACGCGTGCGGGCGGTGAGGAAGTGGGTGATCAGCGCGAGCTGATCGGCCCCGAGCTCGTGCCCGTTCGCCTGCTCGATCCGGCGCAACGTGCGGCGGATGATCCGCTCGGCCACGGTGTGCACGTCGCCGGTCTCGGCCTGCCGGCGCATGAAGTCCTCGGCGTCGAGAACCGCTTGCGCGGTGTAGCGCATCTGCGCGCGATCGACCAGCAGACTGCGCCGCCGTCCCCGCTCGATGCGGTCGCTGATCCGCTCGGGCAGGTGGTATTCCTCGACGTCGATGGGCAGGCAGTAGTCGCGCAGGGCGAGTTCGAGCGCGTCATCGTGGATGGCTCGCAGCTGCTCGTCGTCGGCGAAACTGAACTCTCGCAGTCGTCTCTCGATCTCGGCGGTCACCGAGAACACCGTCCACGACCCGACCTTGTGCGAGAGCGTGTCGACGACCTCGTTCACCAGAGTGGGCACCTGCTCGGGTGCCAGTTCCGGGCGGCGATCACGCGCACCGCGGACGGAGTCGACCAGCTCGCCGGGACTGTTTCCGGCGAGGATCGCTTCGGCGCGCTCGCGCCATTCGGCCCGCAGTTCGGCCAACGAGCGGGGTGGGTTCTTGGCGTTGCGGGTGTCGAGGGTGGCCTGTTGCGCGTGGGCGTACTGCACCTTCTTCGGTGGATTCTTGCCGTAGCGGGTCTTGTACTCGCGGGCCAGTTCTTCCTGGCGTGCCTCGATGGCGGCCCGGCGGGAGAACTCCTCGATGAGGGATAACGGGATGCCGTCTACCTCGTAGACCGGTTGCTTGCCGACCGGTGTATCGGGCCGGGGGGCGAAGGTGACGCCGAGCTTGCGGGCCACCAGATCGGCCACGCGGGTGTTGTACTTCTCCGATGCCGCGACGTTCGCCTTGTAGAGAATCGAGCCGTCGATGGTGGTCCAGCGGCCCTCGGCATAGACGCGATTGAGCACCGCGCTGTGGGTGTGCAGGTTCGGGTCCGCAGCGCGATTGTCGAAGTGGTCGAACCGGGCGATCAACAGCCCTTCGGCCTTGATCTTGCGCTCGCCGCCCTTGCCGCGGCGGGTGTAGATCACCTCGTTTTCGATCCAGGCCAATGCTTCGTCCACGGCCTGCCTGTGCGCTTCTTCGACCGCGGCCTTGACCTTCTCGTCCCCGAGACCCCACAGCAACGAGATCGACTTCATCGGGGTGAACACCAGGTCGTAGCCGGCCACCGGCTGACGGGCCTTGCTGTACTGCTCGGCGACGAACGTCCAGATCTCGTCGTCGCCGAGCAGGTCGGCGCGCTCACCGTTCGAGCGCTGCAGGTGCTTGCGGGCGGTGGCGAACTGGATCGCCTTCTTGGTCTCTGCATCCGGGTACTCGCCGTGCCGACCCTTGTACGCGCTGCACAGGTCCTCGACGTCGTTGACGTACTCCTGGCTGTTCTCGAACCACGAAAACGCCCGCCCGAGAGCGGTGCTTGCGGACCAGTCGAGGCGTTCTTGCAGGGGCGACCCCCTCCCCGGGCGGGTCGCGAAAGCATTTGGGGTGCGGGCGGCGCCGAACACCGAACGCATCGCATCCTCGGTGACTTCGGTGCCGACCTCGACACCGACCTTCTTTGCCAACTTGCCGCACCACACCCCCGGTGGGGTGCCCTTGGCGACGTAATAGTCGACCGCATCCGCCTTGCGGGTCTCGGTCGCATCCCCAGCCGCGACATGCTTGGTCAGATAGACATAGCCGTCCCCCGCTTGGAGCTTGTGGACGGTCATCACGGGAGATGATCATGCCACGTGGCAGCTTTAGTGCATGAGGTGTGTAGAAGTTTTTGGGGCTGACCACAGGTCAGCCCCAACGTGCCCAGAACCTCGACGGTTCTGGGCACGTGACGGGACTGCCGACGGGGGCAATAGGGGAGGGGTCCGGCGGGAAGAGAGAGACCAGAGTTGTGAATCGACACGGCGATGCGGCGGCCGAGTGTGAAGCCGTGCGGAACCGCGGCGAGCCGTTACACTCCCGGGCCATGGCCACGTCTTCGAAGGCGGCAGCGCGCCGCTCCCTGCGCCCGCACACCACCCCGAACGTGCGCGAGAACCTCCGGCGCGAGAAAGAGCGGTTCCTCGCACGCCAGGCCGAACTCGAATCGTTGGCAGCGCCGATCCATGACACAGCGGCGAAGCTGGCGAAGCTCGACGCGGTGGTCGAATCACGCTCTGCCGCACCGCAGCGCAAGATCGAGCAGCTGGAGAAGGCGCGCGATCGTCGCATCGCGAAGATCCAGCAGGAGTACGCCGCCAAGATCGAGGCGGTGCAGGCCGAAGCGAAATCGGCCGGCACCCACCTGACACCGGAAGAGCAGGAGCAGGAGTCGTCGCTGCTGCGCGAGTACGCGTCGGCGATCGTGGAGTTCAGCGAGAACGCGTCGTCCGCCGAACTTGCGCCACTGCTGGGCGTGAGCACCCGGGAGGCGAAGATACTCATCGAGCAGGCGAAGGACGACCTGGCCGCGTCCGGCACCGTCGCCCTACCCGCGACGGCTACGCCGGCCCCGGCGCCTGCTGCCGACGACAAGCAGCCGGTGACCGCGGCGTCGTGACGCTGCGCCTGTCATGAGCGCCCCCGGCGAGCCGTCGCTCGACTTCGGGTTCCCGGATGCCGAGGTCGAGTACGTCGCATCGGAGCCGCCGGATCAGCCACGGCGGATGCGGGTGCTGGACAACTCGTTGCGACCGTCGCGGCGTTTCGGGCGAAGGTCGCCACGTCCCCGACATGTGGGTATCGGGTCGGGGGCGGCCTTCGCCCGATGGTCCAGCCTTCGACTCCAGCGCGAGAATCGGCAACGAACGCTGCTGGCGCATCGTTTCTCGGTGGAGCTGGTGCACGGACCTCTCAAGCCGAACGTGGTGTGCGAGCACCAGTGCAACGCGCCGTGGTGCGTGCGCGTCGGGTCGGGGCATCTGGTGGGAGTCCACGCACAGCGCGAACGTGCGCTACGCGATCGTCCTCGGAAGGCTGTCTCGGGGCATGCGCTGCTCGACCAACAGAGACGCTCGCGGTACGAGCGGTCCTGGCGATCGATGACGCGCTGCGGGGCGGGTACGGCCAGGAGGCGTACGAGAAGGAGGCACTGCTGTGCGCCGAGACCGATCCCGGTGACGGGCAGGGCACTTCGCTTCGACGGCCGGTCGCCTCGGCAGGCCGCTCACGATCGATGGTTCACTGGTGGTCGTGGCGACCTCAGACGATGCCCGCCGGCGCGCCGAACAGCTGATGGCCGCGTTGCCCCCGCAGCAACACCAGGCGATGGTGGACGCGATCCGCGCCGACGGTGCGGCGGCGTGGCTCGACGACATGCTGGGCACCCCGGACCCTGTGGTCGGTGAGGCACCGGCCCGCCTTCGCGGCTTCCGGGTCCGGCTCGATCTGGTCGGTGCCAAGCCGCCGGTGTGGCGGCGCCTCGAGCTGCCCGGCGATCTGACCCTCGACCGGGTGCACGTGGTGATCCAGGCCGCGATGGGGTGGCTCGACGGCCACCTGCACCGCTTCCGCACCGGGAGCGATCCCCGCTCCCCGCACTTCGTCACCGCGTTCGACGTCGAGGACGGCGACGACGGCGTGCTCGAATCGACGGTCCGGCTCGATCAGCTGCTGACCGGCACCGGGGATCGCCTGTGGTACGAATACGACTTCGGTGACCGCTGGGACCACGTGCTTGCGGTGGAGGCGGTCCTCGACGAACCGCCCACCGCGGTGCGCTGTACTGCCGGTCGGATGGCCTGTCCGCCCGAGGATTGCGGGGGCATGTGGGGGTACGCGGAGCTGGCGGCGTGGGTGCGGGGCGGGTGCGACCCGTCGTCGGTCCCGCCGCCGTTCGACGACATCGACCACGCTCGCGGCTGGCTGCCACTGGGCTGGCATCCCGACCGGTTCGATCCCGCCGACGCCACCGCCGCTGTTGCGGCGGCGATGGCCGCGCCGGTGCCGGTGGCCGAGGAGCTGGCGGCGCTGCGCGCACACCTCGAACGCCACGGCGACCCGACGATGACGCAGCTGTTGGCCCGCTCGGCCGCGCACCCGGTGGTCGAGGTGGGCGAGGCCGACGCCGCCGCCCTGCTCGAGCCGTATCGCGTGCTGCTCGACCTGATCGGCGACGGGGTGCGGCTGACCAGCGCCGGCTACCTCCCGCCGACACTGGTCGAGCACCTCGCCGACCGGACCGGTCTGACCGGATGGTGGATCGGCAAGGCGAACCGCGAGGACCTGACCTGGCCGCTCGCACAGCTGCGCACCAGCGCGCGAGCACTCGGTCTGCTCCGTGTGCGGCACGGTCGGCTGACGCCGACCACGCTCGCCCGTCGACACCGGGACCGGCCCCTGGCGCTGTGGCAGCACATCGTGTCCCGGCTGCCGGTGGGCAGGACCGAGTTCGACCGGCACGCCGGCTGGTCGGCCCTGGCGGTCGTCGCCAGCGGCCTCCCGGCCGAACACTGGCACACCGAGATCCGCGCTGTGCTGCTGGCACTGGGGTGGCGCGTCGACGGCCGCCCGTCGCGCGCTCCGGCCGTCGCCAGCCCCACCCTCGACGTCCTCGAACTTCTCGCGGGCACCACCCGCCACGGCCGACTCACCGGCCCCCGTCCCGCGGTCGCTGCCACCGCCCGCACGGTGATCGGCCTCTGACCCCCAGGACACCGTCCACGGATGGGCCGATCGGTACGGCCGGGTCACGCGTGCCGCAGGGGTGCGCACCGGTGTCGTCCCCGTGGTGAGCAGTGGCCGCCACCCTCTCCTGCACAAGCTAAAACGTTTATTGCCGTATATGCTTGTATGTGCTGGTAGACGACGAAAGGGCGTAGGAGATGGACGCGGCATCCCATGCCCTCTCGGATGCTCTGCACCTGCTGCGGCGCACCGATGCCCGCATCGTGGCGGGCTCGTTGGACGGTCTGGACCTGGTCCTGCCCGACGGCCGTGAGGTGGCCGCGCACGTCACGGTGCAGCCGCGACCCCCCACCCCGCACCTCCTCGCGAAGCTCCGCAGCAAGCATCCCGAGTCCCGCCTGCTGGTGGTGACCCCCCGCACCACCGCGCACCTGCGGGCTCTGGCCCACGACGGCGCGGTCGATGTGATCGCACCCGACGAAGAGCTGCTCATCGTCCTGGGCACCCGCTACGACGTACCGGCCCCCGCACCGGCGCCGGCCCCGCCCGTCCGCCCCGGCCGCGGCCGCAAACCGTGGATCCGATGGGCGACCGAGCGGGCGCTGCTGCTGGCCGAGCATCCGATGACCCAGCCGAACCTGGCCGCCGCCCTCGAGGTCACCCAGCAGGCCGTCTCCCTGGCGGTGCGGCAGAGCCGGCACCTGCACCGCAGATCCGGCGGATGGATCGCCGAGCCCCGCAGCGAACTGCTCGACGAGCACCTGACCGAATATCCCGGCCCCGGCGGCGCCTCGACGTACTGGTACGGGCTCGATCCGGTGATCCGGCAGGCCACCGACGCGGCCCGATTCTGTGCGGAGATCGGCGTTCCCGTGCTGCAGAGCGGCGACGTGGCCGCCGATGTGTATGCGCCGTGGCGGCTGCCGGCCCGGGCCGTGCTCTACGTCCCGCAGTTCCTCGACTTCACCGCGGCCGGGTTCACGCCCGCGACCGCCGGCGCACACACCCTCGAGGTGATCGTCCCCGCCGATCCGACGCTGTGGCGCACCGCCCGTATGGTGTCCGACGCGCCGGTGATCCTGGTCGATCCGGTGATCGCGACGCACGATGTGCTGCGCAGCCCCGGACCCGACGCCCGCGAAGCCGCCGGGCACCTGCGCCGGGCGATCGAGGAGGGCACCTTCCGTGGCTGAGGTGCACCTCCTCGCGGCGTCGAACGCCGCCGATCGGGGCCTGCGCGCATTGGCGGATCTCGCAGCCGCCGCCCACGGCAGCAACTACCGGGTCATCGGCGGGCACATGGTGCACCTTCTCGGCCGGGTCTACCCCACCGCCGAACAGAGTGCCCGCGTCACCGCCGACGCCGATGCCGGCATGGACCCCGTGGTCGCCGCCGGCGCCGACCTGCACGAAGCCCTCGTGCGACGCGGGTACCGCCGGGTGCGGGGCAACCACTACGAAGCATCCTCGGGCTCGGAGGGAATCCTGGCCGTCGACCTGCTGGTGCCCAGCACCAGCGGCCGACGGTGGGAGAGGGTCGAGCACGACGGTCGCGGTTTCGATGCCATACCCGGGCTGGCGTTGGCCCTGTCGTCCGAGCCGCTCGAGGTGCGGGTCCATGCGCGCTTGACCACCGACGACACGGTGGTCTTCGACGTGCCGGTCCCCGACCTCGAGGCGGCCGTCGTCCTCAAGGCGCTCGCCTGGCGCTCTCGCCTCGCCGCGAAGGACGTCGGGGACCTGTGTGCGCTGATGACGATCGTGTTCGAGCACCGCAACGACCTGGCCGGGTGGAAGCTCGACACCGTCCGGAAAGGCTCGCGAGGCGACGCCGCTCGGGCGCTCTACGATCTCGTCGCGATGATCGAGCGGCACCAGCAGATCGAGGGACTGACGATGGTGCCGGCCCGGCTCGCCGCCCTGATCCGGCGCTACGTGGGGTAGCCGTAGCATTTGCCGAAAATCGGGCGGATATGGCGTAGTGCCCGGTCGGTGATCCGCTCGGCCTGTTGGGTCGAAACGATCGTCTGTCTCGCCACCGGCTCCTGGCGGGCGCGGCGTATCCGCCCAGCTCGCCGACGATCCGATTCGGGCCAGAACTCGTGTGGGACGTAAGGGCCCGCAACCCAAGGTTGTCAGGAAGTGCAAAGTAGCGGGATCCTGACGACAGGCTGGTGAATTCTCAGGCTCGTGGTGCAGCACTGCTGACGATGCGGTGGATGGTGGAGCGGCCGACGCTGTATTCCTCGGCCAGGTCCGCCAGGCTCGCGTCGTCGGCGGGGTCGTGGTAGCGGCGGTGGATTGTTTTCCGTGCCGTGAGAGGAAGTTTCGGCTGCTTGCCCTTGAGCCTGCCTTTCGCGCGGGCCTTGGCCATGCCCTCGCGGGTGCGTAGGTGGTTGAGGTTGGCCTCGAATTCGGCGACCATGGCCAAGGTTTGCAGGAAGAGCTTGCCGAACGGGTCGTTCCAGTCGTAGATCGAGCTCCCGAGTCCGAACAGCACCTCGCGCTCGCGCAGTTCGGTCAGGGTCTGGCCTGCTTCGGCCATGTTGCGTGCGAATCGGTCGAACTTCGGCGTGGTCAGCACTACCTGTCGCCCGTCGATGGCCGCCGCGGCGGAGGTGACGGCGGCGAGTGCGTTGTCGAGCCCGGCCCGGTTCTTGCGGGTGGTCCCGGAGAACCCTTTGTCGATGAAGATCCGCTCACGCGGCACTCCGAGCGCCAATAGCTGCTCGGTTTGGATCTCGACGTCTTGTTCGTCGGTGGAGCAGCGGCAGTATCCGACGCGGAACGGCTCACCCATGCCGAAAGTGTTCCAGATAGCGGGGGTTGACCGGCACAGTCAGCGGAACACCTCTACGGAACACCGGTGAGCTGGGTCGACGTTGGCTCTGCGTGGTGTTCCGGTGGCCGATCCGGTTACGGAACAGGGTCAGGGGGTGTTATCGGTGTGTGGGGGTGTGTTGTGGGTGAGGAAGTGGTTGACGTCGACGGTGAGGAACAGGGCGGTGGCGGTGGTGATCACGTGGGCGTGGTCGTTTTCGATGGTGGCTTGCAGGTGGAGTTTGCGGCCGTCGCGGGCGTGGATGTGGGCGCGGAGGGTGTAAGGGGTGTCGAGCAGGATCGGGGCGAGGTAGTCGATGGCAAGGTGGCGGGTGACCGCGGGTTCCCCGACGGTGTAGAGCAGGAGTCCGAACAGTTCGTCGAGGACGGTGGCGACCGCGCCGCCGTGGGCGATCGCGGGGGCGCCGACGTGGCGAGAGTCGAAGCGGTGGTGGGCGTGGACGCCGTGTGCGTCGCGGCGGGCGCGTAGCTGGTGGCCGTGGGGGTTGGCCGGTCCGCAGCCGAGGCAGTGGTCGTGGTGGGGTGGCAGGTCGGCGGAGTCGGGTGCGAGCACAGGGAAGGCGGGAATCCAGTCCGGGACCTGTCGGGGCTCGGGTGTATGGGTGCTGGGTGTGTTCTCGGTCATGGGCGCTTTCTGTGGGGTGTGTCTACCGTGCGGTGGTGAAGAGGATGTCGCAGTGGGCTTTGCGGGCGAGCTCGATCGGTGGGGTAGTCAGCAGCCGGGCCAGCAGCGGTGGCCGGTGGGGATCGGCGGTGACAATGAGGTCGGCGCCGGTGGCGGCGGCCAGGTGCAGCAGCGCGTGCGGGGCGGGTTCGGACAGGATGTGGGTTTCGATGTCGGTGGCGCCGTGGGCGAGGGCGTGCTGGTGGGCGGTCCGCAGGATGGCCTCGGTGGGAGTGGTGCCGCGTAGCTGGTAGGCGTCGGGTCCGAGCCGGTCGAGGTCCGCCCCGAGCTCACGTGCGTCGATGTGGTGGCGGGCGTAGATGATCAGGAGCCGGGCGTGGGTGGCGTGGGCGAGTTCGGCGGCGTGGTCGACCCCACGGTAGGAGCGGTCGGATCCGTCGGTGTCGACGATGATCGTGCGATAGGCCGTCATGACGGGCGTCTTTCACGAGAAGGGAGCGTGTTTTGCGGGGGAAATGGTCGAGATGTATCGGCGGCGTGGTGCGCGGCCGGGGGCCAGTACTGCCAGCACGATCGCCCCGACGGTGGTGAGGGCGGCCAGGGCGAGCGCGGCCTGGCCGCTGCCGTGCACGAACGCGGCCTTGGCGAACTCGGCCAGCGGTGCGGCCACCGGTCCGGCCTGGTCGGCGACCTGCAGCGCCGCGGCCAGGGAATCGGCGACCGGGCCGCGGGCGGGCTCGGGCAACTGGGGCAGGGCGGGCTGGATGCGGTGGGTGTAGCCGGCGGCCAGCACGCTGCCGGCCACGGCGATCCCGATCGCGGCGCCGATCTCGCGGGCGGCGTCGTTGACCGCGGCGGCGACCCCGTGTTTGGCCTCGGGGGTGTCGGCGACGATGGCATAGGTCGCCGGCGCGGTGCACAATCCCAGGCCCGCGCTCATGATCAGCAGCGGCCACAGCAGGTCGAGGTAGTGCGCGGCGAGTGTCAGCCGGCTCACCAGCACCAGCCCGGCGGCGATGGTGAGCAGGCCGGCCACGGTCATCACCCGTAACCCGACCAGGCTCGACAGCCACGGCGCGATCACCGAGATCACGACCAGCGGCACCACCATCGGCGCCAACGCCAGCGCCGAGGCCAGCGGCCCGTAACCGAAGACCAGCTGCAGGTACTGCACAAGCAGCAGGAATACCCCGAAGGTGACCAGGAACTGGATGGTCACCGACAGCGACCCGGCACCGAAACCACGGCGGGCGAACAACCGCACATCCAGCAGCGGCGCCGCCGAGCGCAGCTCGACGACCACGAAGGCCGCCGTCGCGGCCACGCCGACCCCGGCGGCGGCGGCGACGAGCGGGTCGGCCCAGCCGCGCGCGGGGAACTCGATCACGGCGAACACGATCGCCGCGACAGCGACCGCCACCGCCACCGCGCCCACCCAGTCCACCTGCGGATGCTCGCGCTGGCGGGACTCGGCGATGGTGCACGCCAACCCCGCCAGCACCGCCCCGGCCACGGTCAACCCTACGAACACCGATAGCCACGACCATCGTTCGAGCAGCACCCCGGCACCGAGAATCCCCAGTATCGCCCCGGATCCGGCGACCCCGGCCCATATCCCCACCGCCCGGCCGCGATGAGCGGGGGCGAACCCTGCAGTGAGGATCGACAGCGTCGAGGGCATCACCAGCGCGGCGCCTGCCCCGGCCAGCGCGCGCGTCGCGATCAACCAGGCCGGGTCGGACAGCAGCAGCGGCAGCGCCGAGGCGGCGGCGAACACCACCAACCCCACCACCAGCACCACGCGGCGCCCGTAACGGTCACCGACGGCGCCGGCGGGCAGCACCAGACACGCCAGCACCAGCGTGTAGCCGTCGACGATCCAGGTCAGCTGGGCTTGGGTGGCCCCGGTCGCAAGCGCGATCTGCGGCAACGCCGAATACAACGCCGCCATCGCCGCGACCACCAGCGCCACCGCCAGGCACGACACCGCCAGCATCCACCACTGGGCCCTGGTCCAGCGGGCGATCTCGACAGTGTCCGTTCCGGGTGTGGCCACCGGCACCTCCCCGACTTTGAAGACCAACGGTATCTGTACGAGACCATTCGTATCATAGTGGTTGGGGGGTGGGATAGAGTTCACCCATATCAAGAGTTCAACGACACGAATTCGGAGGAAGGCGCGTCCATGACCGACCCAGGCCCGGCGGCGACCGACCCGCTCGCCGCGGACGACGAGCAGGCCGATCCGCGACTGGCGCGCTCACGCAACCGGTTGCTCGACGCGGCCACCCATCTGCTGTCCACCGGCGGTGTCGAGGCGGTCACCGTCGAGGCGGTCACCCGCGTGTCGAAGGTCGCCCGCGCCACCCTCTACCGGCACTTCGGCAGCACCACCCAGCTGCTCGCGGCGACTTTCGAACGACTACTTCCCCAGGTCGACACACCGACCGGCACCGGGCCCGTGCGTGAGCGGCTCCTGGCGCTGCTCGCCAGCCAGGCCGACCTCATCGAACAGGCTCCGGTGCAGATGACCACCCTGGCCTGGCTGGCGATGGGTTCCATCGGCGAGGACCACCCCGACCCGGCCGCGGTCACCTCGCTGCGCGCGCGCGTCATCGAGCAGTACCGCCACCCGTTCGACCAGATCCTCACCAGTCCCGAGGCCCGCGCGATGCTCGGCGAGCTCGACACCACCTTCGCCATCATCGAACTCCTCGGCCCGATCGTGTTCGCCCGTCTCACCGGATTACGCAGCATCGACCACGACGACTGCACCCGGCTCGTCGACAACTTCCTCACCGCCCACCGAACACCCACGCCAGCAGACACCGCTATCGACATCGCCACGCCGTAACCACGGGCCCCGGTTCCGCGCGGTCAGAACAAGGTGTCGCGCACCCGCAGCGGCCGGTAGCCCGTCGGGCCGAGGGCGGCGAGTTCGGCGTCGATGTCGACTTCGATCGCGCCGAAGAAGTTGATGTTGGCGCTGTGCGCCGGGCTGATGTGGGCCAGGACCTCGTCATCGATACGCTGCCCGGTCCGGCGCATCTGCTCGACAGCGAACCCGTAATACTCTGTGGTCCAGGCGATCACAGCGTTGGTCGTCAAGGTCAGGCACCAGGCCTGCTCGGTCTGGTCCTCGAGGTGGCGCGCCCGGATCATCCCCTCATGGGCATAGAGCAGGTCGCGGCGCAGCGCGTGCAGCGACTCGCCCTTGTTGAGCTGCCGCGAGATCTTGCGCCGGTAGTCCGGATCGGAGAGGTATCTCGCGGCGTAAATGGTGCGCCGCAGCGCCCCGTACTCCTTGAGCGCCGCGGCCAGGGTGTTCTGCCGCCCCGACGCCGACAGCTTGCCGACCAACAGCGACGCGGTGGCGTGCCCGAACTTCAGCGATCCGGCCAACCGCAGCAGATCGTCCCAGTGCTCGGCGATCAAACCCAGGTTGGCCTTGCGGGTCATCAGCGGGCCCGCGTGCGGGAACCGGGCCTCGGCCTCGGCGCGCGGGCCCGGCCGGTACAGGGTGATCCGCCCCAGATCCCGGATCCGTGGCGAGAGCTGCATCCCGAGCAGGTCGAACAACCCGAAGTTGACCAGGGTGACCCCGTGGGTGTCGGTGGCGTGCTCGGTGATCGGCAGATCGGTGGCGTTGCCCAGGATCTCATCGAGCACGTAGTGGGCTTCGCGTTTGGTCGCCACGATGACCTTGGTGCCGTAGGTGGCGTGGGTGTCGCTGACATGGGTGTAGGTCGACAGGCCCTCGCTGGCGAAATAGCGGCTCAACGGCCGCGCCGTGGTCGACTTACCGCGCGTCGGGAAACGCTGCCCGTCGCTCGACGACAGTGTTCCGGCGCCGAACACCGCGGTCAGCGGCAGCCGCTGGTGGTAGCCGACCAGTACCAGGTTGGCCGCGCGCAGGGTCTCCTCGCGCACATACCACTCGTCGGTCCAGGCCAGGATGTCGTAGGTGATTCCGCACGCCTCGGCCATCCGGGTCAACCCCAGGTTCGTCGAGTGCGCCAGCAGTACCGCGATCAGGTTGCGTTTGAGCTCCGGCGTCCGGGTGGCCTGACCGCCGGCGTGGGTGAAGCAGTCCAGGTAGCCGGTGCGTTTGTCCAGCTCGATCAGCAGCGACACGATCGGCGCGAACGGCAGCATTTCGGTCAGCTCGGCCTTGAGCGTGATCGCCTCGGCGGGAACATCTTCCGCGCTCAGCGGCGAGATCACCAGATCCCCGCCCTCGTCCAGCCGGACCGGGCCGTCCCCGCCGGCCAGCACCTCCTCCAGCTCACCGAGAGCGTCGTGCAGTTCGGCGACCACGGTGGCCAGCGCGACGCCGGGATCGGCGGATCGCCCGACCAGGCCGCAGAACTCAACGCGTTGCGGTTCCCACTGCCCGGTGGTGAGCAGGTAGGCGGCCGGGTCGGCGTAACGGCGCGAGCCCGGCACGAACACATCCCCGCTGCGCAACCCGTCACGCAATCCGAGCAGCACACACAACTCCCAGTAGTGCCGATACGCGGTCGCGCTGCCGGATTTGCGGGCCTCGTCGAGGTAGCCGCGCCACTTCATCGGCACGAACCCGGTCGGGGCGTCATCGAAGACCTTGCGCCGCCCGGTCGCGTTCAACTCGCGCAGCATGTTCACCGCGATCAGCAACTCGGTCGCGGCGGTACCGCCGCAGAAGCGCACCGCTTCGAGCACCGCGGGGGTGAACTGACGCAGGTAGTTGTAGGAGGAATCCAACGCCGCCAGATGCCCGTGATCACGCGGCAACCTGGGCTTGGCCTGGGCGATCGCCGCGCGCAGGCGCTCCCACCCGATCTTCTCGCCGCGGATCAGCGCACCGATCTCCTCATCCGGAACGCCGGGGTCGGTGACGATTTCCAACAGATCGTCCAGCAGCGCCTGACGGTCCTCTCCAGTCTTTCCTCGTTCGGCCAGCCGCTGCTGCATCTTCCGTTCGGCAGCACCGAATTTCACCGAGATCGCCTGATCGAACAACGCCACGACCTCATCGAGGACATCGGTGCCGGACTGGGCCAGCACCGTGAGCAGGATCGGATACCGGCGTTGCGGATCCCGACGTTGCAGCGCTTGCGGACTCAGGCGCCGGCCCATCGTGGCCAAAAACCGGCGCCGCTCGGCGGGCAGCACCGACATATCCAGCCGATCAGCGCCCAACCCGCGCAGGAAACCCAGCTTGTCGACCTCGGCGCGGACCGCGGCCGCCGAGGCCTCCACCGGCCCGGTCGACAGCCACCGCAACCGCGAGATCCCCAGCGAAGCGTCGGTGACAAGCAAGCCGTCCAACTCCGCGCACCGCGCCGCAGTGAACTCGTGAGCGAGCCGGTCATAGGTTTCGGTCTGGGCCTGGTGGCGGGCGTGGGCGACCCGCTCGACCACGGTGACCGGGCCTGGCCGGATCACCTTCGCCGAGATCAGATACTCACACGCCAGCCGGAACAGCAGAGTCGGGGAATCGTGCTCCATCGCCCGCGCGAGCAGGAACTCATCGAGCTCCTTGAACTCGAGCGCACCGACCGCACGCCATCCCAGGTACCGCGCGGCCAGGCGCACATGTTCGGTGCGGGTCTTGGCTCGCCTGCCGTAGGCACCGATCACCACCGGATCCAACCGCAACTGCTCGGCGACACGAGCCACCGCCACCGGCGGAGCCGTGACCAGCCGATCCGGCACGAATCCCAGCCACGGCAGCGTACACAACGCGATCGCCAAGCCCAGCCGCTCGGCTGGGCCCCGGCCCCGGCCCGGATCCACGAACGCCAGATCCGCAGGCGTCAGCGTGAAGTACCGGAACAGCTCCTCGCGGCTGATCTCCGGGAATCCCCGCAGTCGTTCCAACTCCTCGTCCGCGAACATCCGCGTCGCCACGACCCCAGCCTCCACCAGCACCGACCAACATCATCATCGGCAGTCAAGCACCAACCAGTCGACAGCGCATGCCGAACTCGAAACCCCGTGCCCACCAGTCGGCTACGCCAAATCCGCCCGATTTCCGGCGGATGCTACGGCTACCCCTACGTCGCCGATCCGGCCACACCACCGGCGCCCGGCTCCCATGGCCCATACGGATCGAATGCCTGAGTTGTCCAGTAGGATTCGAGCACGCCCGCAGGACGTAACAGACGGCTCGCCGCCTTGTCTGCGGCGTCGACGGCCCATCCTCGGCGGGCGACGTCGATGCTGGGCGACGGTGCACCGAACCCCGACCACCGCCACCGGCAGGAAGGTTTCCGGCCCGAACAACAGCACTACGGCCTCGAGCTGGACCACTGAATTCCGTGCACCTCGATCAGAAGCCGAGGCCACGGCCGTGCTGGTGGGTGCGACCGGGTTCGGTGACGACGGCGTTCGTGGGGTCTCCATCAGGTGAGGGTGCGCTGTCGACCATCGCTCGTGGTGATCGGGGGTGGCCGAGGGTCGCGGCGGCGAGGGCGCGCAGATCGACGCCGTGGTCGATGATCGGACCGACGGGCAGCGGGTCGCCGGCGTCGGTGATCGCCATGTCGAGTACCTCGCGCATCAGGCGGGTGTCGCCGGTCTGCATGTACTCGAAGCGCCCCCAGACGGATTGCTCGCGGAGGTCTCCGAGCAGAGGGTTGTTGGCGAGGTCGGCTTTCTTGACGGCGATGAAGCGGTCGGTGTGAAGGGTGTAGCCGGCCTCGGCGGACAGCTGCCGGAAGAACGCGAATTGGGTACGAGTGTTGCCCTCACGAAAGCTGTGAACGTGATTCAGTCGCAGCCACACCTTGGTCAGATCATCGAGAAACGTGTCGCGGCCTCGTCCGCGCAGGTTGTCCTTGGCGGCGATGCGCTCGAGGACAAGAGTACTGGCTTCGGGGACGTCGCGGGCTGTGAAGTAGGCGTGACGGATCTCGGTGACGCGGCGCCCGCCGGCGCGCACGGCGGCGACGTCCGGCCCCATCTTGACCATCGGCCAGTCCCATGGTGCGGTGCGCAACTGGCCGGCCCAGGGGTAGACGTCCTGGAACAGGTGGTGGTGGATGCGTTGGAAGTGTGGCAGGTCGAACCGGCCGGGGATCGGATCGTCGGCCAGCTCCTGCATGCGCAGGTAGCTGATGACGCCTTCGGTGCGGTGCAGCAGGTCGGCGTCGGGGATGCCGTGCGGCCATTTCTCCGATCGCAGGACCAGGCTTTTCATCACGGCGCGGCTGGTGTCGGGCATTCCGTCCGGGTGCCAGTCGACCGTGTCGGGGATGAAGTAGTCGAGCCATTCGCGGGAGTAGCGCGGGGCCATGTCAGTCGATCTCGTAGCCGGCTTCGCGAGCCATGATCTTGGTGACTTCTTCGATGGTCGTGGTTCCTTGGATCAGTTCGACCAGCAGTTCCTTGTCGGCCTCGCTCATCTCGCGGCCTTCGATGGCCATGATCGGTTCCATCGCGGCGACGGCGGCGCGGGCTTCGGCTTCGGTCTTTCGTGGTGTCACAGGTTCCCCCTGGTCGGTGGTGGTGGGGCAGGACGGTGATGTCCTGCCCCACCGGTGGTGTGGAGTTTATGGGCGCTGTCGGATAGGGCGGCCGTCTTCTTCGAGTCCGCGTTTGTATCCGGCCTCGCCGGCATGTGGCACACCCGTACAGCCGCTCAGATCGACTCTGTGCCCTTCGCGCATCACCCAGGGAGCGGCGGGAGTAACCACAGAATCATGCTCAGCGCTTAGCGGAAGGGCGTACTGGACTTCGTCAGATTCTTCGCCGCAACGGGATAACCAAGTGCATGAAGCGCGCCTTGAGCTGCCAGGTAGTTCTCGTACTGATTCGGGCCGGGGCCGACACGAACGCCGACGACGGCATCGGCAGGCATTGACCAGGTTGTGAACGGGATGAGCTGCGCCCCGCGGCTGCGGTACGACCCACCTTCGCTGTAGCTGAGGTGGATGATGCGCCACTCGCCTTCCTCTTCAAAGCCTTTGTGCTTGAACTGCGTGGCGTATTGGGACAGCTCTCGGACGCACTTGTCGAGCATGCCGGGACTCGCCTCGGGAGCCTCGGTGCCGGAAAGAAGCCCGCGCATCCAGTGGATGACCCGCAGTTTTGTCAGTTCAGAGACCCCGAGGCGGTCTGCATACCGCACCGGTTCGATGCTTATTTCCGGTGTCTTCGGCAACTTCATCGGGTCGATTCCGATCGCGAATCCGTCGAGGCCACCGCAATAGCCGCGCCACTGGCTGAGCCTGTCCGGATGTTCCGAGAATGACGTGATGTAGCAGTGGATGTGACTGCCATAGGTGCGGTTTTCGATCTCCTCGATAGTCGCGCACAGCGTACGCAGAAACTTCGCTTTGTTCGGAGCATCTGCAACATCGTGAGGCTCGTGAGGTCGGTAATCGAGTGCATCCAGCTCGTCGGCTCTGGGGAGTAGTACCTCCTTTCTGAGAATCTCCAGGCCGTGAATGAGTTCACGGCTGTCGTTGAGGTACTCGACTGCAGTTGCGCGGAACGATGGCCTGCAGCTCTGCGGACCCACGATGTTCTTATCTCGGGGTGCGCAATCATTACCGAGGATTCCGAGCAGTCCTCCAGCGTCGGTGTAGTGCCAGAGCGTGCTGGGTCTCGCCATGTACTTCTCCTGGGTTTCGCGTAACTGGGGTTGTCCTACGACGCCACAGACCTGCCCCCGCCAGGGCAAAATCAACGAGCGGCAGGCTGGACAGCGGTCTTGAGCCTAGAGAGGTGTTCAGACGGCGCGGTCGTCTTCGTATCCACCTTCGTATCCGGCTTCGAAATGCTGCATCGGGTCGGTGTACTGCTGCTGTTCCGGCCCTGCGCCGTGGGAATCTCGCCTGCGCAGCGGGCGAACGTCGCCTGCTGCATGCAATCCCTGCGCGAGCGTGTCGTCGAGCTCGAAAGTGTCCTCGGCAGCCGTCTCCACCGTCTCGGTCGGTTCCACGATCGCGTCGGTGGGCTCCACCGTCTCGGTCGGCTCGACCATGACGTCGGGGGCTTCCCCGATCGCGGCAGCCGATTCGAGGTGTTCGCGGCACTCCATGCTGGCCTGATGGAGGTCCTCACAGGGGATCCGCCTTGCCGCGGCGAAGCTGTCGGCGGCGAGGGCGGCGGTGCTGAAGGCTTCACCGCGGGTATTCATGGCGTCGCGACCTGTCGAGCCGTCGCCGTCCCAGGCTTCCCAGTGCCACTGCCGGTCGTCCCAGTACACCCGGGCGCCGGGCCGGCCGCTGTCGGTGTCGAAGCCGTACTGCCAGAGCGCTTCGGTCTCGTCGAGGGCCACCCACGGCTGAGCCTTACGACCCGCTTCGCGCTGCTCGGCCCCGGCGAGCCATTCCTGCCGGGCGGCGGCCATGCGCGCAGGGACCGAGGCGATGAGGTCTTCTTTGCTCATCTGGCGTTCTGCGGCCCACGCATCGGTCGGGTTCAGGTCGAGGGTCCACTGCGGGTACTGCCCGTCCGCGGCCCGACGCTCGCGGTCTTCGCGGGCTCGGCGCAGTGCGTCGGGGGAGTTCTCGCGGGCGTTGACCTCGAGCCGCAGCTCTTCGGCCCGCAGTTTCGCGGCCTCGAGTTCGGCCGTCGCGGTGAACTCGAGTTCCGGCTCGGCCTCGGCGTCGGCGAGCCGGCCCCGGTTGTGCTCGATCCTTGCCTCGATGACCGGCACCTGCCGGACCGCCTTCTCGGCGAGATTGCGGAGGGTGGTCAGCATCCCCTGCGCCCCACTGGCTTTCTCGACCGCGTTGAGGAACCGATCGCGGTCGTACCAGGCGATCTCCTCGCCGACACAGACGTAGAACTGGCCCAGGACCTGGGTGTAGCCGAGTTCGAGGGGCACACCGCCTATGGCCCCGAAGACCACCTTGTCGTTGCTGCGGGTCACTTCCTCCTCGAGCCGGATCAACGATCCTCGCAGCGCGTCGGCCAGCTCGGCGGTTTCCGAGTCGGGGATCGCGGCGTGGGGGAAGTGCCAGATCTTCGTGGCGCGGTCGTCGATGCTGTTCCACGCGGCGAGCTTGTCGACCATCGCCCGGACGTCGGGCAGCCGGGTCTCGTCGGTGGTGATGGACTTGCTCAAGGCCCGGATCGCGGCGCCTCTGGCAGCGTTGGCGTTGAGCACCGCATCGCGGCGGGCTTCGAGTTCGGCGACCTTCTGGTCGGCCTCGACCTGCGCGACGAACACCGGATCACCCGTGGCCGCGGCCTTGCTCTGCGCCCACGAGACGGTCAGGTCCCCGCCGAGGTCCTCCATGGTCGGGGGCACGTCGGCCTTGCGGATCATGGCGACGAAGTTCGATTTGCGGGCCACGTACTGGTACATCATCGCGTCGAAGGAGCGGCGGGCGACCATGTTGACCACGCGGACGCTCTGGTGGACGTTGCCCTGGCGGATGATGCGGCCGAGGCGTTGTTCCATGTCCGCGGCCGTCCACGCCGGGTCGAGGTTGATCATCTGCTTGAGCGCCCGTTGGACGTTCAGGCCGGTGCCGCCCTTCTTGGTGGAGGTGAGCAGCACCCGGATCCGCCCGTCGGCGCACGCGTGCACCAGTCGGGCTTTGGCCTTGGGGCCCTCGTAGTCGTGCATGAACGCGATCTCCTCGGGCTGCATGCCCCGAGCGACCAGGGCGTCGCGCAGCTCGGTGTAGAGGTTGCGCGATCGGGGGCCGGCGCCGGCCTTGGGGGTGCCGCGGTCGCAGAACACCAGCTGGAACACCCCGGTCATCTCGGGGCCGTACTTGTCGGCCGGGATGTGCAGGTCGGCGTGGCCGCGGTGGACCTGCCAGATCAGGTCGGCGGCGTGTTCGATACGGCTGTGCTCCGGCTCCGGTGGGGCGAGGTTCGCCAGCGAGGGGTGCATGGTGAGGTTGCGCCCGTCGGTGGCAATCTTGAGGCTGTTGTCCAGGTCCATCCGATCGCCCTGGATCATGCTCATGCGCACGTCCAGGTCGGCCATCGCATCGATGGCGTCTTGGCCCATGTCGAACTCGACGATCTGCGGCGTTCCCCCGTCGAGGGTGGGTAGACGCACCGGGATCTGATCGGCGGTCACCACGTCCCGGAACTGGTCGAACATCGCCACCAACTGGGGGACGTTGGCGTATTCGGCCATGCGGGTGCGCATCTGGATGCGGGTGGCGGTGGCGTTCATCTCCGCCACCGACACCGGCTTGGCGAAGGTCCCCGCCCAGTTGTCGATGCGCCCCAGGCCGGCGGCGTGCAGCAGGTCCGGGCGCAGGTACTTCATCATCACCCAGATCTCCGACAACGAGTTGGTGATCGGGGTGCCGGTGGCAAACGCGATCGCCTTGGCCGGCGCGTGCGCCATCCCTTGCTCGACGCCCCGGGCGCGGGCCTTCTCCCGCAGGTACTTGGCTTTCATCTCCAGGTCGGTGGCGCGCTGGGAGCCGGTCGGCACCGACAGGTCGGCGCTGTTGGACGGGCGGGTGAGGTTCTTGTAGTCGTGCGCCTCGTCGACGAACAGGAAATCGCAGCCCGATTGCTCGAAGGTCAGCCCGTCGTCGGTGGCCTTGGCCTCGATGATCTTCTCGATGCGGCCTTCGGCGGCCTTGATCGCGTTCTCGATCTGCTTGACCGTGAACTCCGCTCCTTGGCTGTTGGCGGCGTCGAGAGCCTGCCGCAGTTCGGCGATTTCGCTGTCGAGGTATTCGATCTGCGCTTCGCGGCGCATGGCGATCTTGCCGAACACCGACTGCGGCACGATCACCAGATCCCAGTCCCCGACCGCGGTCTGCCCGACGAAGCGTTGCCGGTCATCGCGGCCGTCGAGTTCGGAGGCGACGAGGATGTTGGCGTTCGGGTAGGCGTCGCGGGCCTCGACCGACCACTGCGCCAGCAGGTGGTTGGGCACCACGATCCACGGTTGCCGGATCTGCCCGAGACGTGTGGCTTCCATGCACGAGGCGGTGATCGTCAGGGTCTTGCCGGCTCCGACCACGTGGTCGAGCAGGATCGTCTCGTCGTGCAGGAACCGCTGCACCGCGGCGGCCTGGTAGTCGTAGGGCGTGTATTTCGGGTTCAGGCCGGGGAAGGACTTGCTGCGTCCGTCGTGGACCGGTTTGACGAACGAGTTGTAGCGCTCGTTGAAGGTGGCAGCCAGGCGCAGATAGCGGTCGCCGTCCTCCCACAGCCACTTCTCGAACCGCTCGGCCAATGCATTCGCCGAGGCGTGGGCCTGTTCGGTGAGCTTGACGTGGAACCGCGGCTTCGGGGAACGTTCCAGCTCGTCGGCGGTCTTGGTGACCTGGATGGGCTTGTTGTTGGCGAGCAGCTCGAACATCTTCACCCCGGGCAGCCGGCCGGTGCCGTACTTGTCGGGATAGCCGCTGGAGAACTCGTGGCGGCTTTTCTGGTCGGTGGAGATCTCCCAGCTGCCGCTGATCTCGTCGTGCTCGACGGTGAGCCGGTCCGGGCGCAGCCCGAACTCCTGGACCAGGAACGCCCGATAGTCCTCGATCGGCACCCAGGTCGCGCCGATGCGCACCCCGATGTCGGCGGGGTCCACATCCGCCGGCACCACCGATTCCAGGGCCTGCACCAGCGGGGCGTAGCGGGGATCCTGGTTGGCCTTGACCCGGGCGAGGGCGAGCTTGTCGCGGACCTGCCCGGACAACGCGACGGTGGCGAGTTCCCACTGGTCATCGGCGTGCAGGGACGGATAGATCCGACCCTGGGCCCCCTCGAGGGTGTCCTCGACGGACAGGTTCAACAGCTCGGCCACCCGGTGCGGGGCGATGTGCCCGAGTTCGTCGAAGCAGATCGCCAACGCCTCGTCGAGGTCGGCGGCGGCGGTGGCCTTGTCCTTGAACGGGGTGGTGTCCTCGGTGAAGATCGCCGTCTTGGTCGCCACCGCCTCGCTGCCGTCGAAGCGCGACTGGAAGTTCTCGATCGCCAGCACCATGCCCAGCCGCGGATCGCGGGCGATCGCGCCCTGCAGATGCGCGAAATAGCGCCGCGGCTGCGGCTGCTCGGCCGCCTTCTCGCGCAGCTCCTCGAGCACCTCGTCGGGAATCGACCCCTCGAACGGTCCGGCATCCTTCGGGTCGAGACCGTCGGCAATAGCCTCGTCGCGGCCGGTCTTGATCCGCCACTCGGTGATCGCCTTGTCCAGGCGGGCGGCGATCTTGTCCTCCGATAGCGGCGTCGGCTCGGTGAGCTTGAACCGGTTCAGCGGCCCCCACCGGCGCACGTAACCGTCGTAGAGCGAGTTCAGCCGGCCCCGGAGCACGTCACGGTCGGCGACGGTATGCGTGCGGGAGCGGCTGGCCTCGGACAGCTCCATCACCGTCTCCCCGAGAGCGATGAGCACCATCCACTGCTCGGCCAAATCCTTGCCGCGGCAGCCGACCTCGGCCCAGCCGCGGCCGAGAGTGAACTGCTCGAAGCGATTCTCGGCCTCGTGGAACCGCATCGCACCGGGCAGCACCTCGTTCGAGTCCAGACCCGCTCCGGTGCGCAACCCCGGCGTGGTGAACGCCGAGGCCGCGGCCGGATCGGGGGCCGGGGCGGTGAACCCGAGACCACGGGCGACGGCCCGGTCGATGAGCGGATCGAGCTGGGTACGCAGCTGCTCGGCCAGGGCGGCGCCGGTGTGCGCGGTGACCCGCAGCGAGCCCTCGGCATACATGCCGCCCCCGACGGTGAGGGTGCCCAGCACCCGCTCCGGGTACTTCGCGAAGTAGGGGTTGATCCAGGTCCGCGTGGTCTCGCCGGTCTTGGCGTCGATCGCGGCGACCTGCACGGCGGGCTGTGCCCATTCGAGGGTGTCCTCGGTAAGGGTGGCTCCGTCCTCGCGGCGGCGGAAGATGAGCACGTCGGTGACCACGTCGGTGCCGGCCTGCCGGTCGAACGCGCCGGTGGGCAGACGCACCGCCCCGATCAGATCACCCTTCGCGGTGATCGCGGCGCGCTGTTCGGCGCGTTTGGCGTCCGAGGTGAACATGCTCGTCACCACGGCGACATAGCCCCCGGGCGCGGTCAGGTCGAGGGATTTGGCGATGAAGTGGTTGTGGATCGCCAGACCGCCCGGGTTGTGGATCGGATCGACGGGCGCGAACTTGCCGAACGGGACGTTGCCGATCGCCCCGGTGAACGTGTTCTCCGGGGCGAAGTTGCGTTCGAAGCCGTGGTTGCGGATCTGCTGCGAGGGATACAGGTAGTGGGCGATCTTCGCGCTGATCGGCTCGATCTCGACGCCGACCATACGCACCTTCTCCGGGGCGGTGCCGACGAAATGACCGGCCCCGCAGCCCGGTTCGAGCAACACCGCACCGTCGGGCAATCCGGCTCGCGCCGCCGCCCGCCACAGTTCGGCGACGATCGCCGGGTCGGTGTAGTGGGCATTGAGGGTGGTCTGGCGGGCCTGCGCGAAACCCTTGTCCCCGAGCAGATCGAGCAGAGCGGCGTGCTCGTCGCCCCACTGCGCGAGCATCTTCGCGCGGTTGTCGAAGACCTCCGGGACCGCTCCCCACCCGGACCACCGCGCCAGCACCGCCTGCTCGTCGGCGGTGGCCGGTCGCTGCTGCTCCTCGAGCCGGCGCACCAGACGCAGGGCGGCGATGTTCGCCCGCGCCCGGGCCTTCGCCCCGGACGGGACCAGCACCTCGGTACCGAGTGCGAAGTCCTGCGCCTCGACGGTCGGCGGCACTGCACGCACTGCCGCGGCCGCGGCGGTGGCCCCGGGTCGTAGCTGGTCAACGGCGGGCTGTGCTGCGGCCGCGGCATCGGCAGCGGCATCGGCAGCGGCATCTGGGGCCGGTTCGCCGGTCTCGGTGACAGTGGTGGACTGCTCGGCCTGGGTCTCGGCCGCAGCCGCAGATGTGGCCCCGGGTCGTGGCTGGTCAACGGCGGTCTGTGGTTCGACGCCGGCAGCGGCGGCGTACTCGGCGGCGGTGGCGCGGGAGACCCACACGTGTGCGCCGGATTCCTTGCGGACCCGCACCAACTGGCTCGTGTCCCGCCACAGGGGACTCGACAGCGGTTCGCCGTACTCGGTTTCGGGAACGACCAGCTCATTGGTGTCCGGGGCCGGGGCGCTCTGCGCCGCCTCGTCGGTCGGGGCGGCAGTGTCCGGCTCGGCGGTCGTCTCCGCGTCCGGTGCCAGGGTCGCGTCGGTGGTCGTGGCAGGTTCAGGGGCCGGGGTCGGCGCGGCGACCGGCCCGATGGGGCCGACCATCAGGGGATCGGTGAGCACCCACGCGGTCGCGGGCGCATCGGCGGCAGGGGCGGCAGGGGCCGGGTCCGATGGCTCGGTGGGAGCCAGTTCGACCTCTTCGAAGATCACCGCGCCTGCGTCGTCGATCGCAGGCGCTACGACTCGAGGGGAGGGCGGTTCGGCCTCCTCACTAACCTGCGGTTCTGCCTCGGTGTCGGTGTCGGTGTCGAGCTGGGCTTCGGACTCGGCGGTGTGGTCCGGGTCGAGCTGCTCACCGTCGCGTTCGGCGGCGAGCACGGCGCGGGCGTCGGCGATCGCGTCCCGCATCGTCAGCTCGGGCCGGGGCTGGCCATCGACGTAGGTGATGTGCTCGCTGCTGTTCGGTGCCCACCCGGAGCGGACTGTGACGTGTCGGCCGTCGGGGTCACCGAGGACCACATCTCCAGCCCCGGCGAAGGTCAGGTCGGTGGGGGTGAGGCTGTAGAGGTCGTCCCCGGCTGCCCGAATGTCACGCAGGACCTTCGGGTCCACGTCGTTGTCGAGGGTCCAGTCCAGATCGATGCCGTAGCTGTCGAGCAGTGCGGTCTCGGCCGGGAAATCGCTGCGTAGCTGGTCGAGGATGCCGCTACGCACGTCCTCGAGGAGCGAGTGGGAGGCAACGAAGGTACCTGTTTCGTTGTACTTCCACAGCAGGTCCGCACGGGCGGCAGCGTGGTAGAACTCGTTGTTCCGGGCGTAGGCGATCGCCCTGGTCAGCACGGTGGCGCGGGCCTGGGCGTAGGGCCGGTAGGCACGTTCGATCCACTCCGGGATCTCGATGGTGCGTGCGTCGAGCAGCGCCCCGATCGCCGCCCGTGCATTGCGGCCGCAGGTGACGGAGGTGCCGCCCCCGTCGAGGGTGTAATCCCAGCCCCGGATCGGGAAGTAGCTGACTTTGCTGTTCGGGCGGTCGTTCAACCGCAAGGCGCAGTATGCGGCCCCGTCACCGAACAGAGCGGCAAGATCGGACGGCTCGGGTGGGGGCAGGTTCGGGATGATGTTCCCGCGCATCTCCGCAGCGAGACGCTCGGCGGGAATGCCCGCGGTGGCGGCGACGAGATCGGGGCGTTCCTCGGCCATGACCTCGAACGCGGTCTCGATGCCGAGCTCGATGATCGGGGTGCGCGTGTGCATCGGCAGCCCGGCCCACGATCCGAGCAACGGGTCCCGTCGGGCGTGCATGGTCATCCACGCCGTCCACTCCGCCGCGGTGTCCTGGTCCCAGGTCAGCTCGGGGCCGTGGATGCGCTCCCATTCGGCATAGGCCAGCTCGTACAGCTCGGCCGGCAGCGGGTGGTGCTCGAGCAGAACCTTCGCTGCGGCCTGCCGCAGCGGGGATGCCTCGCGGGCGGCTTCGGCGATCAGGCTCTGGGCCTCGGAACGGGCCACGGCCGGCAGGTAGTCCGGGCGCCGGCCCTCGACCGTGGCGATGAGCCTGGGATCGACGGCGACCTCGGCGACCAGAGCCTGGCGTTCCTCGGCGGTGGCCTCGCGGCGTCCCTGCTCGACACCGGCGAACCACTGGCTGCGGATCTCGTCGCGGGCCTTGCGGCTGCGCACCGCCTTGATCGCAGCGGCGACCTGCGGATCGGTGTCCGGCTGCGGCAGGGTCAGCGGGTCGGCCGGGTTGTAGGCGGCGCGGCCCCGTGCCCACCACTGCTCGACTTCGACCGTGGCGGCCTGGTCGATGCCGTCCTGCACCGCCTCGACCTGCTCGTTGCGCTGGGCGGCGGTGGCGGGTTCGGCCGGCTCCTGGGTGTCGAGAACCGCCTGAGTGGTGTCGAGGAAGTCCTCCTCGATCGCGCGGTCCTCGCTGGCGCGGGCGTCGACGATCGTGTCGGTGACCTCGGCGGTGACCGGGTGCTGCACCGGCTCACCGGTGCGGGCCTGCCAGTATGCTTCGGCAGCCCGGTGACCGAGTTCGCCCCAGCGTTTCGGATCCGCCAGGATCGCCCGGCACACCAGGAACATCTCGTCGGTGAGCGAGTCCCGATCGGCCATCAGATCGGCGAGGGCGACCTGGGCCTTGACCTTGAAATGCCCCTCCGCCCATGACAGGAACTGTGCGGCGGTGTTGATCTGCGGGTTCGCGGCGGTATCGGCCTCGGCGTCCGGTTCGGCGAGGCGCTCGAGCAACCGGCGCTCGACCTCGGCCAGCGGATCGATCCGCGGCCGCGGCTGCCGAGCCTGCTCGACCTGCGGTTCCTCGTTCCGGGACACCTCGGCAGCGGCCGGGGCCTGCGGTGTCGGCTCGGCCGGTGCCGCGGCCGGGAGGAACATCGGCCCCGCGGGACGGTCGGTGAATTGCGCCAGCGGCAGGTTGCCGGCCAGCATCGCCGCGATCAGATCATGGGCCTGACCTTTGGTGATGCCTTCGTCGAGCACGAACGGCACGTTCGTCTCCGCTGCCAGACGCTCGAGGGTCCGCAACTGCCGCTCGGTCGCGGGATGCTCACGCCAGGCCGGCTGCGCGGCCGCGACCTCGCGCACCGTCTGCTTGGGAACAGCCTCCGGGTCGATGCCCAGAGCGTGCAGCTCGTTGCGCAGCCGGTTCTCCTGCGCCCGCAGCTCCCGCCACTGTCCACGCAGACGGTCGAGTCGTTCGGTGAGCGTGGTGACACGCTGGCCGTTGATGTCGATACCGCGATCGAGACCGCGTTCCTGGGCCGTGGCCAGGGCCTTTGCGGCCTTGGCCAGGCGATCACCGAGCTTCTCGCCCTGTTTACGCAGGCCGAACAGTTCATCGCGAACTTGCGCCCACTGCGCTTGGATCAGAACGGCAGATCCTGGTCCTGCGGCGGGTTGCGCCGCATCTCGTCCTCGATCAGTGCCGCCAGCTCGTCCGCGAGCGGATCGCGGGAGGTCATCGGCACCGGCTGGTTGTCCTCGATCCGCTGCGCGATCAGTGCCTCCGCCAGCGACAGGAACCATCCCGGCTTCGCCAGCCACACCCGTTCCACTACTCGCCCCGCGGCCGGGTTCGGCTTCACGTTCCGGGTCCGCCACCGATCCGGGTCCTGCGCTGTCCGGGCGGCTTCCCAGTCCTTCTCGATTTCCTGGTCGGCCCACTCCTCGAACCGCTCCCACGACTCCCGGATCTCGGGTGTCACCTGCGGATACAGCTCGTTCTCCAGCACCATCTCCCGCGCTGCCCGCCACGCTGTTTCCTTGGCGCGGACCGCGTCCCGGTACGTCGCGTCCGGGGCCGGCGGGGTCGCCTGCTCGAACTGCTCGGCCGCGTCCTCGGTCATCTGCTGCAGGCGCAGAGCCTCCCGGTCGATCCGCTCCTGCTCGGTCGCCGGGTCGATCCCCAGCCACTCGACCAGAATCCGCCTGGTCTCGACCGCGATCGTCAGGTCGATTCCCTCGACCTGCGCCTTGAATTCCTCGCTCTGCGGTGCCACTGTGTCCTCCCTGATCCTCGGTTCCGAACGTGTCCTGGTTGGCGTTCTCGTCCGCCACGCGACCTCCTCGACTGCGCCCGACCCTGGGCGGAACTCCCCCCGATTCCGGGAACGTTTCAAGATCGACTCTAGTCGATCACTGTGCTCGAAATGCGGTCTGAACTGCGATTACCCGCCGTTCCACTACCCGGTCCGCGATGCCCGGGGAGCGGCCGCAGCGACCGCCGCCACGACGATCAGCGGAAGAACAAGAAGCCCTCCGACGCCGGCCGCGACCGCCCGAACCGGGCGGCCGTAACGGCGATACGACCTGTACGCACAGAAGAGCGCGGCCAGGATTCCGAGCACGTTGAAGGTGAGCAGCACAACCATTCGATCCCCCTGCCTCGGTGGGTGTCAGGCACATCCGCCGTCTCATCGTCCAGCTGTGCCTACACCAGGGCGCCGACAGCGCCACGGTCCGCACACGTCCGCAGGCCGGCAGAGCCCGGACCGATGCGGGGGTGGCCTCATCGGCGCCCGGCCCGTACCGGGTCCGCGGAGACGGTGACCGGCGGTACGGCGGTACGGCGATCCGTACGAGTACCTCGCGGGGTTCGTCGAACCGATCATCCCCGTATATCACTCCAAAGTGATATCATAGTAGTGTGATACGTTGAGGAACGATGACATGGGACGTGGACCTCGAATACATGAAGACTGGCTGATCGAATTGGATCAGGACTCGTACGAGCAGGTCCCGTCACAAGAACATGAAGGAACTGCGGCCGGGATCCAGTGGCCGATCGGAGTTGCGCGTGCTGTTCGCGTTCGAACCCGCAGCGCACGGCGATCTTTCCGGTGGCCGGCGACAAGGCCGGGAAATGGGACAAGTGGTACCGGGTGAACATCCCCCGTGCGGACGATCGCTTCGACGATCACCTGAACCGACTCGAAGGGAAGTAGAGGTCCATGGGCATCAACCTCGAAGACCTGCTCGCCAAGCGCCCGGTGCAACGGAACTCAGTCGAGGCGCGCAAGGCGCGGATGCTCGACCAGGTCCGCGCCTACCGGCTCAAAGAGCTGCGCAAGGCACAGCACCTGACCCAGAAGCAGGTGGCCGAGCGGCTGGAAGTGGGGCAGAACCGGGTCTCGACCATCGAGCGCGGTGAGCTCGACCGTATCCAGCTCGACACCCTGCGCCGTTACGTCGAGTCGGTCGGCGGCACGCTGCGCATCGAAGTCGAACTCGGCGACGACCGATTCCAGATCGCGTAGCACCGTAGAGCCGGGAAAGGTGTTCCTGCCTTCCCCCCGGAGGGGGAGCGATCGCCCGGTGTCCTCTCCCCGTCGCAGGCGCCGGCGCACAGCGATCCGTACCCGGTCGGGCGCACTCGGAGGGTGCACGCACGGACCCGTGCGGCTTGACCCCGCAGCACCGCCCGCATCCGACCAGGAACTGCTCAGCGACCGGCACCGGCGACGCCTCGACGCGATGTTCGCCGACGATCGACATCTGCCGTTCGCGATGACGTGGCGGGTTTACCCGGACGTCATCGACGCCTACGCCGATCACGACAGGCGGCGCAGTAAGAAGCGGTTGGCCCGGGTCATCGACACGATCCGCTCCGTCGTCCGGACGGTCTCGACGAACTCGCCCAGTTTGGTCGCACGCTGCATCGGCGCCGCGCCGACGTGCTGGCGTACTTCGACTCCCCGACCTTGAGCGGGCCGATCGAGGCGATCAGCGGCCGACTCGAAGGGTTGCGCCGTTACGCTCTCGGGCTCCGCAACCTGACGCACTACCGGATCCGGTCATTGCTGCACTGCGGAACCTCACCCACGCGATCGACGGACTCCAGATCCGGAAGAGGCAGTTTCCCGTTGCCGGACGAGGCCCCATCCCTCGACAGTTGCATCGGAGTGAGCGGGCACCCGTAGATCGCACCCTTGCGCTACATAGAATTCTATGTAGAATAAAGGCATCTATTCAAGCATGAGGAGGTGGACCCGATGCAGATCGATACACGCGACCTGGTCAGCGTCACCGAGTTGAGTCAGACTCTGTCACGTCGGATCGCCGATGCTCACGAAGGACGCCTCACCGTGGTCTTGAAGAACAACCAGCCCGTGGCTGCGCTTGTGGGCCCCGAAGATATCGAGCGTCTTCAGAATCTGGACGAGCGCGAAGAGAACCTTCGACTTCTCAGCCTTGCGCTGGTCCGCATGGCGACCGATACAGGCGAACGCATCTCCCTGGATGACCTCGTTGCCGAGTTGGGTATCGACGAGGACTAACTGTTGCGGGTCATGACGTTGTAGACACCAGCTCGAGGGGTTGAAGAAGGCGGACGGGTCCTCCGACGGCAGGATGGGAAGTACCACCAACTCATCCGCCGAACGAAAGAACCCGTCCGTGCTCCACCGTAACGCCCCGCTGTCCGTCGAAGGTCGCCGCCGTCTCGTCGAGCGCTGCCAGACCCGCCCGCTCTCCCACGTTGCCGCCGAGATGGGGATCTCCCGAGCCTGCGCCAGCAAATGGATGGCCCGCTACCGCGAACACGGCGAACTCGGTCTGCTCGACCGCCCCAGCGTGCCGCACCACCAGCCCACCGCAACACCGGCCGAGACCGTAACGCGGATCGAGACACTGCGCCGGACCCGCAAATGGTCCGCAGCCCGCATCGCCCACGAACTGGGCGCCGACGGCATCACCATCTCGGTGCGCACCGTCAGCCGACACCTCGCTCACCTCGGCCTGAACCGGCGCAAGTTCCTCGACCCGAACGGCGAGAACAACCGGGAACCACGCCGAATCATCGCCCGCTGGCCCGGCCATATGGTGCACGTCGACATCAAGAAAGTCGGCCGTATCCCCGACGGCGGGGGTTGGCGGGTCCACGGTCGTGGCAGCAACCAGGCGAAGAAGGTCGAGCGCGCCAAAACCGCCGGTGCCCGCGCCGGCTACGTCTATCTGCATTCGGCGGTCGACGGATTCTCCCGCCTTGCCTATACCGAGGCGCTGAACGACGAGAAAGCCGCCACGGCAATCGGGTTCATGCACCGCGCACGGGTGTTCTTCGCCGCCCACGGAATCGTGCACATCCACCGGGTCGTCACCGACAACGGGTCCTGCTACCGGGCGAAGGACTTCGCGAAAGTCCTGCACGGTGGCCGGCACCAGCGGATCACCCCGTACACGCCCCGTCACAACGGGAAGGTCGAGCGCTACAACCGGATCCTTTCGGAGGAGTTCCTCTACGCCCGCGTCTGGGCCAGTGAACGGCAACGCGCCCAGGCGCTACACGTGTGGAATGTGCACTACAACTATCATCGCCCGCATACTGCCGTCGGTAACCGGCCGCCCGCGAGCAAACTCCGGACCGGTGTCACCAACGTCATGGCCTCATACAACTAACAGAGCATTCCCACCGGACCTACCATCCCCAGGGCGGGCCACATCAGCCTTCCTCACAGACGGGATCAGAGTAGTGCCCCATAGAGTGGTGTAACTCGGTGGCCGAGATCGTCTGCGATTCCGTGTTGTGCACGGGTGTAGAGCGGCCACCGTGTGATCCTTCGAGTCAACCTTCTACCGAATCCTCGAACGGAGTCATCACGATGACCGCACCTCATATTGTCGACCCTGCAGGCCTGCTTGGCCAAGCCCTCGCCGACGCGTCGCCGGATCTGATGCGCGAGCTACTGCAGACCATGATCAACGCATTGCTCTCCGCCGATGCCGACGCCGTGTGCGGCGCCGAGTGGAACGCCCGCTCGGAACAGCGCACCAACCACCGCAACGGCTACCGCCACCGGCCCCTGGATACCCGGGTCGGCACCGTCGACGTCGCCGTCCCGAAGCTGCGCTCGGGCAGCTACTTCCCCGAGTGGCTGCTCGAGCGCCGCAAGCGAGCCGAGTCCGCGCTGATCACCGTCGTAGCCGACTGCTATCTGGCCGGGGTGTCTACCCGCCGGATGGACAAGCTGGTCAAGACCCTGGGTATCGACTCGCTGTCCAAGTCGCAGGTCTCACGCATGGCCCAGGACCTGGACGAGCAGGTCGCCGCGTTCCGGCACCGCCGCCTGGACGAGGCCGGGCCGTTCACCTTCGTCACCGCCGATGCGTTGACGATCAAGGTCCGCGAGAACAAGCAGGTCGTCAAGGCTTCCGTGCTGCTGGCCACCGGCGTCAACGGCGACGGCCACCGCGAGGTGCTGGGCATACAGGTCGCCACCAGTGAGACCACGGCCTCGTGGAACACCTTCTTCGCCGACCTGGTTGCCCGCGGCCTGGGCGGGGTGCGGCTGGTGACCTCCGATGCCCACGCCGGGCTCATCGAGGCGATCGCGGCGAACCTGCCCGGCGCCGCGTGGCAACGCTGCCGCACCCACTACTCGGCGAACCTCATGGCCGTGTGCCCCAAGTCCATGTGGCCGGCCGTGAAGGCGATGCTGCACAGCGTCTACGACCAGCCCACCGCGGAGGCGGTCAACGCGCAATTCGACCGGCTGCTGGAGTACGCCGAGCACCGGCTGCCCGAGGTCGCCGACCACCTCGGCGACGCCCGCGAAGACCTGCTCGCCTTCACCGCATTTCCCGACGACGTGTGGCGACAGATCTGGTCCAACAACCCCATATCGGTTAACCGGCCCTCCCACGACACGATCACGGTTGCAGCGTGAGGTCCTGAGCCGACGACCGGTTGAGGCGCATGCTGGCGGTGTCGGCTCCGATCGAAAGGCGGCGGACAATGACCGTTCGGGTGCGCATCAGCAGCAACGGGCATGTGATCGACGGCCAATGGGAAGGATGCGCAGCAGCAAACGCGTTCCTGACGCATCTGGCCGGACGCGGATTCAGTTCGGCAACGGTGCGGGCATATGCGTTCGACGTGCTCAATCTGGCCCGATTCCTGCTCGATCGCGACCTCACGGTGGCTGCGGTGACGCCGGTGACGGTGTTCGAGTGGGTCGACTGGCAGAACGTGCACCGCAAACCCCGCCCAGGCATGGCGACACGAGGTGATCGGGGCACTGCGGCATCGACGATCAACCGACGAGTCGCGGCGATACGCGCATTGTTCGAATACCTGGTGATGACCGGGATACGCACCGAAAATCCGGTGCCCTCACCGCGGCGCGGACAGGGACTGCGACCACCAGCGCGAGGACTGCTCGGACACCTCGGGCCGGGCCGACCCCGAGCCGGAGGCAGGCTGGTACGCCAACCGCGGCTACTGCCCGAGTCCCTCGACGCCGACGCGATCGAGCAGTTTGCGGCGTCGCTGCGCACCCATCGGGATCGAGCGATGTTGTGGGCGATGCTGTTCGGCGGGCTGCGCAACGCCGAGGTGCGATCCCTGCGGTTGGCAGACGTCGATTTCGGCCAGCGACGACTCCGGGTGCTCGGCAAAGGCTGCAAGGAACGGGTGGTGCCGGTCGATGCGGTGTTCTTCACCGAACTGTCGGCCTATCTGCGCCTCGAACGGCCACCGGGGTTGGCGACCGAGGAGTGTTTCGTGGTGCTGCGCGGCCCCACCGCGGGGGCGCCGGTGACCGAGGCGGGACTGCGGTCGCTGTTCCGGCGGCACCGGGACCTCTCCGGTGCGACGAGGGTGCGTCCGCACCGATTGCGCCACACCTACGGCACCGAACTCGCTGCCGCCGGAATCGATCTGATGGTGCTGCGAGAATTGATGGGGCATGTGTCTCCGGACACCACTGCCGAATATGTGCATTTGTCGGTCGAGCAGCTCGCCGCCGAATACGGCGCGGCCCGCGCCAGTCTCGCCGGAACACGACAATGAGCACCGCGGTGGTTGCGACGGTCGTCCTGCCGGCCGGACCGGGTGCGGTGCTCACCGACTACCTCGAGCACGTCGCCAGCCTCGGGCTCAGCGACAGGTCGGTGCGCGCTCGCACCCTCATCGCGACCACCTTCCTCACCACGCATCCGGACTTGCGGGACTGGATGACCCGACCCGCTGCCGACCGGCTGGCCGAACTACGCCGCACCGGGGCCTGGCCACTGCTGTGTCACCTCATCGGACGCGGCAACCTGCGGCTCGACCTCGAACTCGCGGCCGTCAAGAACCTCACCGGACTCGGCCGGGCCGTCGAGGACCGCGACCCGGACGGGTTCGCCGCGGTCCGGGCCGCCGGCCTGGTTTTGGGGTGGACACCGCAATGGGTCGAGACCGTCCTCGGCGAGTGCCTGGCGGTGCTGCTCGCCTGGCACGGCGGTTCCGTCAGCGGTGTGAGCGCCGAGACCGTCGGCGAGTTCGACGCCGCATTGGCTGCCACACAGTCAATCCCGGATACATCGAAACGCGCCTACCGCAACCGTATCGCGGGACTGCGACAAATGCTGTTTCAGGCCCGCATCGTCGACACCCCACCACGGCGCCGACCGTGGGCCCGCACCTACGCCCAACGCTTCGCCGACGCCCCGATGGCCGATCCGATCCGCGAGGCCCTGTTGCGTTACGTCACCGTCCGGGCATCGGTGCTCCGCCCGAAATCGGCCGAATCGCTGATCAACGACCTGCTGCCGTTCGCGGACTACCTCACCACCAACCATCCCGAGGTCACCTCCCTCGAGGATCTCGACCGCAGTCACATCGAGGGCTTCCTCGTCTGGAATCGCACCCGCACCTGGCGTGGGCAACGCGCCGCTGCCGGGGCCGGGCGCATCATCTCCAAGGCCGTGATCCAATCGACGGTACTGAGCGTGCGCAACCTGCTCGAGGACATCACCGAATGGGGCTGGGAGCAGGCCCCACCGCGCCGTCTGGTCTTCGCCGCCGACGTCCCGAAACTCGACCAACCGCTTCCGCGGGCATTGCCGCCCGACATCGATGCTGCGGTGATGAATGCGGTTTCCCAGCTGGATGATTCGTTCGCTCGTATCGGGTTGACGGTGCTGCGCGGAGCCGGTCTGCGGGTCGGGGAGCTACTGGATCTCGAGCTCGGCAGCGTCATCGATTACGGCCCGGCCGGGACCTGGCTCAAGGTTCCGTTGGGCAAGCTCGCCACCGAACGCATGGTCCCGCTCTCGGCGACCACTATCGCCGCGTTGGACGAGTGGACCGGCGGGCGTGGTATCTGTCGGCCATTGCCGCATCCCCGCACCGGAGAGTTGACCGATTTCCTGTTCGTCGCACACGGCCGCCGTCTCAGCCAGACCCGGCTGCGCAACGGTCTGCTCGCTGCCGTCGAGGCTTGCGGACTGCGTGGGGCCGGGGGTGCGCCGTTGGTGGTGACCCCGCATCAGCTGCGGCATACTTGGGCCACCGAACTCGCCAACGCCGGGATGAGCCTGCAGGCGTTGATGGCGTTGCTCGGGCATGTCACTCCGCAGATGACTTTGCGTTACGCCACTTTGGCTTCACCGACGTTGCGGGATGCCTATGACCAGGCGATGGGCAAGATGCGGCGGCGGTTCACGCTCACTCCGGTCGGCAAACCGATCGTCCCCGACGCGGTGAGTTGGCTCGGCAGTGAGATGCTCAAAACGCGTGTTGCCCACGGTTACTGTTCCCGTCACGAGAGCGCGGGTGCGTGTCCCTATGCCAACATCTGCGAGACCTGCGACAACTTCGTCACCGGACCTGAGTTCCGCGGCGCGCTCGAGGCGCAACGCACCGACATCCAGGCTCTCGAGGTCGATGCTCGTGACCGTGGATGGCCCGATGAAGCTGCCCGGCATCATCGTGTCGCTGAGGCGTTGACCGACCACTTGCAGCGTCTCGATCGCTGATTCGATGTGAGATCAGGGTTGATCTCATCCCTGAGGGCCGGATAACCGAGCGGCTCAACCGCGAGATCCGCCGCCGCACCGACGTCGTGGGCATCTTCCCCAACCGGGATGCCATCGTCCGCCTCATCGGCGCCGTCCTGGCCGAGCAGACCGACGAATGGGCCGAAGGCCGCCGATACCTCGGCCTAGAAGTGCTCAGCCGCTGCCGGCTCACCCTGACCACCAACACCGACACCAGCCAGGCGACGGAGGTGAGCACCGATGAACTGATGCAACTACCCGCCTGACCACCAACGAAGGATCAAAAACGAGTTACACCACTACCAGGGGCTTGACCCGGGATCAGGGGATATGAAGGCGCGAACGGATCGAGTTCACGTTCAGAACTGCCCCGGCGGTGGCCATCTGTTCGCGCGTTGGTATGTAGCTGCCTCCCGTGATCTAGAATCCGCGAATGACCCACCGCATCGAGTTTCTCCCCGAAGCTGCAGAGGATCTGCGTGATCTGGATGGATCCGAACGAAAGATCGTAGTCAAGGGCCTGCGGAAGCTGGAAACCGAACCCGAGAAACGCGGTCTTCCTCTCGGATCAAGGCAGAAGACTGGGGATCTGACCACCTTCCGGAAACTCGTTGTCGGTGACAAACAATACCGGATCGTCTATCGGGTCGAGCCCAGCAAGGTCGTGGTGATATGGGTGGTAGCAGCCCGCACGGACGACAAATGCTACGACCTCGCTGTCGCCCGATTGCAGATACATCCCGACCGAGCTCTGGCCAACGAGTTGGCCGGCATGCTGAAAGAGGCATGGCAAAAGTAGAGGGACACATCTTCCCTGGCCAAGGCTCTTTTTGATTTCTCTGATTGCCGTCCGATTCGAGGATTCATGCTCTCCAAAAACAGGCGACACACGAACCCCGTTGGTTGTGAGCTATTCGACGATGGCCAGGCGCTCCCGCAACGAAGGTGCCCACACCCAGTGTCGGCCCGGCAGGAGCAGGACCCCGTGCTGGGCGCGCTCCTGTAGAGCAGCCCAATCAATTAGTTACTACAACTGCTATCGGTGCTTAACTGATTTTGGCAGCTGAACATGGAGAACGGCCGCTCCCTGCTGCCATCGTCAACACTCTTATCACCGACGCTCTGCCCTGCACTGCGCAGATGATACCGAGCTGCAGCCACGTCGGATTCTTCGGCAATGATCGCAGGGAGCGGCACGGGATCTGCCACGCATCCGTGCCGAAGCCGTCACCAGTTGGTACGTTCGAGTTCATCGTCACCAGACCTCTTGACGATGCGACCGTTCTGGTGGTTGTGCAAGCTTCGGTTGCGATGGGAGCAGCGCTGTCCTTGTGCGGAAAGTCCTGCTTCGCAAGAGTTCTCGCATGAGCATCGTCCGAAGTAGCTGTCTTGCTAACACTGCAATCACTTGCGTGCAGGTTCAGTCAGGCCTGTTGGCGGCCTACAACGAGTACTCGGCTGTCGCTGCAGTCATTGACGCCGCACTCGTACCCGTCAATATCGGAAGTATCGAGCTGCAACTCGAACGCCAACTGCGGCGCTTCAGAAGACTCGGTCCTTCCGGCCATCCCGGCATAGAGGGGTGGGCGGCCGCATTCGAGCGGTGGAAGCAGTCCGTGCACGCTTCTGATGCCGGGTTGCACGGCTTCTCCGAGGCCCCTCCTACGGTCTTGATGAGAGAGGCTGCACTCGGGAACCTGTCTCCAGGACCAAACATCCTGGATAATCTTTGCGCCGCTGTCATGTTGGCATCGAGTTGTGCGGTGTCGGTAGTCGATCTCCAAGCTTTCGGCTGCAGCCGCAGTGACCCCTCGTTGTGTAGGGCAGTCACCATTCCCGCACCCTGGGAACAATCGTTGCGGTCCCGCCGCGTTAGCGCTGCGACCCCGTCGCTGTGCGCGCCGTCGATGATATGTGTGAGTGGTGTTCGAGGCTGTGACTTCAGCCTCGCCCAGGCGCTACTCGATGTCCTGCTCCGCCCCAGCACACGCGGCGTGTCCCGCGTGTGCTGGAGCGAACGAATGACCGATCGCGCCCCATCCTCAACCGTGAGATGGCCTGCGACAGGCCATGAAGCGCCTTGGTCACTGACTCGTTTTCGGCGTGACCGATTCTGTGCGACCCCGCCTGTCTGCGTTCAGTGAGACCAGCCCGTGCTGGACCAACCTCTGAATCAATTCAACGTCTCGGGAATACTCGGAGTACCTAGGGAATCCTACTTCCGTGAGCGCGGATGCCACCGCGAGGAATTGCTTGCGCTTATCACTCTGCCCTTTTGGCACTCCGGCTACGGGGGAGATTCTGGGTGGCCACTCAAGGAACTGGTGAAAGTACTCCTTCACAGAATTTTTGTGTGCTTCGAACTTTGCGATCGCCGGTGCATCGTTTGGGATGGTCAGCCTTTGCCCGTCCGTCACATCGTTGTCCATTGCGAACGAAGCGTACTCATCGGGTATGAAGCGTGCACACGGGTTGATCAGGACCCAGAAGTACCGATCGATGGTCTCGATCCTGAAGGAAACAGGAACGGATCGAACTTCGAAGCTCGAATACTGTTCCCTTGACCACGAGCCCTGGTGGCCCCAGTACTGCATGAACACTCCGCCTAACTGTCCTACTTCGACGGTTGTGCCGGCAGAGCCTTCGGTGAGCGTCAGCGCTACACGCGAGACCTCGTCGATCCCCGTGATGTTGATTCGATTCCTCGATTTCATGGTCGATTTTGGTGTTCTTCCAATATCCACCGTCATTCCCAGGGGGAGTTCTATCTCTCTCTGCTTGACAGGAGGGGATATCTCGGCCAATTCGGTCTTGAAGGATCCGAACGGGACGCCTTCGGATCGCACTACTGTGGATTCCCAGATTTCCACCACCGTCTCCAGTTGTCCGTTGGGCATCGGCAGGAACCTCACTTTCTCACTCACTTGTGCAGGGATTGGACGTTTCGGCAGTGTTCATCGCGGCATTGAGCAGGGCTGCAGCCACCGGTGCAGCGTCCATGGCACCGGTGCGAGAGGTCAGACTCTCGTGGTCTGCCCAGATCCTGACTGCAACGGAGAAACGCGGGGTCTCCACCGGTGCATAGGCAATGACCCAGCCGTCGTAGAAACCTTCTGGATCCTCGGCAGTTCCGGTCTTGGCCGCAACGGAGAACGACATGGCGTCGAGAACTCCGGAGTGGCCCTCGGTCACTGCCCTCGTCATGCCTTCTCGAATCGGATCGGTGACGTGGTCGCCGATGGTCCAACTGTCATCGGCCAGTGGTGTCTTTGCAACGAACTGACCGGAGCGCGAGCAGGTGCCGGCCTCCAAAGTGGGATTCGGACTTGTCCCGCCCGAGGCGATCTTCCCTGCGACAACAGCCATAGCCAACGGCGTTGCACGCACCCCTTCCTGGCCGAATCCACTTCGAGCAAGGACATCCGGATCGTCAAGGTTCGGACCCACATCGATGCCGAGCCCGTGGTCATCGGTTCCCCACCGGTACCAAGATGACAGCATCTCGGCCGTCTCAGTGAGGACGGGACCGCCGGCTCGAATCGCGATTTCGGCAAACGCGGTGTTGCTTGATTCGGCAAGAGCTGTCGGCAAAGATCCCCCTCCGGGTCCTCTCCAAGCGTTGACGACATCGCCGACTCCGCCGGGGGGAGTGTAGATCTCACGCTGTGGCGTCGAACCGTCGATTCCATGGGACAAGGCTGCTGCCGCAGTGACGGTCTTGAAGGTAGATCCCGGGGCAGAGGGACGCTCGACCGGTGACAATGTCGCGATCCCGCCGGAGGTATTCGGTCGGGGTCGTTCGTAGAGTGCGATCACCTCACCGCTGTGAAGATCAAGACCTACAGCATCACCCGGTACGGTCATACTCGCTTCCACCGCTCCCTGGACCGAGTCCCGAAGCGACGTCACGACCGGTTGAGGGATGCACTGACCTGCGACGAAGGATTGAAGCCATGACTTCGTGCAGGACTGCTGCCCCGTCGCGTTGTCGACGAAATTCACCAAGTCCGGGGCGAAGGCCGTTTGCGCGACCGGGCTACGGTCAGGCTGGCGTTCGTTCGTCGCCGAGATGAGCGTGGTCCCATCCCGCGTGACGAGCGCGCTCTTCCACCGCGTCTGGCTGGTACTGGACGCCGCCACAGGTTGAGTCGTAACCACGACCGTGGCGATGACCGCGACCACGGCCCAAGCAGCAGCTGAGATTCTCGACGCCGACGTCATCCGATGCGCCAACTTCGCTCCACTGGTTCCGCCTGTCGGTGGGACGACAGGATGCGAACCGATTCCCAGGACCAGGCCGATCGAAATCCACATCCCTACGAGTGCGCTGCCGCCATGGGAAAGGAAAGGAACAACCATGCCGGTGACGGGAACGACGGTCAGTGTGGCCGATGCTACGTACAGGGCCTGGACTGTGAGCATCGAGACCAGGCCCGCAGCCGACAGTCGGGGGCCCTCGCTGGTCGCTCGAAGTGCAACCGTCCAACACGCCGTGGTCAACACCCCGAACAGGATGAGTACGGCAACGATCCCGACGAGTCCACGCTCTTCGGCGACTGCCGCCAGAACGAAATCGTTCTCCACATTCGCGATGGCATGAGGGTCACCGTCGCCGAACCCGCGACCGAAGAGACCTCCGTTGGCAAAGGCGCGCAGTGCGGCACCGGTGTTGTGCAGGTCACCAGCAGGGGTAGCGGGGTGGAGCATCTGCTCAACCCGCGCACGCAGTCGACTCACCCCCATCATCAGCGCGAACGTGACGCCACCGGCGGCCGCGACGAGAACAAGCGCGTGTCGAGGTCGAGGTCGGCACAGAAGGACCATGGCTCCGACTGCCGCGCCGAGTACCAGAACCGGACCGAAATCGGCGGTGTAGGCGCCGATCGCCGCGGCGACCAGGAATGGCGAACAGGCGAGGCACGCAGGCGCAATTCGACCGAACCGCAGTGCAGGCCCTGCCGCGCACAGCATCAAACCGATTCCGACGACGATGAACACCCGTGCAATCTCGCCTGGTTGACCGAGCAGCGGCCCGATTTGCACCCATCCCCGCGCACCGTTGATATCCACCCCGATCCCCGGAACGAGAGGGAGAACGATGCCGACGCATCCAACCGCGGCAACAATGGCACCGAGCTGCGCAGGCGGGGTGGATCTCCACCTGGCACCGAACCAAGACGCCAAGGCGAAAACCATCAACCCGAGAACAGCCCACACCGCTTGCCCCTGGCCGGCCCCGCGGTACAGGCGCTCCGCTGTCACCGCCCCCAGACACGTAAGCATCCAAGCCGACTGCGCCAGGGCAACCCCCGATGCAGGCGTGCTTCGTACGGGGGCGAGTCTGAGCAGAAGAACCGCGCCTAGCGAAGCCCCGACGACGTACGGAAGAGCCTGAAGAATTGACCAGTTGAGCTGCGCGGTCGAGGCCAGCACCAGAACCGCAGGCGGAGCGGCGACGAGAACGTCTCGCCGAATCTGCGACCGGACGGGATTGCGCCCTGACATGAGTAGCAGAACATGCACGCTCGCGACAGCCAAGGACACGAACGCGAGCAACGAAGCAATCATCGACGGTTCGCCTTCACCGCGCGGTAGACCAGCTTGATCCGATCAGAGTCGCCGAGACCGATCACCGTATCGTTCCGGACTACCACCTCCGTGTGAGAGGCGACGGCACGCCCGTCAACCGACGTACCGTTCGTGCTGTCGAGATCTTTGATCTCCACCGCGTTGATCGCCGGATTCAAGAACAGACGTACATGCTGGCGCGAAACGTGCGGGGAACGAACCGTGATGTCACAGTTCGACGACTTGCCGACGATGAGAGGCCGTCCTGCGCTCAGTTCCCGGGAACTTCCGTCCGGCAACTCAACGAACCACTGGGTCTCCCATGGGATCCCCCCGACCTTCGTCGGTTCATCGTCAGGGAACGTGCTGAAGACCGAACCTGTGTGGACGGTGATCACATCATCGTCCTCGGGGTAGTCCGGACGAACGTCCACCTCCCATTTGCCGAGCATAGGGTTCCCCCTGAGGGAGAACGAGACCCCGCTGCTCTCCCAACCTTCCCGTTGAGCCATCTCGGCAGCAGCGGTAGATAATTCGCACGCTATCCTCGGCCAGGCAGGAGCGATCCGCCGGTACAGGTCGGGATGAACCTCCAGAACCGCGTGCGTCGGCAACACCTTCGAATTGATGGTCGTGAGAGAACGGCGCTGGAGCTGATCCAATCCGCGGCGCAGGATTGACTCCGTGGACGGCGCGGGCATCCTGTCCTGAATTCCTCGGGCCAGCTTTCGTGGCGAGAACCAGTCACGCATGTCCCCTCCGAAAAAGGATTTCAATGCAAGGCACCCCCCGATTATCAGTGCTGTTAGAGCTGCGATTACGACGACAGCCACGGCATAACTCCTTGATCCGGCGACAACTCACTCAGGATGAACAGAAGGACGCCAGAAGGAAAGAACAGGGCTGTTCTTGATCTCTATCGCCTCGCGACACGCTCCACCCGACCGATCACCACGGTGACATTGTCCTGAGTTCCACCGCGGACCGCTGCCTGTACGAGAGCATGTGCGATCTCCTGGGGGGCGTGTCGACGATGCTCGACGAGCAGATGCTCAGCATCCGAAGCTCCGTGAGGCGTATCCCACAGTCCGTCTGTCGCAACGATCACCAAGTCACCGGGCTCCACGGAGTGGAGCCAAATGTCGGGCCGGATGTTCGGTCGGGAACCGACACTAAGGGTCAGGTTGTTTCCCGAGGCATGATCGGTTGTGAGCCAATCGACATGGTTGCTCTGGTATGCCAACACTCCCACACGGCTGTCGCCCACATGTGCACCTGTCAGGTCACCGGTTTCGTCGAGGTGGACCAGATCCAAGGTGGTGGCTGGTGAATTGTCGCTCTGATCACCGAGAAGTCGTCGGAGGTCGGAGTTGGAAGTGTCCACCGCATCGGTGAGACTGACATCGGGGTCCTTGGTCAGTGACCGCGCGACCGATTCCAGGGCAACTTTCGATGCCTGTGCACCGTGCGACCGACCACCTACGCCGTCGGCGATCCCGAGAAGGACCGGGGTCACCAATGCGAAGTCCTGATTGCTGGTTCTCATTCCCTCGTGTGTCGCGGAATAAGCTGAGAACACGAGGCTTCCAGGACGACGCTGGAGAGCGGGAAGGTCGAGTATCAACCGGCGGCGATCGGTGACTGGCATGCTCGTACTCAGGAATGCACCGGACTGTGCGCCATCAACTCGTGCACTCAATTCCGCAGTAGGACGATCGACGCGGTAGCTGACGGTCGAGTCGTCGTCATCAACATTCGACGGCGCTCTACCCGTATGGTTAGGGGGACTGCTGTGATCCGCGCCCGGAATCTGTGTGGAACGGTCGACTCTCGACACTGGTCCATACGGGTCACGATGACGCTGCGACTGTATTGCTTCAGTCGGGCGCTCGTCACCGGTGGTGAGCTGATCGGAATGATCATGAGCGACTTTGCTACGGCGCGTGTGCCACGCGAGTGTCAATCCCGGCAGGACCATCAACGCAATCCAGACCACAAGGCGCGCGTGGTCGCGAACGAACGGTATGGCGGCGCAGATATATACGAGCAGTCCCGTGAACGCCGCCCATCCCAACGCCATCGGCAGTCGACTCTTACTAGACCGCGCCTCTGGCTCTGATCCCGGGGGTACCCCCATCGGGCCTGGAGACTGTGCCGGCACTGGGTGATCGTTCTCGACTGGTCTCATTGCTTCTCGGCCAGTTCGTATCCGTTGTAGCGCAGCCCTGATGGTGGCTTCGAAGGGGAGAAAGGGCACTAGGGAGCCAACCTTTCGGGATCAGCGTTCGACGGGTCCATCATCGTGACATCACCCTTGCGTTCTTCAGGCGTTCAAGGGCATCGTCCATCACAGAACGGTCTTTCTTGCGGAACAGATCGAATCCGGGAGCCCGCTCCGCCGGATCCTTTGACAACCACAGCGCAACAAGATCCGCAACGGGCCGGGGAATCGTCGGATCGACAGTATCCAGCCTGGGAATCTCGGCCATCTCATCTACGAGCCACTGCTGGTACTGATAGCTCTCGAAGTTCACCTTCCCGTCATCCGTCTTCGGAATTGCGGGATTGAGTTCGAGTTCTTGCTCCAGTTGCGCACGAGGCTTCAAATTGACGAGCATCATGTACAGGACTGCTGCCACCGACCATAAGTCGGTCGCATAGCTACGACTACCGAATCTGCTTCCCGGCACTATCTGCTCGACCGGCGCGTATTCCCGCGTGCCATTGAAAGCATTGGTGACACCAAATTTGCCGTGCTCTTCCATCATTTTCGACGCACCAAAGTCTGTGATTACTATTTTGGGGGAGATGTCTCCGCTTGATAAATCCAGGAGAATATTCTCCGGCTTGATGTCACAGTGAATAGCTCCCGAACCGTGCGCATCGCCTAACCCCTCGAGCAGCTGTTCGGTGATATTGAGAGCGACCGACAGAGGAATTCTACGATTCCACTTCTTCTGATACCTCTTCAGGTCGCCATCGGAGTAGTAGGGCATCACAATGAAATAGAGTCCAGTCTCGTCGTCGCGATCGACGGAACTCCCACTGTCCAGGTGGATTACATATGGACTCGGAAACTGGGACACAACTGAATCCCGCTTGAGTGCGGGATATCCCCTGTCGTCGCTGACTTTAGCCACGTAGTAGACGTCTTCGACGCCAGGCTTTCTGCAGTACCACAATTCGTTCCCGGTATTCATTCGGGTTTGAAGCGATTTCTCGATAATATACTCCGTCCCCTTTTTCGTCTTCAGCACCTGACCTTTCCTCAACGTCTGCTCAGGGGGATGAACGGGGTTTGATTCGGAAAACAACTCTCGTTGAGCACCGTTCCTCCGAGTTGGCGCATCTTCGCCATCTGCCACATACCCTGCATCACTTGCACCTTGGTGGTATTCGTCATCCATGGCACCGTCTTCCGCGTTCTTCGCTGCCTTGAATCGCGCCGGGGGAACGGTCGCCCAGTAGCTTTTTTGAATTTCGTGCTGTCTCTCGAAAAGCTCGTTGTAGTGACTCGCTCGTTTTTGGGCGGCTACGTCGTCGTAATCGGGAGCAAAGCCGAGAGCGCGAAGGGGGGTGATCGTCCTTCGGGTCTTGTCCAGAAAGTGCGGTTCCTTACGGACCGAGCTGTTCAACTCTCGCAGATATTCGTTGCTTGCCGCTATGGAGTCTCGCCGGGCGCGCATGTCGTGGCCGGTGGCGCCACCGAACAGTTTCGCACTCAGCGGTACAAGATCGATCATGAAGGCAATCCCGAAGATTAGGACCCGGCCCCAGACGACCGCGGCGCCGTGCTCACCGCCGGCCAGGTCGGACAGAGCGACCAGCCGACGGATCATACCGTCGGTGTTGGGAGTGACCGCGGACGCCAACTGCTGCACGCGGGCCTCGACAAGCTGCTGGGCCTTGCAGCTGTCCTCCTGCTGGCGGGTCAACGACACTTGGGCGGGATATCCGCAGGTCTCGAGTTCGGCAGCGGTCAGCGTGGTCGGTCGCGCGATGACGGCGTAGTTGTCGTAGGCAGCCTGCGCCTCGGCCAACCGATCAGTGGCCACCGCGGAATCCGCGACAGCTTGAAGTGCTTCGGCTCCGACTCCCGGTACCCCGGTGCCACTCTCACAGTCGGGTGCCGGTTGCGTTTCGCACTTCACCCGCCGGTCGGCCTCCTGACGGGCTATTTTTGCGGCCTTCACCGCTGTGTCGAGTTGGTCTTCCTGCAGTCCTGGTGCTCCGAGGTGGACTGCGTACTCGGCTTCGGCCCGAGTGCGCGTTTCCCGTTCGGCTCGCTGCTGGTCCTCGACGTTGAGTTCGACGATCCGTTGCTCGATCTCCGGGCTGAACCAAAGCAGTTCTATGCCCACCGCCATCGTGAGAGCGACGAAGGTCGCCAGCGCGAACCGCGAGACGAACAAACCGACCTTGTTCCAGAAGGTGGGTTTGCCCAGAACCCGCGAGACGATCAAACGGTCGAGGTTGAACACGAGCAGAGCCCAGAACACGGCGATCGCGGTCAACACCTGCCACGCGAGATCGAAGCTGGCCATCGCCAGGACGTATGCCGAGGCCCCCGCCACGAGCGCGGTGAAGATCACCGAAGCCCCCAGGCTGTGATACCACCGCTGCTCCGCCTTCTCGTGCAGATGCGCGGGGTTCGCACCTGCACACCACAATATGAATCTCGCGAACGGTGCGTCGTCCTCGACCCGTCGATCCGCTCCGTGCCCGGCCTCGCCCGCAGGAGGTTCCGAGGAATCATTCGGCACTGCCGATGTCGGGTCATTCACCAAAATGCTCCTGTCCGGTATACGCAAGCGATCGAGATGGTTCGCCTGCTGCCGATCTCCTTGCACTCGCGGAAATCAGAAATGTGTCGTACCTTGTGCCATGCCTTCGCGATCCCCATCGCGTCGTTGTCGACGAATGTTTCTGCTCGCGCAGTTGCCGACCGTGCACCGACCGCCCGCAACCACCCTCCGAAGATTGCCTGCACGTGGGGGCCCGTCGCTCACGTGGTTCGGTTGCCACACGTACGGGACAGGCCCGCTGCAGATCTCGCGGATCGTCCGCCGCAATCTCAACGGGCCGGCCCGGTTCGGGAAGACGGATGAGGTCTTCGCACGAGCGATAGAGCGCACCGCTGACCCCGACACCCTCGGTGACCACCTGGGTCACCCGGATTCCCGCCGCCCGGAGAGCGCGGGCTAAAGGCGCGAACGCACCGTCACCCGAGGCGATGACGACCGAGCGGTGCCGACAGCCGACCCGGTCCGTCTGCACGGACTCAAGCAGCGCATCATCCGCCGCGTTCGGAGTGTTCGGCACCAGAATGCGGCGAGCGGTCGCCGGCAGCGTGAAGAAGGCCTCCGCCGCATGGCGCCTGCTCACCGCTACCGTGATCTGGTCTTCGGTGCTGACACCGACCTGATGCAGGTAGTGATCCCACACCTCTGCACACCGAGCCGGCACCCGACCGTTGCAGAGGTTTTCGATGTCGATCAGATGCAGCGCCGGTCCTTGCACCACGTTCCCGGCGATTACGGCCCCAGTCATCGCTACTCCGATCGTTCGGCGCCTTCCATCGGGCGCGGTGCCCCATGGAACCGAACATCGGCGATCATGAGAAGAGCAGACCTGCTCCCCCACTCGCACCCTGCAATAGGTGGCATCGAGATACACGTACGGGAAGGCGCTGTGCGTCAAGGTGCGTTTCCGGAACCGGGCGACCGCGGCGTCGAGCCCGGCGCAGATCCTCGAGACCTTCGGATTCGAGATCCCCGAGCTGACTCCCGACTCTGCGGGGAGGACATCGACACTGCGGGAGACGCCGTGCACCTGAGCTCCACCATCACTTCGTGCAGTGCCTTGTCGATCCTGTCAACGGCGGGTGAATCTTGGATCTGGCCCACTTTCCGTGACGGATCCCGAGGACGTCATCGGCTGAGGAGTATTCGTTTGCGGAGCAGGTCGGAGCCGGTTCGGCGAAGGTCTTTGTGGCGCACTCGATCGTGTCGCAGAAAAACCGTCGGACCCGAGTATCGATCAGGACCGGATACCCACCGATTGCGGTATCGGCCAACTGGCGGCGATACCGAGAATGCACTCGCCGCGCTTCGCCGTCACAACGCGGGCACACCGCGCCCTCATCCCGCGGCCGAGCCTCGATGCGGATCACCGATCCGACCCGACGGACATCGACAACATCGACAGCAAGTTCCTCCCGCCATCCTCAGCGCACCCGAGAGAGCTTCAATTACCGACGTCGATGCAGGCCAGCGACACGCACAGCGTCGTCACGAAAAGTGCGCCAGATTCACATCACGATGGCTATTGACACCTGTCGGGCCATTTGCCTATTCGGCGCCTGGCATTTGGTTGCGTCCATCAGGATGGTGTACGAGCCGGATCGGATCCCGATGACCGGCGTGTCGTAACCGGACGAAAGACGGTCACCGCGTGATTCTTCGAGAGAGCTACCAACTCGACTCGAGGAAAGAGCACGCGATGACCACTGCCTACGATATCGATCTGCGCCGGCTTGTCGAAGACCGACTCACCGGCGCCAGCCCCGACCTGCTGCGCGAGCTGCTGACGATGTTCATCCACGCCCTGATGGGCGCCGAGGCCGACGCTCTGTGCGGCGCCGGCTACGGCCAACGCTCCGACGAACGCGTCAACGTTCGCAACGGCTACCGGCATCGGGACTTCGATGCCCGCGTCGGCACCCTCGACGTGGCCATCCCCAAGCTGCGGCAAGGGTCCTATTTTCCGGACTGGCTGCTCGGGCGGCGCAAGCGGGCCGAACGTGCCCTGACCTCGGTCGTTGCGACCTGCCACCTGCTCGGCGTCTCGACCCGCCGAATGGAAAAACTCATCGACCCCCTCGGGATCACCTCGCTGTCGAAGTCCCAGGTCAGCGTGATGGCGAAAGATCTCGACGCCCAGGTCGAGGCCTTCCGCAACCGCCCCCTCGATCAGGGGCCGTACACGTTCGTCGCCGCCGACGCCCTGGTGCTCAAGGTGCGCGAGAACGGACGGGTGGTGAACGTGCACGCCCTGGTCGCGGTGGGCGTCAACGCCGACGGCTACCGCGAGATCCTGGGCCTGGACGTCACCTCCAGCGAGGACGGCGCCGGCTGGCTGACCTTCTTCCGCGGGTTGGTCGCCCGCGGCCTGACCGGGGTGAAGTTGGTGACTTCCGATGCGCACGCCGGTCTCGTGGCGGCGATCGGCGCAACCCTGCCCGGCGCCTACGACCAGGCCATGGGCAAGATGCGCCGCCGGTTCACCCTCACTCCGGTCGGCAAACCCATCGTCCCCGACACCGTCAGCTGGCTCGGCAGCGAGATGCTCAAAACACGTGTTGCCCATGGCTACTGCTCCCGCCATGAAGCGGCCGGCGCCTGCCCCTACGCCAACATCTGCGAAACCTGCGACAACTTCGCCACCGGACCGGAATTCCGCGGCGCACTAGAGGCGCAACGCACCGACATCCAGGCTCTCGAGGCCGACGCCCGCGACCGCGGTTGGCTCGACGAAGCCGCCCGCCACCACCGCGTCACCGACGCCCTCACCGACCACCTCCACCGCCTCGACCGCTGAGTCGAGTCGACAACCAGGGGTTGATCCGGCCCCGAGGGCCGGATAAAGGAGCGGCTCAACAAGGAAATCCGCCGCCGGACCGACGTGGTGGGGATCTTCCCGGACCGCACCGCTCTGATCCGACTTGTCGGAGCGGTGCTGGCCGAACAGCACGACGAGTGGATCGAAGGCCGCCGCTACCTCGGCCTCGACGTACTCGCCCGCTCCCGCACCGACAAGCCCGCCGACAGCGTCACCGAGGACACCGAGGAGGTGACACCGGCCTTGACCGCCTGATCCACCGACGAGGAATCACGCGACGACGTCGTACACCACCTCCAGGGACTTGACCTGGCATTTTGGTCTTTGGTGGGGGAGCAGGTCTGCTCTTCTCATGATCGCCGATGTTCGGTTCCATGGGGCACCGCGCCCGATGGAAGGCGCCGAACGATCGGAGTAGCGATGACTGGGGCCGTAATCGCCGGGAACGTGGTGCAAGGACCGGCGCTGCATCTGATCGACATCGAAAACCTCTGCAACGGTCGGGTGCCGGCTCGGTGTGCAGAGGTGTGGGATCACTACCTGCATCAGGTCGGTGTCAGCACCGAAGACCAGATCACGGTAGCGGTGAGCAGGCGCCATGCGGCGGAGGCCTTCTTCACGCTGCCGGCGACCGCTCGCCGCATTCTGGTGCCGAACACTCCGAACGCGATTCCGAACATGCCCTGGTTGATGTCCTCGTCCGCCACCCCACCTCCTCGACTACGCCCGGCTCTAGGCGCAATTCCCCGACTCCTGCAATGTTTCAAGATCAATTTGACTCGATCCCTGCACGCGGAAGTGTCCTTGAACTGCGCTTACGTTGCCACAGCAACACCGGGAGCGACCCAAAGAGAAGTGCGCCCACAGGTTCACCACCCGAAATTGTCCCATTTCGGGCAAAATACGTACGCCTCATTATACTGGGGCATCAGGTGACCACGGGTGACAGTCCTCAGTGAGTAGGGGTCAGAAAACCAATGAAGAAACTGTTTGCCCTGGTGAGCGTTCTGCTGCTCATCGTTGTCGTTCTCTATGCTTTCGACGTGTCTGGCTTACGAGGCACGACCGACACCATCCGTGGGTACCACACGGTCGAAACCGTTGTCACCGAGAATGGTGCAACCCTTGTGAACAACGGAGTACAAGTCGAGGCCGACGGCGGTGTCGCACCTGCCGGAACCAAAATAGTCCTATCTACAACGTCCAACAGTCAGGGTTTCCTGAACGATCCCGCCGATCTCACGACGCGCCTGGGCATGGGATTCGATATCTATCTGGACAACGGCCAGCAGCCTCAGACCCCAGTCAAGGTCACCTACCTCCAGGATGAGAAGAACAATTTTCTGAGGAAATTCGCTGGTGTCGAATCACCAACACCCGACACACCGAGCACCCTCTTCTTCATCACGGCTCGATCGGACACCAATGAGCTGGAGGTTATTCAGCCAGAGATTGTTTACGACCAATATGAGAACAGCGAAGAGAAGGTAATCGACTCAGCTTCGGTGATGATGAGCCACTTCTCCAAGGGGGAGTTCAGGTGGTGGAACTGGGAAGCGGTCCGTACATATCTCCAGGACAATCTCCACGAGTGGCTCGGTACTGGGGCCGCCACTCCACCCGACTGCGTCGGCCGCGCTGCGCAACTGTCAGACACAACGCTGGTGGCCAATCGCGCTGTCAAGCAGGACACCACGGAGCACAACGTCGTGTGGCCCTGCTTGGAGCCGACATCAAGTGGTGCGCGCCTCACCCTCCACTCGAACGACGGAAGACCGTGGTTAGTTAAGACCGAGCCCGATGTGGGCACGTCCTACTCCACTGTGAGCAACGCCGGCGACCTCGCCGGACAAGCGCTGTTCCTTTCAACCATGAGCAAGTCCTACAACGGCGCCAGCATCCTCATGCCGAATGGGAAGATCTCCTTCGACTTCAGTTCGAACAAGTTGCCGGTCCGTGCGGCTGTGATGCAGTCCGCTGAAATCTCGTATGCGACGACGTGGCTGTACGTGATCGACTCAGCGTTTGGCCTCGTAGGCAACACCAACAGGGTGTCCGATATTCTCGAAAAACCAGCGAACGTCGAATGCATCATGTCAGCTGTCGAAACATCCACCGCGGAATCTGGAGAGCACGGCAAGCTCGCAACCGCAGTTACTTCATGTATGTCGACCGCGATCAGCAAGGGCGTAGGCGTCCCTCCGGGTTTCCAGGACACCCTTGCCGGCCGTGCAGCAAATTTCGTACTTGGTGTTCTGACCAAGGGAATACCGTCAATTGTCCAAAATCTCCGCGGCGTTTTCGACGAGCTGAATGGCGGTAACCTCGCGGTCGTCAACATCGAACGCCGGGCTACCGATCCACAAAGTCTGCGAGAAGTCTATTTCCAAAGCCCGTCAGGAAATATCTTGTGCGAAATGAGTGATGCCGAGAAAGCCGGCACGTGGGGGGGATTGAGCGATAACCCTCAAGTCGCTTGCATGGCCAGCGAGTACGTCGGAAAGGAACCGGTACCACCGCCGTGCTCCCAGACGCTCAACAGCACTCCTGGTGGTGCGGCAATCACTCGATCGCACGATGCTGTACGTGGCGTATGCACCGGAGGGTGGCCTTGGAATGCAGCCTTGGAAGATTTTAGAGTCCTGCCGTACGGAACATCCGTCGAATGGAGCGGATTCCGGTGTTCGAGCGCAGAGAATGGAATCACCTGCACTGAGGAAGCTACCCACAAAGGATTCATGATCAGCAGGGGCGAAGTCCGACTTAATGGCGGTGACGGCACCCGATACGGGACCAACCCAACCGTGCCCGAAGACGGGTCCGGGTTCACCGGAAAGTGGGTTGGTCGAGGAATGAATGTCCATTTCAACGCAGATGGTAGCGGCACGTGGCGAGACGGTTTCGCGGCTTCAGCACAGGAGTGGACTTTTTCGTGGACAGACCATGGCCAGGTTGCCGAAGCCACCCTTGGAGAAATGTTCAACCATTTCGGAAGTAGGCACATCGAATCGCCGCACGCTCCCGGAGAGAAGATATACTTCCACCTCATTGACGAAGAGGGAACGCCGATGTTGCTCGACAGCAACTCGGAATCCCCGCCGGAATGGAACGGAAACTGGGCAATGTGCAGAATCGACGGGCCTACACTACGCGCGTGCGGAGGATGAAACCAGCTCTTCCGAAAATGAGACCTTCGAGCACGCGTTCGCGGACCGACGTGCACCTTCGACGGTTTGTTCATCCGACTCGACCAGGCTCTCGAGCAAGAGAACGCTGTCGCGATCAACTCGGTCCTGCGCGGCATCGTCAACGTCGCGCACCTCCCCGCTGGCCGATCTCGGTGACCTCAACCAATACGGGCCGCGCTCGATGACCCGGATCAGGACGGGAGCTCTAATCCCGCTCTCCGGTCGGGAGCGCCGAAGTCACGCGCCGCCCTCCAATGTCGGAGCAGATTCGGCCGTGCCGATTCGTCATCCAGTCCCGAGCCGGGAATCCACGCCAGGCGGGGAGTAGCGGGAGAGGGATCGCCCGCGCGCACCGACCGACCATGATGGATAATTTCGATTATCCACCAATATGGTTGCGGTGCATTAGGATTGCACGGAACGATGGGCTGCGTGCGATGCCATGGCGCCGGTGCCGCACTTCGCGCGGGACCACAAGTTCAGGCCCGTTCGTGGCTGGCAACTGTCCCATTCGATCAATCCGGCAGCGTCGGCGGCAGCGAACAGCGCCAGGGCTGTGTCGACACTGCCGACCGGACCGTGCATGTGTGCTCGTCCCGCACCTCGTTCCCGCGAGAGGCTGCGCCAATATCCACGAAAAGTGCTGTGTCGCAATGTGACACGAAACGCCGATAAGCGATATTATGTAAACTAGTAGTCTGCGTATTGCGTCGGATGAATCATTCGCCGAGCCTCCAGCGGTCCCCTCGGGCGCAATTCGAGATACAGCCCCCCCAAGGGGCAGACCGCCTCGGACGACCTGACCACTCGGGTTCGGCACGGACGCCGGGGTACAGCTGGCCTAACCGTTCATCCTGCATAAATCATCACTCCGTCCCTTCGCCCTGCCTCTGACCAGCACTCTCAACCCGAACAGTCGGCTCTCATCCAAGCCCCACGACAGACGAGGGCTCCATCCTGGAGAAACACCTGCCCAGTCGTTATCGACGTCAGTAACGACCGGCCAGTAGTCTCGCCATGGTGGGAGCTACCGACCCGGAACGTATAGGTGCCTTTATTCGTTCGCTTGAGCTCGACGAGACGATGATCGGCCCTACCATCGAGAGGGTTCGGCAAGAGCTCGAATCTTATCGGGCCACCGCCGATACCGAACTTGAGGACAGCGTTCGACGAAATCTTCGGCTGTCCGTGCAGACGCTACGCAAACGCGAGGTCCCCTCGCCTGGCGATATATGGGAGGCCGAAACGGCTACCTTGCAGAGACTTCAGGCCGGGTTGCCGATCGAAGATATCTTGGCAGGGTTTCGCGTCTCCATGACGGGGATCCTCGATAGGGCTGTTGTGCTCGCTGAGGAGTGCGGCCTTCCAGAGCGGGACATCGTGTGGATGACTGGTCTGTTGTGGAAGCTGAGCGATGCATTCTCTGCACGAGCGGCAGTTGCCTATCGCACCCATGGTCTCGAGGTGGCCCTCGCCGAGCGGCGACGGCGAGACTCGTGGCTTCACGACCTTCTAACTGGGAGCCTGTCGGCTGCGCAGATCGACCAGGGCGCAGTCATGTATCACCTGCCCCGCGACATGACCTATCGAGCTTTTTGCACCTCTGCACACCCAGTGCACGAACTCGAAGCAATTCGCAGCCGACTTGCCAGTGACCGCGAGGAGTTGATCTTGCCGTCCGAAGGCCGGCTCATCGGCCTTCTTCGCGAAGCACCCACCGACTTTCCCCTCGGAACGCTGGCATTAGGGCCTCCCCGCGCACTAACCCCGGTGTTTCATGGGGATCTGCGGATCGCTGGGCGCAAATAGACCGAAGTGCTCCCTGAACAGGGGAAACTGGGACTTGTCTAGAGCTACAGTTCCTCAAGCAGAAAGCACTCGGTAGGTGAAGCGTACTTCGTGGTCGTCTGGTCTGTCGTTCTGTGTCGATGATGTCGCGGTGATTTCTCACGCCGGGACCATCGCGCCACGCCTTCTGGCGGATCGCGTCGGTCTGACCGCCGAGCTGTCGGGGGCCATGGCGCAGCGCCGATCCATCCCGATCCATGACCGTGGCAGGGTGTTGACCGATGTCGCGGTGATGCTCACGGGTGGCGGGGAGTCCATCGCCGACATCCGCGTCCTGCGCCACCAATCTGTTAGGGACGTGCTTCGGATAGCAGGGTTCTGATGATCGGGTAGCGCGAGTATGAGCATCGGATAGCGGTGCCGGTCCTCGTGTGCTCGTGTCGGTTCTACGCGTGGCAACCAGGCTGCGCGTGGATCCGAACAGGAGGCACGGGTGACTGATTACCGATTGGTGATGTCGCTACTGCTGCAGGACAGGTCCTACCGGGACATCGAGGCGATCGCGGGTTGCTCGCATCGCACGGTCGCGAAGGCGAAGAAGGTCTGCCACGAGCACGGGTTGACCGCCACGAGCCAGGTCGAGGCGCTCAGCGTCGAGGAGATCGACGTCTTGTTCGCCGATGGGCGCAAGACGCCGTCGAAGGAGTTCGTCGCCTTCGACGTGGCGGCTGCCGTGAAGAAGCGCACGGGCAAGAAGAAGCTGCCGCTGCGGGTGCTGTGGGCCAACTACCTCGACACTGACGGCACGCCGGGGCAGCGGCACTACAGCTACCAGCGGTTCTGCCAGATCATCGGCGAGTACGTCGAGGTCAACGAGCTGACGATGCGGATCACGCACGTGCCCGGGCACACGATGCAGGTCGACTGGGCGGGCACGAAGATGGCCATCTTCGATCCCGTCACCGGCACCAAGACCACAGTGTCGGTGTTCGTGGCATCGCTGCCGTACTCGGGGATGGTCTTCGCCTGCGGCTGCCTGGACGAGAAGATGCCGAACTGGCTCGACGCGCACTTGCAGGCGTTCGAGTACTTCGGCGGCGCGGCGCAGGTGATCGTCCCGGACAACGCCTCGACGGCGTCGAACCAGATCGCCCGCGGTGACCGGGCCCGCGAGGTCAACCGTGAGTACCGTGACTTCCTCGAGTATCACCAGACCGCTGCCGTGCCCACTCGGCCGGTGCGCCCGACAGACAAGGGGCACGTCGAGGCTGGGGTGAAGGTGGTGACGAACTGGGTGATCGGACGGCTGGCCGATCGGCGGTTCGCTAGCCTGGATGATGCGAACGAGGCGATCGCCGCCGAGGTCGAGGCGATCAACGACCGGACCCCGTTCCGCGGCCAGAAGACCAGCCGCCGGGAGCTGTTCACCGAGCACGAGCAGTCGGAACTGTTCGACCTTCCCGAGGCCCGCTGGCAGCCAGTCATCTGGAAGAAGTCCAAGGTCAACAGGGATTACCACGTGGAGATCGCCACGGTGAAGTACTCGGTGCCCTACACCTTCGCTGGCCAGCACGTCGATGTGAAGATCACCGGCCCCACGCTCACTGTCATGGCTGGCGGGGAGGTCATCGCCTCCCACGCCGTCTCCGGTAGGCGGCACGCCTTCGTGACCGACCCTGACCATGTTCCCGCGCAGCATCTGCAGTCATCGGACCTGTGGTCGCGGGCGTATTTCGTGCGCCAGGCCCACAAGATCGGACCGCACACCGTGGCCGCGATCAGTGAGGTCCTGGATCGCCAGCGGATCGAGGCTCAGGGCTACCGCTCGTGCCAGAACATCCTCGCCCTGGCCCGCGGGGACAACAAGATGCTGCTCGAGCGGGCCTGCGGGCAGCTGGTCTCCGAGACCTCACGCCGGGCGATCAGCTACACCGCCGTCAAGCAGCAGCTGGCGGCCCTGAGGGCCCAGGCCGCCGCTCGACCCACCACCACGACCGCAGCGACGACGCCGGCGACCGCAACGCCTGTAGCGGTACCGCCGGATCGGCGAGATACCACCGGGGCGCATCTGGCCGGGCCGGAGCAGTTCAGCCTCGCCGTCCTCACCGGAGGCCCGAGCAGCGGCACCGCGGGGCGGGAGGAGCTGCAGTGACTGATCGTCATCTCACCGACGCCGACATGCCACTGTTCACCCAGTTGCGGATGACCGCGTTCGGCCAGACCGTCATCGACTTGGCCAACGATCCCGCCTGCGACGAGTGGACCTTCTCGGAGAAGATCTTCCACGCCCTGGACAAAGAGATCACGGCCAGGCAGGAACGCCGGACCCAGAAACTACTCAAGGCCTCCAGATCGCCAAACCCTGATGCTTGCGTAGAAGAGATCCGCTACCTGCCTGACCGCAACGTCAACCGCGAGCTAATCGCACGACTTTCCAGCTGTCAATGGATCGACGCCACCCGCAATCTCGTCGTGCTCGGCCAGTCCAGCGTGGGCAAGACCTACCTCGCCCAGGCGCTGCTCAATGCCGCGTGCCGAAAGTACTACACCGCGAGGTTCTTCCGGCTCGACGACCTGGCCAACCGGCTCGCCGTGCTGGAGCCGACCTCGCAGCGCAGGCTGGACTTCCTCACTGATCTGCACAACTGCGACCTGCTGGTTCTCGATGACTTCCTGACCACGCCGGTGGCTCCGCACACCGCGGCGGAGCTGCTCAACATCCTTGCCGCTCGGGAAGGGCGGGGCTCGACGCTGGTGACCTCGCAGTTCGATCCGCCAGATTGGTACAAGTCGCTCCAAGACGCGGTCATCGCCGAATCGATCCTCAACCGGATCGTCGCCGGCGCCGAGATCATCGCCCTCGACGGCCCGAACATGAGACGGCACCTCGCCACGGCAACGCCATAGCGGCCCAGCGGTCGGACGGGCAGATGCCGCTATCCGATGCCCGTCCGACCGCTACCCGATCATCAGAACCGCGCTTTCCGAAAGGCGTCCCAAACAACCAATCCACGGTCCTGGGGCCGGTCGCCTCGTCCCCGACGGTGTGGCGCACCCTGGATGAGGTCACCGCCGGTAAACGCAAGAAAATCCAGGTCGCGCGGGCTCGTGCCCGGCGGCACGTGTGGTCCCACCTGCCCGGCGGGGTGCCCGCCTCGAAGTGCGCGGGCCGGGACCTGGGATCGACGATCGTGCTCGACGTGGACGCCACCATCGTGGCCACCCACAGCGAAAAAGAGCAGGCCGCGCCAACCTATAAGCGCACGTTCGGGTATCACCCGATCGGCGTGTGGTGCGACAACACAGAAGAGTTCCTCGCCGCGAGCTTGCGGCCGGGCAACGCCGGGTCGAACACCGCTGCCGACCACATCGATGTCCTGGGCCAGGCGATTGCGCAGGTCCCCGCCGCTCACCGGCGTGATGTGCTGATCCGCTCCGACGGCGCCGGCGCCTCCCACGCCCTGCTGGAATGGATCACCGACCAGAACCGCGTCCGCGGTCGGCAGGTGGAGTACTCGGTCGGATTCGCGGTCACCAACCCGATCCGGCGGGCGATCGCGATGGCTCCCGAGGCAACGTGGGGGCCGGCGTTGAACCAGGGCGGGGACCTGCGGCCCGGGGCTGAGGTCGCCGAGCTGACCGGGTTCCTCTCCCCACGGATGCTCGCCAAGTGGCCAGACGGGATGCGGGTCATCGTCCGCCGCGAACGACCCCACCCTGGCGCCCAACTGTCGATGTTCGAGGAACTCGACGGGTGGCGCTACCAGGCATTTGTGACCAACACCGCCGTCGGTCAACTGCAGTTCCTCGAAGCGCGGCATCGGGCGCACGCCCGCGTGGAGGACCGGATCCGACACGCCAAAGACACCGGACTCGGCCGCCTTCCTTCGCGGGAATTCGCGGTCAACCAGGCCTGGCTCGTCGCGGTCATGATCGCCGCAGACCTCATCGCGTGGACGCGGCTGCTGGCCTGCATCGGCGAGGCCGCCGTTCTCGCCTTGTGCGAGCCCAAAGCGATGCGCTACCGATTCCTGCACGTCGCGGCCCTGCTGACCCGCAGCAGCCGCCGACGACGCGTGAAAATCCCCGAAACCTGGCCGTGGGCCGTCGCCATCGAGGCGGTGTTCCACACGATCGCCGCGATCCCCAAACCCGCCTGACCTCACCTGCCCGCCCACGACAGCACCACCCGGAGACCCGCCCACCGGCAGCGCTAGCCGGAGCTTCCGCACGCCTACTCGCCAATCAGGACGCGACATCCGTAGAGAACCGAATCTCCCACACCCCATGAATCAGGGGGGCCAATCGGTACGATATTGCTTGCGGCAAGATGTGGTCTGTGTTCTACTTGTGGCGCAGGACACAGTCGTCCGTTTGGGAGTGGCAGCGCGTGGTGGGTCAGCCGAGTGGGCCTGGCTTGTTCGCTCAAACAACCTCAGCGAGAGAAGGTTGGCTATGACAGCGACTGCTATCAGGGATGGTGGTTCTCCACACACTGAATCGGCCAGCGTGTAGCAAATTTTGACATCCCCATTTGTTCCTATCAACCTCCTTGGCCGCGCGGAGCGACTGAGGAATATCGAGAAGAGACAGGAGATTTTTCTGATGAAAACACGAGGCGCGATTTGCTGGGAGCCTGGCGCGAACAAGGGTTGGTCAGTCGAAGAGATCGAACTGGGTGATCCTCGGCCTGATGAAGTACGAGTCAAACTCGCAGCGTCGGGGCTCTGTCATTCGGACGACCATATCGACTCCGGCATCTTTGTCGGCTTGGAGCCTATGGTCGGTGGACACGAAGGCGCCGGAATCGTTGAGGAAGTCGGCTCCGCAGTCAAGGGAATCGTGCCGGGCGACCACGTCGTGCTGGCGTTTATCCCCTCCTGCGGCCGTTGCTACTCCTGTGTCAGTGGACATTCGCATCTTTGCGATCTCGGAGCCCACCTCTTCGGAGGAGTGGCGCTCTCGGACGGGACCCACCGGGTCCAAGCGCGTGGCAAAGGCGTAGGGACGATGTGCTTGCTGGGAACCTTCTCCCCGTATGTTGTTGTCCACGAGGACAATGTCATCAAGATCCGTGACGATGTTCCGCTTGATCGGGCCGCGCTCGTAGGGTGTGGCGTCACGACGGGGTGGGGTTCGGCATTTCACACCGCGGGCACCCAGCCCGGAGACACGGTGGCCGTGATTGGCGTCGGCGGAATCGGCATGAACGCAGTACAAGGTGCCCGCCTCGCAGGTGCCAAGAACATCATTGCGATCGACACTGTGGCTTACAAACGAGAGCGCGCCAAGGAGTTCGGCGCAACGCATGTGGCCGCAAGCATGGAGGAAGCCCTGCCCCTTATCGCGGAGCTAACTCGGGGCACCCTGGCGCATCGGGCCATCCTGACCACCAGCGTTGCTGAGGGCGAGCTGGTGGAGCCAGCACTGAAGCTGGTCGGCAAACGGGGAGTGCTGGTTCTGACCTCGAGTGCACCGGGCGATCAAATCAAGGTCGACCTGGATCTGTTAACCCTCACCTTGTACGAGAAGGAAATCCGCGGCGGTCTGTTCGGATCATCGAATCCCCGCATTGATATCCCCCGCCTGCTCGACTGGTATATGGAGGGAGAACTCAAGCTCGACGAACTGGTCACTACTACCTACACCCTCGACCAGGTTAACCAAGGATACAAAGACATGTTGGATGGCAAAAATTTGCGCGGCATCATCACCTACGAAGAGGCTTGAGTTTCATGACCAGCACCACACACCACAGGACACTTTCCTGGGCTAAGGAAGCTGAGTACACATTCAAGTTCAGAAAGTTGGTTCTGGGAACATGACGCACTACTCACTCTTCATTGACGGCAAGTCTGTCGATACCGACGAAACCTATGACGTGGTCAGCCCGGGTGATGGCACGGTGATTGCCACGCTAGCCAAGGGAGGAACCGCGGAGGTCGACGCTGCGGTCGAAGCCGCCGCAGCGGCTTTCGCCAGCAGCGGCTGGCGCGAAACTCCGATGCATGAGCGGGCGGCGGTAATCGACCGCGCAGCGGATGCGATCGAAGCCCGCGCCGAAGAAATCAGTTTGCTCGCCTCGCGAGAGAACGGCACACCGGTCAGGCTCGCTCAAGGTCTCTCTGTCGGCTTCCCAGTCATGCATATCCGCTACTTTGCCGACCTGGCGCGACGACACGTCACCGATCAGCCGACCATGGTAAGCGGCAGCGTAGTCGGCATCATTCGTCGTGAACCGATTGGCGTCGTCGCAGGAATCGTTCCGTGGAACTTTCCACTGCTCCTCACGGTGTGGAAGTCGATCCCGGCAATCGCAGCGGGCAACTCTGTCGTGCTCAAGGCCGACGAGAAGACGCCGTCAACGGCTCTCATCTTGGCCGAGGTGCTCAAGGCTGCGGGATTGCCCGATGGCGTATTCAATGTCATCACTGGTGATGGAGCCGAAGTCGGTGGGCATCTTACCAAGCACCCAAAGGTCCGGAAGGTCTCATTCACGGGGTCCACTGCCACTGGACGGACGGTCATGGCGAACGCTGCAGAGCGTGTCAAGAAGGTCACCATGGAACTCGGCGGAAAGGGAGCAAACATCGTGCTCCCCGACGCCGACCTCGACCTGGCGGTAGACGGATCACTCTGGGCCTTCTTGGTCCACGCCGGCCAAGCATGTGAATCCGGCACCCGGTTGTTCGTCCACCGAACCATCTATCGCGAGTTCGTTGATCGCCTTGTCCAGCGCGCATCGCAGCTCACTATCGGTGATCCCACAGATATGAGCACCGACATCGGACCCTTGATGAACCGAGCTCAGCGGGAACGCGTGGAAGGGTTCATTGACAGCGGTAAGAAGGATGGGGCAACCGTCGCATTCCAGGCCGAACTTCCTGCTGACCTGAACAGGGAAGGCATGTGGGTTCCTCCGACAATCTTCACCGACGTCACACCTGACATGAAGATCACTACGGAGGAGATTTTCGGCCCTGTGGTCTCAGTGATGGCATACGACGATATCGATGCCGTCGTGGCAGAGGCCAACACCAGTGAGTACGGACTCTCGGCCGGCGTTTGGACCACCGACTATACGGTCGCAATGGACCTAGCGCATCGACTTGAGGCTGGCACCGTATGGATCAATGACTGGCACGCCCTGTCAGGCCAACTGCCGTTCGGAGGTGTGAAGCAGAGCGGATTCGGCCGTGAGATGGGCCCGAATGCCATCAACGAGTACACCAATGAGAAGTCGATTGCAATTGACTACTCGGGCCGCGATGCCCGCGCGGCGTGGGGACTTACTATCCCGTAAGAAGAATTGTTCGGAATTCTGACCCACTGAGAGTGCCTCGCAACGAAAACTTCGTTGCGAGGCACTCTCGATCCGTCTCGCCCCGGCGGACCCCTCCAGTTAACCGGCCCTTCCGGAATCAGAGTGCATTGATCCGGTCCTGAAGCTGACCGGAGTGGATCAGTGACCGCAAGATGTAGTGGTTGAGGTTTCGGAAGCCCAGGGCGATTCCGCGCAGGTGCTCGAGGCGACCGTTGATGGCCTCGACCGGGCCGTTGGAAGCCCGGGTGTCGAAGTATGCCAGGATCTCGCGGTGGCGCTTCCAGAGAGAGCGTCCGAGCTGCGCGAGCTCCGGGAGTTCCTTGGGTACGCCGGACCGGATCGAGCGCAGGAGTTTGTACATCGCAATCTTGCCCTCCCGTCTGCCCGAGGCCTCGTATGCAGTGATGAGTCGCTGGTAAACGCCATAGGTGACCTCCACCGCCGCGTGCGCATCGTGGGCGGTGAACGCCTTGAACAGGCGGACCTTCTGTTTGTCGGTCAGCAGTTCGACCCGAGTGCGCAGGGTCCGGCGGATCCCGTAAAGGGGATCGCCGGTGCGGCCGCGGTGCCCCGTGGTGGCCTGCTGGATGCGTTGGCGGCACACGGTGAGCTTGTCGGCGGCAAGCTGCACGACGTGAAATGGATCCATCACCGTCCGAGCAGCGGGCACGGTTTTGGCGGCGGCGGCGTGGTAGCCGGCGAATCCGTCCATCGTGACAACCTTGACTCGGTCACGGAACACCTGGTCGCGGGCATCGAGCCACTCGGTGAGCACCTTCGCCGAGCGCCCGGGGACCATGTCCAGCAGGCGCGACGGGCCGGTGCCGTCCACCACCGGGGTCAGGTCGACCAGGACGGTGACGAACGAAGACGAACCGTCGCCGCGGACGTGTTTCCGCTTGTGCTAATCGACCCCGAGAACGCGGACGCCGTCGAAGTGGCAGATAGGGCTAGTGGGTACGCCTAGTCCGGCGATCCGGTACTTCGATTCCGGCGACTCGGTACTCCTTAGGGCGGGCGGGGTGGTCTGCTCGGGGTGAGGCGGCGCGACTGCGCCGCTTCTTCCTATTTGAGGAGGCTGATGTGGCCGAGTACAAGGCCATCATGACGTTGGCGCTGGCCGGGCATAGCTACAGCGAGATCGTCGCCGCCGTCGGGTGTTCGCGTCGGGAGATCGCGGCGGTGAAGAAGACGATCACCGCGTACGGCATCACCGCCGGCCAAGCGTCGTCGATGAACCCGGCCGAGATCGCCGGGATGTTCCCCGACGGGCGCAAACGCGTCTCGGAGGACTACACCAAGCCCGATTTTGATCGGGTGCTGGCGTCGATGAAGTTCAACCGGCACTTCACCATCCAGCAGGCCTGGGGCAAATATCTCGCGGACCCCGTCGGGGCCGGGAAGAAGTACGGGTACTCCCAGTACTGCGCCCTGTTCGCCGACCACGCCCGCATCAAGGACGTCGTGGCCACGCTGCATCACGAACCCGGCAGGACGATGCTGGTCGACTGGGCCGGCGACACCCTCGAGGTCCTCGACGCGGTCACCGGTGAGGTCACCAAGCTGTACTTGTTCGTGGCGGTGCTGCCGTACTCCGGTGCGGTGTTCTGTCGCGGTTTTACGGATATGAAGTCCCCGTCGTGGATCGACGCTCACGTCGCAGCGTTCGACTTCTTCGGCGGGACGCCGCAGATGGTGGTGCCCGACAACCCGACCACCGCCACCCACCGGCAGGCCAAGGGCGAGGCGGCCAGGGCTGTCAACGTCCGCTACCAGCAACTGGCCGACCACTACGGCACCGCGATCGTGCCGGCGCGGGTCCGCAAACCCCGCGACAAAGCGGCCGTGGAGTCAGCAGTGGAAGTGGTCAACAAGCGCGTGATCGGCTACCTCGCCGAGGAGGTGTGGACCACCGTCGAGGCCCTGAACGCGGCGATTGATGACCGCGTCGCCGAGATCAACACCCAGATTCGCCGGGCTGACGGTACGACACGGTGGGAGCGATTCGAGTCCGATGAGGCGCCGCTGCTGGCGGTGCTGCCAGACGACGGGTTCGCCACGGTGGAGTGGAAGCAGCTCAAGGTCGGACGGAACTATCACGTCTCCTGCGATTCGCAGTACTACTCGGTGCCGTACACCTTCGCCGGTCAACTGCTGCGAGTCCGGTTGACCGCGCAGTCGGTGACGCTCTTCGACGGTGACCAGGTCGTCTGCGAGCACCCACGGCGCCACGGCCGCAAAGGCCAGTACTCGACCGTGCTCGCTCACGCCCCGAAGGAGCACCAGGGTATCGACGGTCTGTGGTCCCGGCAGTGGTTCACCGACCGTGCCCGCGGGTTCGGCCCCGCCACTGAGCAGGTGATCGCCCAGATCCTTGATCGTCACGTGATCGAGGCGCAGGGCTATCTGGACTGCCAGAACATCCTCGAAACTCTCGGCAAGCGCAGTCGCCAGCGGCTCGAGGCAGCCTGCCAGGTACTGCTCAACCAGAACAGTGCCGGTAGCTACAGCGTGCTCAAACGCGTCATGGCGAGCATCGACTCCGACCACAAGGCGCCCCGGCCCGTGGTCCCGGCGGCGGCCACACGAAAACCGCCGCCACCGGCCGGGGCCCGAGACGACGGCGCGATTCAAGTCCGCTCGGCCGATCACTATGCGCGCGGCCGCAGCGGGGAGGGCGTGTGATGTTCACCGAGATCGATCACCAGAAGTTCCGCAACCTACGCATCACGCACGTGGCGACCCGGTTCGAGGAGCTCATCAGCGATGAGGCCAATGACGAGCTCACCCCGGAGCAGATCTTCCTCACCGCCGTCGACGACGCCCTAGACCAGCGCCAAGCCCACCGGATCGACAAGCTGATCCGCGCCGCGAAGTTCCCGATCCCGCAGGCCTCGATCGCGGAGATCAACTACCAGGAAGGACGCGGGATCACCCCGGTGCGGATGAAACGCTACGCCGGGCACCACTGGCGCCAAGACCCCACCAACCTGCTGGTCCTCTCACCGACCGGCGGCGGGAAAACCTACCTGGCCTGCGCGATCGGCATCGCCGCCTGCCAGAACGGGCACACCGTCACCTACGCCCGCATGGACGAACTCGCCCGGCGGCTGGTCATCGCCCGCGGCGACGGCATCCGCCACCAAAAAATGCTCAACGACCTGTCGGACGTGGAACTGCTGATCATCGACGACTTCCTCACCGTGGGCATCGACCCCGAGGCCGCGAACGACCTGTTCGCCGTGCTGGCCAACCGGGAGCACCGGCTGCCGACGATGATCGCCTCACAATCCCGACCGGCGTACTGGCTCGAGGCCCTACCTGACCGGGTGGCCGCGGACTCCATCGTCAACCGGCTGGCCAACAACGCCCGCGAGATCAACCTCGGCGAAGTCGACATGCGACGCCAACGCGACGACCAAGCCCGGGCGACCACCGGCTACTGGGAGTAACCCCCGACGGTGCCGGCCCGCCTCACGCGCGGGCCGGTTCCGGGTCGCCGGAACAGCGGTACCAACTCGCCGGACCCGCGGTACCGACAAGCCCTATCTGCCACGAAGTGTCCGGGCTGGTCGTAGACCATGGCGCGAGTCTCGGTGACCGCCAGGTCGTTGACGAGGTCCCATCCCAGCCCGAGTGCCTTGGCGACCGCGGACACGCTGGTGCGGTCGATCGCCAGACGCTGCAGGATCCAGCGGCTGCAGCGGCGGGTGGTCTTGGCCCGCGGCTCGGCCAACGCCGGCATGCGTTGCTGGAAGATCCTCGTGCCGCAGTCATCGTTGTCGCAGACAAAGCGTGGTACCCGCACGTGCAGTCTGGTGGGATGTCCGACGATCGGTAGATCCGTGACCTTCCGCTGGACGTGGTCGCGCAGGCGCCCCGCCATCCCGCACTCGGCGCAGATCGGGTCGAGTGTGACCGGGGCGCAGAACAGGTGCGTGAGCTCGTCGGCCACGGCGGCGTCGGTGATCGTCACCCCGAGCTCGACGGTGCGGCAGATGGTGTCGGCAAGCAGGCTGGCGGTAGCGTTCAAAGCGGGTCCTGGGGTGTTCGATGCGTGGCGTGAGAACCTGCATCGTCACACGCCCCAGGACCCCTACATTTTGTGCCTCACCGCATCACCGGCGAACCCCAGCTACGCACTCCGGATCCGGAAGGGCCACTTATCGCTCGATTGAGCCCCGTGAAGTGGTGTAAACCGTTGTGCGCGTTGCGCTGTGAGGCTGTGTTGATTATGCCGTAAGGGGCGTCTGCTCGTCCACCACCTCTCCGGGACGGGCGGGTCGGACTGCGTCGAGGACGGTCGGTGCCGGCGGGGACAGCAATGTCATCGACTCTTCCGACAGGTAGCGACGATCACTGACCTGCCATTCCTCGTGTGCTTCGATGAGCACACAGGTGGCCAGCCGCAACAGTGCGGTGGGGTTCGGGAAGATCCCGACTACGTCGGTTCTGCGCTTGATTTCCCGATTGAGCCGCTCGATCGGATTGGTGCTCCAGATTTTCTTCCAGTGCGCCTCGGGGAAGTCGGCGAACGCAGTGATCTGTTCCTTGCACTCGATCAGCATCGCTGCCACCGTCGGGAATTGCGACTCCAAGGTGCTGGCGACGGTGTCCACGTGGTCGCGCACCAGCATCCCGGTGGGCTGGGAGAAGATGGTGCGTATCGCCGCGGCGACCATCTCGAACTGGCCTTTGGGGATCCGGGCGGCGACGTTGCGCAGGAAATGCACCCGGCACCGCTGCCACGCCGCCCCCACCAACACCTTGTCGATCGCGTTCATCAGACCGCGGTGGTGGTCGGAGATCACCAACTGCACCCCGTGCAGACCACGTTCGCGCAGGCTCCGCAGGAATTCGGCCCAGAACACCTCGGTCTCGCTGTCGCCGACCGCGCAGCCGAGGACCTCCCGCCGGCCGTCGGCGGCGACACCGGTGGCGATGACCACCGCTTGGGACACGACCTTCGCGCCCTTGCCGCGGTTGTCCCCACCGACGCGGGCCTTGCAGTAGGTGGCATCGAGAAACACGTACGGGTAGGCGTGGACATCGAGTTCACGAGTGTTGAACGAGCGGACCTCGTCGTCCAGGTCCCCGCAGATCCGTGATACCTCGGACTTGGAGATTCCGGTGTCGGCACCCAGTGCGACGACCAGGTCGTCGACTTTGCGGGTCGAGACGCCGTGCACGTAGGCCTCCATGATCACCGCATGCAGGGCCTGGTCGATGCGACGGCGTGGGTGCAGCAGCGACGGGAAGAACGAGCCGTGCCGAAGCTTGGGAATCTTCACCGTCACGTCGCCGCTGGTGGTCGAGACAGTCTTGTCGCGGGTACCGTTTCTGCTGGTGGTGCGGGTGTCGGTCCGTTCGTAGCGTCCGGCACCGATATGGGCGGTCGCCTCGGCGTCGACCAACGCTTGCAGAATCGTGGCGAGCAGGGTGCGCATGATGTCGCCGCCGTCGGCGGTGCGTAGCGACTCGGTGAGCTCGAGTAGGGCAGACTGGTCCAGGGCCATCGCGGTGTCTTTCTCGTGTGAGTTTCTTGGTCGTTACCCACACAGCTTCACGCGGTGGCCCTTCTACGTTCAGGACCGACACGGTCCCGATTCGGGAGCCCGGTTTCACACCACCCCAGGGGACTTACCCTACCGCTCGGCTACAGGACGCCGGTCGTGGTCCAAATCGTCGATGGTCAAGGTAGGCCTCTTTCCAGGAGGTAGTGCAGAGTCAGCTGCTGACCGAGCCATAGAAGTGCAGGATCGGCGGCTGGTTCTCGGTATCGAGCGACTCCGACATGTCTAGGGTGCCGTCGGTAAGCGCTGCTCCGAGGCGGTCGACGGTGTCGGCGAGATCGTGGGTTTCGATCTCGTACATTGTCAGATACCTAGTCGGCGGGGCGCCAGAAGCATCGACAAGTTGTTCTTCGGCATACCGGTAACGTTTTCCCGAGACCACACCAGCAATTCGGTCAACGACTTGCGGTATGTGGATGTCGTCATACCAGCGGTTGAACTCGTCCTCCAGATTGTCCTTGGGCTGGACGTGGGCTATCAGAATTGCGCGAACTATGTTATCGGGCATTGTTGATGTCCTTCCAGTGTGAGGTTTCGCTACTGTGGCCGTAGCGAGGCTCGTCGCAGCTTTCCAACTTCGTTGCGCGGAAGCGCATCGACGAAGGTAACGACACGCGGCGATGCATACTTGCCCACATGTTGTGCGACAAGGTCTTTGAGTTGGCGGGTTAGTTCGTCGACGTCTATTCCGGGTTGTGGAGCCACTACGACGGCTCGCACCACATCACCGCGAGCATGATCGGCGTAGGCGACCGCGGCAGCTTCTGTGATTGCGGGGTGCTTGAGAATCGCATCCTCCACCTCGACCGGACTCACGTTATGTCCAGAGGTGATGATCATGTCGTCCGCTCGTCCCTCGATCATCCATCGCCCCTCGCCGTCGATGCGGGCTCGGTCTTCGGTGACAAAGACCTCACCGTGCCAACTTTGCTGCCACTGCGCAGGGGCATTTTCGTAACCTGCGGACATCTGATGCCGCGGTCGACGAACGGCGATGAGCCCGGGCTCATCTGCAAGCGATGGCGAACCGTCTGGGCCGACTAGAAAGGGATCGAAGCCCGGAATCGGGTGGGTGAGCATTCCCGGTCGTGCTGTCGGGCCGGGCCCGAAAGCGTCCCCTAGAACCATGCCGACCTCCGAGAGACCGTATCCGTTGCGGACTATCGGCGCGCCGGTCGATTCCCAGGAACTGGCCACAGTAGCGGTGAGCGGTTCACCTGCGGCGGCGACTGTGCGCAGCGTCTGAGGCACCCCGATCTCCGAAAACACCGGAGCCAGCCGACGGATCGCCGATGGTGCCGTCGCGAGCACACTCGCCTTGGTCTCGACAGCGACCCGGTGCCATGCTTGGGGATTGAAGGGTCCTGAGTAAACCCCGGTGTTTCATGGGGATCTGCGGATCGCTGGGCGCAAATAGACCGAAGTGCTCCCTGAACAGGGGAAACTGGGACTTGTCTAGAGCTACAGTTCCTCAAGCAGAAAGCACTCGGTAGGTGAAGCGTACTTCGTGGTCGTCTGGTCTGTCGTTCTGTGTCGATGATGTCGCGGTGATTTCTCACGCCGGGACCATCGCGCCACGCCTTCTGGCGGATCGCGTCGGTCTGACCGCCGAGCTGTCGGGGGCCATGGCGCAGCGCCGATCCATCCCGATCCATGACCGTGGCAGGGTGTTGACCGATGTCGCGGTGATGCTCACGGGTGGCGGGGAGTCCATCGCCGACATCCGCGTCCTGCGCCACCAATCCACGGTCCTGGGGCCGGTCGCCTCGTCCCCGACGGTGTGGCGCACCCTGGATGAGGTCACCGCCGGTAAACGCAAGAAAATCCAGGTCGCGCGGGCTCGTGCCCGGCGGCACGTGTGGTCCCACCTGCCCGGCGGGGTGCCCGCCTCGAAGTGCGCGGGCCGGGACCTGGGATCGACGATCGTGCTCGACGTGGACGCCACCATCGTGGCCACCCACAGCGAAAAAGAGCAGGCCGCGCCAACCTATAAGCGCACGTTCGGGTATCACCCGATCGGCGTGTGGTGCGACAACACAGAAGAGTTCCTCGCCGCGAGCTTGCGGCCGGGCAACGCCGGGTCGAACACCGCTGCCGACCACATCGATGTCCTGGGCCAGGCGATTGCGCAGGTCCCCGCCGCTCACCGGCGTGATGTGCTGATCCGCTCCGACGGCGCCGGCGCCTCCCACGCCCTGCTGGAATGGATCACCGACCAGAACCGCGTCCGCGGTCGGCAGGTGGAGTACTCGGTCGGATTCGCGGTCACCAACCCGATCCGGCGGGCGATCGCGATGGCTCCCGAGGCAACGTGGGGGCCGGCGTTGAACCAGGGCGGGGACCTGCGGCCCGGGGCTGAGGTCGCCGAGCTGACCGGGTTCCTCTCCCCACGGATGCTCGCCAAGTGGCCAGACGGGATGCGGGTCATCGTCCGCCGCGAACGACCCCACCCTGGCGCCCAACTGTCGATGTTCGAGGAACTCGACGGGTGGCGCTACCAGGCATTTGTGACCAACACCGCCGTCGGTCAACTGCAGTTCCTCGAAGCGCGGCATCGGGCGCACGCCCGCGTGGAGGACCGGATCCGACACGCCAAAGACACCGGACTCGGCCGCCTTCCTTCGCGGGAATTCGCGGTCAACCAGGCCTGGCTCGTCGCGGTCATGATCGCCGCAGACCTCATCGCGTGGACGCGGCTGCTGGCCTGCATCGGCGAGGCCGCCGTTCTCGCCTTGTGCGAGCCCAAAGCGATGCGCTACCGATTCCTGCACGTCGCGGCCCTGCTGACCCGCAGCAGCCGCCGACGACGCGTGAAAATCCCCGAAACCTGGCCGTGGGCCGTCGCCATCGAGGCGGTGTTCCACACGATCGCCGCGATCCCCAAACCCGCCTGACCTCACCTGCCCGCCCACGACAGCACCACCCGGAGACCCGCCCACCGGCAGCGCTAGCCGGAGCTTCCGCACGCCTACTCGCCAATCAGGACGCGACATCCGTAGAGAACCGAATCTCCCACACCCCATGAATCAGGGGGGCTAGCCCCGGTGTTTCATGGGGATCTGCGGATCGCTGGGCGCAAATAGACCGAAGTGCTCCCTGAACAGGGGAAACTGGGACTTGTCTAGAGCTACAGTTCCTCAAGCAGAAAGCACTCGGTAGGTGAAGCGTACTTCGTGGTCGTCTGGTCTGTCGTTCTGTGTCGATGATGTCGCGGTGATTTCTCACGCCGGGACCATCGCGCCACGCCTTCTGGCGGATCGCGTCGGTCTGACCGCCGAGCTGTCGGGGGCCATGGCGCAGCGCCGATCCATCCCGATCCATGACCGTGGCAGGGTGTTGACCGATGTCGCGGTGATGCTCACGGGTGGCGGGGAGTCCATCGCCGACATCCGCGTCCTGCGCCACCAATCCACGGTCCTGGGGCCGGTCGCCTCGTCCCCGACGGTGTGGCGCACCCTGGATGAGGTCACCGCCGGTAAACGCAAGAAAATCCAGGTCGCGCGGGCTCGTGCCCGGCGGCACGTGTGGTCCCACCTGCCCGGCGGGGTGCCCGCCTCGAAGTGCGCGGGCCGGGACCTGGGATCGACGATCGTGCTCGACGTGGACGCCACCATCGTGGCCACCCACAGCGAAAAAGAGCAGGCCGCGCCAACCTATAAGCGCACGTTCGGGTATCACCCGATCGGCGTGTGGTGCGACAACACAGAAGAGTTCCTCGCCGCGAGCTTGCGGCCGGGCAACGCCGGGTCGAACACCGCTGCCGACCACATCGATGTCCTGGGCCAGGCGATTGCGCAGGTCCCCGCCGCTCACCGGCGTGATGTGCTGATCCGCTCCGACGGCGCCGGCGCCTCCCACGCCCTGCTGGAATGGATCACCGACCAGAACCGCGTCCGCGGTCGGCAGGTGGAGTACTCGGTCGGATTCGCGGTCACCAACCCGATCCGGCGGGCGATCGCGATGGCTCCCGAGGCAACGTGGGGGCCGGCGTTGAACCAGGGCGGGGACCTGCGGCCCGGGGCTGAGGTCGCCGAGCTGACCGGGTTCCTCTCCCCACGGATGCTCGCCAAGTGGCCAGACGGGATGCGGGTCATCGTCCGCCGCGAACGACCCCACCCTGGCGCCCAACTGTCGATGTTCGAGGAACTCGACGGGTGGCGCTACCAGGCATTTGTGACCAACACCGCCGTCGGTCAACTGCAGTTCCTCGAAGCGCGGCATCGGGCGCACGCCCGCGTGGAGGACCGGATCCGACACGCCAAAGACACCGGACTCGGCCGCCTTCCTTCGCGGGAATTCGCGGTCAACCAGGCCTGGCTCGTCGCGGTCATGATCGCCGCAGACCTCATCGCGTGGACGCGGCTGCTGGCCTGCATCGGCGAGGCCGCCGTTCTCGCCTTGTGCGAGCCCAAAGCGATGCGCTACCGATTCCTGCACGTCGCGGCCCTGCTGACCCGCAGCAGCCGCCGACGACGCGTGAAAATCCCCGAAACCTGGCCGTGGGCCGTCGCCATCGAGGCGGTGTTCCACACGATCGCCGCGATCCCCAAACCCGCCTGACCTCACCTGCCCGCCCACGACAGCACCACCCGGAGACCCGCCCACCGGCAGCGCTAGCCGGAGCTTCCGCACGCCTACTCGCCAATCAGGACGCGACATCCGTAGAGAACCGAATCTCCCACACCCCATGAATCAGGGGGGCTAAGCGAGGCAATGAAGTCTTTCACTGTGGCCGAGGACGTTCTTGCTGCCGCTGAGGGGACTATCGAGAGCGGCGTGGTCACTGTTGACTCACTCGGGTGGCGGATGGCCGTATCCCGCATTCCAGCCACCCTGGAAGTTCTGCGAGAGCGGTATCTCGAACCCCTCGATGTGTCGGGAGCTCTCAAAGAGCTGATTCCCGAGGCCCTTGAGGCCTACCTCGCTCACGGTCGCAGCATTCCTAAGGCAGCTGAATCGCTGTACATCCACGTCAACACCTTGCGGTACCGACTGTCCAGGTTCGAGGAAGTGACGGGCTGTTCGTTGGAATCTACGGATACCATCGTCGAGCTCGCGCTCCTACTCTACCGCAAGCCCAGGCTTTCGTAGCTGGATACGAGATCCGTAGAGCGCGGTTGGTACTGCACACGTAGCTTTCGTGTGATTTGAGTCTCAGACTTGTGGCATCCCGCGACGTTTTCCCTCCGGGGACCGTCTGCCTATGAGATTGGAGCCGCTGTGTCAACTGTTCAAGGTCGGCAGGCGCACCCACCTACCGATCCAGGATCTCCGGCCAAGGGGCCGGACGCAAGAAGGTTCCACTTCAGGCAGCTTCTCGCTGCTTCGGTGGGGCACACGCTGGAGTGGTTCGACTGGTACGTGTACGCGATGCTCGTGGTGTACTTTTCACCGCAGTTCTTCCCTGAGACCGACAACACCCTCGTACCTCTGCTTGGCGCGATGGCGATCTTCGCCGTGGGCTTCTTTGCACGCCCAATGGGCGGACTGGTGATCGGCATGCTGGCCGACAGGTTCGGTCGAAAAGCAACGCTCAGCGCAACGATCATTGGAATGGGTGTGGGCAGCCTCATGATCGGCCTTGCGCCCACTTATGCCCAGGTGGGAGTCCTCGCTCCGGCCATACTGGTCATTGCCCGACTCCTGCAGGGCGCCTCGGCCGGCGGTGAGTACGCTGCTGGATCGGCATTTCTTATCGAATCCGCACCGCAGGGGCGGCGTGGGTTCTTTTCCAGCTTCTTCTACATTGCTGCCACCGTCGCCAATCTCACTGCGATCGTGGTCGCCGCAGTCCTTGCCAACACTCTGTCGACCGAGGACATGGAGAGCTGGGGCTGGCGACTCCCGTTTATCGCCGGAGCCCTTGCCACGATCGGTGGCTACCTGATCCGGCGCCACGCCTCCGAGACGTTGGAGGAAGCTCCAGCGGGAGAGACCCGCAAGAAGGTCGGGATGTTTGACTTCTTCCGCGAGCACCCGAAACAAGCGCTCCAGGTCTTTGGCCTTACTGCCGCCCCGGCACTTGTGTTCTATATCTGGAGCTCTTTCCTGCCCACGTACGCCAGCATCACCGTCGATCTCGACGTGAAGATCGGGCTGGTCACCGGCTCCATCTCTCTGGCCGTGTTCCTGGTGCTCCAACCATTGTTTGGGCTGTTGTCTGACAAGGTCGGCCGCAAACCCCTGCTCATCGTGTTCGGCCTATTCTTCGTCTTCGGCACCGTGCCGCTGCTCAACAGCCTGACGGGAAGCTTCACAAGCCTGCTGATCGTCCAAATGACCGGACTAGTGTTCATCGCCTTGTGGTCCAGCATCTCGTCGGCTATCGCCTCCGAGCTCTTCCCCGCTCGATTGAGGGGCTCGGGCATCGGGTTCCCGTATGCCCTAGCCGTTGCTCTCTTTGGTGGCACCGGACCGTACATCGCCACTTGGCTGGTCGATATCAACCGGATCGAACTGTTCGGCTGGTACGTCACCGTCGTTGCTGTCATCAGCACGGTCGTGTTCCTCCGGCTGCCCGAAACTGCCCACAAGCCACTGCAGTGACCGATCGGCACCCCGTCTTGACATCACATAGCGACATGCCCTGGAGGGCCCCATGAGCAATAACGTCTGGATAGTCGGAATCGGTATGACCACCTTCGGCAAGCACACTGACTCGAGCGTTCACGACCTCGCTGGCAGCGCCATCACCGACGCCCTCGACGACGCCGGGCTGGGCCCGTGCGCAGTCGATGCCGCCTTCTACGGCACCGCCACCCACGGCCCCCTCGAAGGCCAGGCCATGATCTCCGGCGAGATCGCCCTGCGTGAACTGGGAATTCAACGGATTCCGGTGTTCAACGTCGAGAACGCCTGCGCCACAGGCGCCTCTGCCTTCGCTCTCGCCACCGCGTACATCAAAGCTGGAGAAGCCGATGTAGTACTCGCTGCAGGGGCTGAAAAGATGAATGTCGGGGATCCCGAGCTCACGATGTCCGTGTTCGACATGGGCTACGACGTGGCCAGACCCAAAGCTCTTCAGACAACCCTCGATGCGCTGGGTGGGGAAATCGACGAACCCGACCTCGGCAAGCGCTCCATTTTCATGGACATCTACGCCGCAATGGCGCGTAGTCACATGCGCCAACACGGAACCACACAAGAACAAATCGCCGCCGTTGCCGCTAAGAACCACGCTCATTCCATAGAAAATGAGCGTGCTCACTATCGCAAGGCTCTGACCGTGGACGAGGTGCTCCAAGCGCGACCGCTGTCCTTTCCTCTGACCGTGCCCATGTGCGCTCCTGTGACCGATGGGGCCGCCGCGGTCATTGTCTGCAGCGACGCAGGACTGTCGAAACTGTCCGACGCACGGCCGGTTCAGGTGTTGGCCTCAGTTGTGGGCACCGGTTCAGACCGTGACATCACCACATTCGACGGCCATCTCAGCCAGGGCATCGCGGATCTTGCCTACAAGCGTGCAAGGATCACTCCCGACCAGGTGGACGTCGCGGAGGTGCACGACGCTACCGCCTTTGCAGAGATCCTCCAGACCGAGATGCTCGGGCTGGTAGCACCGGGTGAAGGCGGGGCGGCAGCAGCCAACGGGGAGACCACCCTCGGAGGACGAATACCGGTCAATCCATCCGGTGGACTGGAATCCAAGGGCCATCCCATTGGGGCCAGCGGCCTGGCTCAGATCTTTGAACTCACCCAGCAACTGCGCGGTGAGTGCGGGCCCCGCCAGGTGGCCGGAGCCCGCATTGCCTTGGCTGAGAACGGCGGGGGTTTCCATCGTGGCGAGGAAGCAGTCACGGCAATCACGATCCTCAAGGGAGCTCAGTAGCGATGGCGGCAATCGACTTCTTCGACCGCGGCTGGTCAATTAGTCCTTCGAAGGTCGCCTACCGCAGCGCAGACGAAGTGTGGACCTATGAGGATGCGGGCCGACTCTCCTGCCGTATCGCCAACAGGCTGCTCGCTGAGCCCGGTGAGGGTAAGACCACGGTGGCGATTCTTTCGCCCAACTCGCCTAAGGCGTGGATCTGCGTGCTTGGTACGTGGCGAGCGGACTGCCCCTGGGTCCCCTTAAATCCCGGGAACCCTCCCGCGGAGAACGCCGCACTGATTACGCGTTTCGGCGTGGATGTCCTCATCTACCATCCCCAGCTGGCAGGCATGGTCGATGAGATCAAGGAGATCAGCGGCTGCGTCGCTCCGCGGATGATCGGGTTGGGGCCCGGCGCCACGGATCCCGACTTGGATGCGTGGACCGCAGACGCCCCGGACTCCGTCCCGGATCTCATCCATGACCCCGAAGCTGTGGTGATGCTTTCTCCCACAGGAGGGACCACTGGCGAGCCGAAGGGGGTGATGAACACCAACCGGAACATCGGCGTGATGGTCGCCCACCAGATGATGGCTCTGCAATACGAGCGCGAGGGGGAGGCGATCAATCTCGCCGCAGCACCTATGACGCACACCGCCGGCATGTTCAGTCTGCAAACCACTGCCCGTGGTGGCACCGTGGTCGTTGTAGACCGAGCGACGCCTGACGTCATTCTGCCGGCGATCCAGGATGACCGGATCACTGAGCTATTCCTGCCGCCCACCGTGGTTTATCGCCTGCTCGAGGTGCTCGCCCAGAAACACTTCGATACCTCCTCGCTGCGCTATCTGATGTACGCTGCCGCGCCCATGTCGGTGGAGAAACTCAAAGAGGGGATCGACCGATTGGGCCCGGTGTTTATCGAGTGCTATGGACAGATGGAAGCCCCGGCAGCCATCTCGTTCCTGCGCCCGATAGAACACATGGATGGAGATCAGCCGGCTACCGATGCCAGGCTCGCGTCGTGCGGTCGCCCGTACCCCCTCGTCCAAGTCCAGATCAAGGATCCAGCAAGTGGGGCGACGCTGAAGCCAGGGGAAACAGGCGAAATCTGCGTATCGGGCGATCTGCTCATGAAGGGCTATTTCAAGGACCCCGACAAGACAGCAGAGACAATCGTCGACGGCTGGCTACACACCGGCGACTTAGGGCATATCGACGATCAGGGATACCTCTATCTCACCGATCGCAAAAAAGACCTCATCATCAGTGGCGGCTTCAATGTCTATCCAGGAGAGGTCGAGCAGGTCGTTTGGGGGCATCCGTCCGTGTCGGACTGCGCGGTGGTGGGCGCCCCCGACCCCGATTGGGGCGAGAGAGTAACCGCAGTCGTTGAGCTTAAGCCAGGATACGACGTCACCTCAGCAGAACTGCGCGAGCTCTGCCGCACAAAACTGGGCCCAGTCCGCGCCCCGAAAGATTTCGTCTTCGTGGATCATCTGCCGCGCAGCGCGAACGGGAAAGTGCTCAAAAAGGACGTCCGAGAAGCATTCTGGACAGACACCGCTCAGAGAATTTAGAACCTAGGGATAGAGAGGGAAACCTTTGCGAGAGCTTGAGCATCAAATTGCACTTGTAGTGGGCGCTGGCACCGACGGCGACGGTATGGGACTGGGTCGCGCTACCGCGATCACCTTCGCCCGCGAAGGTGCGCATGTTGTGTGCGCAGACGTATCAGCCGAGTCAGCAGAACGAACAGCCGAGATGATCCGCGCCGAAGGTCACCGCGCAGAGTCAGTGCGCCTCGACGTAACCGACGAACAGCAAGTCAAGTCGGTGATCGACACCGCGGTCCGGACCCATGGCCGAGTGGACGTCCTGCACAACAACGTGGGGATCGCTGCAGCGGGCGGTGTCACTGACCTCGCCGTTGCCGACTGGGCGAAAGGTCTCGAACTCAATTTGACCGGCGCCTTTCTATCCATGCGGCACGCGATCCCCCACATGGTGGCAGCCGGCGGTGGCTCGATCATCAACATTTCGTCCGCCGCGGCAGCAGGCTGGAGCGGCGTTCCCTATGCGGCCTACTACGCGGGGAAGGCGGGTCTTGAGCATCTATCCCGAACAACCGCAGTGGAGTTCGCTACACGAGGTGTGAGAGTCAACGTCGTGCAGCCCGGGCTCATCAAGACACCCATGGTCGCTCGCTCAGCCGGTATCGCCGACGCTTACTCGGACGGAGACGTCGAGGCGATGTGGGCCAAGCGTGATGCGCAGACCCCAATGGGACATATGGGAGAGGCGTGGGACGTAGCAAATGCCTCGCTGTTTCTCGCCAGCGATCGCGCGAAGTACATCTCCGGCGCAGTTCTGCCAGTTGACGGTGCTCTGACTGCCAGCTTCGTCTCGCCGAGCTGACCGCACAAGCGCAAATCCGGCCACCACCGCTATCTCTTTCGCCCCCTGTGGCGGCGCAGTTGATCAAGTTTCGCGGCACCCACGCGACAAGCGGAAGAAGATCACAAACCCCTCCCCTGGCCCGCACTTGGCGGCCAGTCACAACACTGGAGCGATTGATGTCCTGTAACCCCGATTTCGAGCTGTACCGCCCGGCGGAGGAGCACGAGGAGTTCCGCGCCGCGATCCGCGCACTGTCGGGAAAGGAGATCGAGCCCCACGCCGCGGACGTGGACGAGAACGAGCGGTTCCCGCAGGAGGCGCTCGACGCCCTCAACGCCTCGGGCTTCAACGCGGTTCACATCCCCGAGGAGTACGGCGGTCAGGGCGCGGACTCGGTCGCGGCCTGCATCGTGATCGAGGAGGTCGCCCGTGTCTGTGGCTCGTCCTCGCTGATCCCGGCGGTCAACAAGCTCGGCACCATGGGCCTGATCCTGGCCGGTGGCGAGGAGCTCAAGCGCAAGGTGCTGCCCGAGATCGCCGCCGGCAAGATGGCCTCCTACGCGCTGTCCGAGCGCGAGGCCGGCTCCGATGCCGCGTCGATGCGCACCCGCGCCAAGGCCGACGGTGACGACTGGATCCTCAACGGCTCCAAGGCGTGGATCACCAACGGCGGCAAGTCCACCTGGTACACCGTCATGGCCGTCACCGACCCCGAGAAGGGCGCCGGCGGGATCTCGGCGTTCATGGTCCACGCGGACGATGAGGGCTTCGGGGTGTCCAAGACCGAGAAGAAGCTCGGCATCAAGGGCTCGCCCACCGCCGAGTTGTACTTCGAGAACGTCCGGATCCCGGGTGACCGGATCATCGGCGAGCCGGGCACCGGTTTCAAGACCGCCCTGCAGACGCTGGACCACACCCGTCCGACCATCGGCGCGCAGGCGGTGGGTATCGCTCAGGGCGCCCTGGACGCGGCGATCGCCTACACCAAGGAGCGCAAGCAGTTCGGCCGGGCGATCTCGGATTTCCAGAACACCCAGTTCATGCTGGCCGAGATGGCCATGAAGGTGCAGGCCGCGCGTCTGATGGTCTACACCGCCGCCGCCAACGCCGAGCGCGGCAGCGCGCCCGGTGGCGAGAAGCTGGGCTTCATGGCCGCCGCGTCCAAGACTTTCGCCTCGGACGTGGCGATGGAGGTCACCACCAACGCGGTGCAGCTGTTCGGCGGTGCCGGCTACACGCGTGACTTCCCGGTCGAGCGCATGATGCGCGACGCCAAGATCACCCAGATCTACGAGGGCACCAACCAGATCAACCGCATGGTCATGGCGCGTCAGATCCTCGGCTGAGCTGACCGCGAGGCCAACACAATAACGTCAACAGAAAGGAGGCTCAACGATGACGAGGACTGGAAGATCGTTAACCCGGTCAATCGTGACAATGTCAATGACGTTGTTTGTCACCGCAGTAGTCCTACACAACGCCTGCTCTGCGACTGACACCTCCAATACTAGTGCCGCACTCTCCCCGAATTCAGGAGAGCTCTCCAGCCACTCGATTGCGGTGGATTGAGTTCCAGGCTTGCAGGGCGATACCGATAACCAGGCGTTATGTTAACTAGCAACTTTGCTCGCCCTCTTACTGCGGATGACGGTGCTCCAGCGACCGATCCGATCGCACAGCCTGTCGGCGCGCCAGGGCTCCCCAGCTACCGGATGTCTGTGCCCTGGGCGGACGTCGACTGGCGCCGCAGTCGGGCGGACGTGTGCCTCGCAGGTGGCCCCTGATTCGCGGCGACGACAGAACCATCTGGGTGGCGGTATGCCACCGAGGACGCGCCGGCCGGCCCGCAGTACTCGTCGAAGCGCATCAGCGACGGCCCCTCCTCGTAGACCGCATTTACCCACCGGAACTTGATGGATAATCGGGGTTATCCATGATCCATCGCTGCGGGAGAACTGTGTGAGGTTGGCGCCGGCAATCAGCGCCGTCCTGCGGCCCGGAGCACTCCCCACTCGAGATGACCGAGCTCATTGGTGGATGCGAGTTGCCACCACTTCTGGATCCCCACGGGTCGGAAAACGTCGCGGAAGGCATGCCGGCGCTGAACCGTTCCACGCTAGATGTTCATTGACCAGTACCTTTTCACCCGATCGAGTGGTGTTCGTTCAGGACAGTGCACGCTCGTCGGTGCGGCGTCCGCGGGTAAGCAGGATGCCGAGTCCGATCATGCCGACACCGAGAGTGAAGTGCAGCCAGTCGTCGGCGCTGTTGAGCGGGATGAAGTTGATCGCACCGCCCTTGTCGATCAGCAGTCCGAACACCCACAACCCGAGGTAGATCAGTCCCCCGAGCAGCAGGTAGATCCCTGCAGCGGAGGGAACGCGGGCCGCGGTGATACCGGCGATGCCGTAGAGCACGTGGACGAGGTTGTGCAGCACGGACACCTGGAACAGTCCGAACAACATTGCGCCGGAACTGTGTCCGGCACCGGCGAGATGGTCGAGGTCGGAGGTGACACCTGGAATGAATCCGAGGATGCCGACGAGCAGGAGGACGGCGCCGACAACCAGCGCGGCGGTCTGGACCGGGGTCGCGGTGAGTGAGCGTCGAGTCGGGCGGGACGATGGAGAAGTCATCATGCGCCCCCTTTCGCACGGTCGATGCAGCATGCGCTTCTTCCGTATAGGTTTTCCGGCGTCGCTCAGCACCAAACCGCCGGGGACGGCGTAGGTCGAGGACCATCAGTGTGTATCCGACGGCTGCGGTGCGGGGCCAGGGGATGCCCAACGGTGTGTGAAGGTTTCCTCGACATCGCGGGCACGGCGCTCGAGATGGAGGCGGGTTGTGCCGTCGTGGGCGTTGATCCGCTCACGTACCAGGACGAGTTGATCGTGGATTGCGCTGCGGTGCTCCTCGGTGGTCGCCTTCCATACCAACAGGTGCAGCATCGACAGCAGTGCCCCGGCGACATCGGGGTCGGTGGCGCCGTAGATCCGCGGCTGCGTACATACCAGATCCAGCAGGTCGGCGAAGGTCGGGCGCGCGATCACCACGCGGGCCCGGTCATCGGAGTCGCACACCGTATACGGCCCCAGGCGGGCGGGCAGCAATTCGACGAGCACTGCGGTGCACGCAACCAGTCCGTGCACCGCGGTGGTCGGATCGTTGATACCCGGGGACAGGGCCCGCACCACCACATCGGTGAGCTGACGCAGTCCGTAGCCGACGTCCTGGGCGGTGGTCCGCTCGCTGCCGGTGCGCACCGCGTCGCGGATCCGGTCGGCGAGCCGGTCAGATGTCTCGCCGGCCAAGGGGTGTGGTGGGTGCACAGGCCAGCAGCGCGCGATCGGTGTTCCCGCCACGAGGGAGCTGCCCACCGGACGATCGATCCGTACCAGCGCGTCGGCGTGCACCGCCGCGGTAAGGACGGCGTGTTCGTCGATTTCGATCACGAATCCGGAACCGGTCGCTTCGACGAGGTGGGCGTGCGGTGGCGGTTCGGGCAGCGGTTGTGCAGGGCCGCTGTCGGCGGTGGCCCGGGGCAGGATGTGCGCGGCGGTCGCGCAGGTGTCGGCACGTACCTGATCGAGGATGGTTTCGATGCGGATCTGCCGGACCAGATGACCGAGGAAGAGCACCAGCGCCACCACGCTGGCGACGGTCAGGGCATACGCCAGGGTCACGGCCAGTTGGGGCACGAATTCGTTGGTGTCGGTGCCGGTCTCGTTGCGGACTGTCCGCAGCACCGTCAGCGCGTAGATGAAGGTGCTCAGGAACAAAGCCAGGGTGCGTTGCACGACCCGGTCGGCGGCGAAGGTACGCAGCAGCCGCGGCGAGTATTGGCTGCTGGCCAGCTGCAAGGTCACCAACGTGAGGGAGAACGTCAACGAAGTGACGGTGATGAGCGAGGCGGCGATCGCGCCGAGCACCTCCCGGGCCGCGTCGGCGCCACCACCGAACAGATAGCCGGCCACCGCCGGGGGCATGTGGTCGTCGACGGCGGTGTCGAGTTCGGGCACGCCGATCCCGGCGAGGACCGCGAGCAGCACCGCCACGGCCGGCAACGGCCACAGGCGCGAGCGCAGGGCCTCGGCCAGCACGCGGCGCCGCCGACGTAGCACCTCGAGCGGATTCGTGTGCCCGGTGCTCTCGCCGGTCATGGGAGCCTCCGGGGCGTCATCGACGGTCTCCATCATGCGTATCGGGTCGCCGGTCGTCGTCTGCGGGGCGGGCCACGTCCTGGAGGGCCGAGCCGTCACCGCGCTGCTCGCAGGCGATCACACTGAAGCTGCCGTCCGTTTCGAGTACCACCGCCGCGACCTGAGCCAGGTCTCCGAACCCGGAGGCACGCACCGCTTGGCGCACCTCCCCGGGACTGACCCGCTGCTGCGCCAGCGCCCGGTCGAGCAGCACTCCATCCTCGACGAGGAGGGTGGGATCGGCGGTGAGCACCGTGCGCACGCGGGGTCGGCGGGAGGAGACGAACGCGGCCAGATACTGCAGCGCCGCCAACAGCACCAGTGCCACCGCGCCCTCGGACCACGACACATCGGAGCTGAGCAGGATCGTCGCCAGCGTCGAACCGAGCGCGACGGTCACGACCAGATCGAAGGCGTTGAGTTTGGCCAGGGTTCGTTTTCCCGAGATTCGCAGTACGACCACCAGCCAGAGATAGGCGGCCGCACCGACGAGCACCACCCGCATCAGATCGGACCAGCTTCCGAACCACATTCATCGGGCATACCCGCACCGGCAGACGGGTACTCGCCCGGCCATGGCCACCGATCGCACCCACGCAGATCCGTCGCTGCGACTGTCCGTCGGCCGGGAGCAGGTCGTGATCGACAACCGGTACGAGACGGCCTCGATCGTCAACGACGTCCTGATCGCGGTGTTCTTCACCGTCGGCAGCGTGTTGTTCTTCTTCGACTCCACCCAGACCGCCGGCACCTGGCTGTTCCTGCTCGGTTCGCTCGATTTTCTCGCCCGGCCCGTGATCCGCCTGAGCCGGCGCACGCATCTGCGGCGGCTGGGACACCGCTCCGCTCCCACCGACCGCGACTACGACTACTGATTCTCCGAATCTCGGCCCGCACTCCCCCGAGTCACCATCGTTCGGATGGGTGACGATTGCGATGCGTCGATCCGGGAATGCGATCGTCATGCACATCGATGTCGTTCTCGCCGTGGTCGGCGGACTCGGGGTAATCGTGGCAGCGATTTCCTCGACGATGCGACGCCTGCCGTTGTCCGAACCCTTACTCGGTCTGGTCGCCGGGGTACTGCTCGGCCCCCAGCTGCTCGACGCCGTGCCGATCGCGCCGGTGACGGTCGAGCACGGCCTGTTCCATGAACTCGCCCGGATCCTGCTGGCCGTGTCCGTCATGGCGGTTGCGTTGCGTTATCCCATCGCCGCGGTGCGTCGCCACCGCCGCGCACTGGCCGTGTTGCTGTTGATCGTCATGCCCGCGATGGCGGCGATCTCGGCCGGACTCGGATGGGCGATGGCCGGTTTACCGTTGGCCGCGGCGCTGCTGTTCGGCACCGCGATCTGTCCCACCGATCCGGTGCTGGCCTCGAGTGTGGTCACCGGCGATCTTGCAGAACGTGACCTTCCCGCCCGGGACCGACAGCTGCTCTCGCTCGAATCCGCCGCGAACGACGGCCTGGCGCTGCCACTGGTGGTCGCCGCGATCGCGGTCGCCGGCCCACTCAGCGCCGGTGCGGCGGTCACCGAATCACTGTGGCAGGTCCTCGGCGCCCTGGTCGCCGGCGCACTCCTCGGCGTCGTCGGCGGTGCAGCACTGCGACTGGGTGACAAGCACGGCGCCACCGCACACGGCCCGGCCCTGTTATTCACCGTTGTGCTTGCCCTGGGCATCCTCGGCGTGGCCGGTCTGCTGCACGTCGACGGGGTGCTCGCCGTATTCGTCGGCGGCCTGGCCTTCAACGCCGTCGGCACCGGCGCCGAACGGACTTCCGAAGTCGAGATCGACGAGGCCGTCAACAGGTTCGCAGTCCTGCCGTTGTTCTTCCTGCTCGGCGCCGCCCTGCCGTGGCAGCAATGGGCCGAGCTGGGCTGGAAAGCGCCCGCCTTGATGGTCGCTGTCCTGCTTCTGCGGCGGATCCCGATCGTGCTGTTGTTGCGACGGCCACTGCACCTACCGCTGCGCGACGCGGTGTATCTCGGCTGGTTCGGGCCTGTGGGGGTATCCGCATTCTTCTATCTGACGATGGAAGCCGAACGTCTCGGCGTCGACGACGCCGTGCTCGGCGCCGGTACGCTCGTGCTGACCGCGAGCACAGTGGCGTTCGGTCTCACCGCCGCAGCCGGGCGCAACCTCTACGTCCGGACGTGTAGCAGTGAGAACCGTTCGCGCGGGGCCGACGTCCATTGAGAACGTCGGTTTACGCGGGCCGCCGGAGACGAGCGGTTGGGCGTACGGCGAGGCGGGTACGCGCCGCCCATGCAGACGCCGACTACGACGTGCCCGGACCCGATCGAGCGATCGCATCGTGGACACCGCTTCCTCGAGCTCCTCGATCGGCGTAGGACAACACCCGAAGGTCGGCGCCAGTGACGTGGATCTTCAGCGTGCTCGGCGCGACGCTCGTCGCGGTGGCGCTGCGGGATATCTATGCGACCTTGTGGCATCCGCACGGGCTGGGCACGCTGAGCCGAGGGGTGTTCCGGGGTATCTGGTGGGTCGCCGGCAGGATCCGCCGGCACGGTCGGGCGCTCGGCTCGGCCGGACCGCTGGGCATGATCGCCGCGGTGTTGCTGTGGGCGGCGCTGATCGTGACCGGGTGGGCGCTGATCTACCTTCCGCACATGCCGGGCGGTTTCTTCTTCGCCTCTGCGCTGCAGCCGCAGTCGTCATCCGATGCGGTGGCGTCGCTGTATCTGTCGCTGGTGACCGTGGCCACCCTCGGCTACGGCGACATCACTCCCGTCTATCCGGTGCTGCGGCTGCTGCTCCCGGTGCAGGCGTTGATCGGGTTCGTGCTGTTCACCGCGGCGATCTCGTGGATCCTGCAGATCTATCCGGCGCTGATCCGCCGCCGCGCCGCTGCCCGGACCGTGCATCTGCTGATCTCGACCGATTCGACCGAGGTTGCCCGCCGTGGAGAGGCGAGCATCGCGTGCGCGCTACTCGACGGGCTCACCGAGGCGTTGACCACCGTGGAGTTCGATCTGCGGCAGTACGGCGAAACGTACTTCTTCCGCGACGCCAACTCCGATCGGTCCCTGGCCGCGATGCTCGGGCACGCTCCCTCTCTGGTTCGGGCCGGGGAGGCATCGACGGCGATGGAGGTGCGCCGCGCCGCAGTGCGGCTCGAGCAGCAACTCGGGTCGCTCACCAGCTATCTCGATAGCCGCTATCTGCACACCGGAGGATCGATCGAACAAATCTGCGCTGCCTACGCCGCCGACCACCGGCACCGGACCACACCACGGTGACCCGGCGCCGGCGATGCTGCGTGAGCAGGTCAGTCGAGGGCGGCGAGCAGATCGCGGCAGGCCTGCTCACAGCGCCGGCACGCCTCGGCGCAGATCCGGCAGTGCTCGTGATGGGAACTGTGCCGGTCGCATTCGTCGCCACACACCCGGCAGGCGGTGGCGCAGGCCTCGACCATCGCCTTGGTGACCGTCGCATTGTTACCGGTCTGACGCGAGAGGATCCGGGCGGTCGCCGCACACAGGTCGGCGCAGTCGAGGTCGGTGCGGATACAGGCGGTCAGGTCGGCGACGGTGTCCTCGGCCAGGCACGCATCGGCGCAGGCGGTGCACGTCTGCGCGCAGTCGGTACACGCCTCGATGCAGGCGGCCAACACGCCCGTGTCGATGTCGCCCACATTCTTCGGGTAGCTCTCGAGCATGCTCGCTGCAGTGCCCATGACAGTGCTCCTTTCCTCGGGTGACGGATTCTCACGGAACAGCAAGTTCCGCTTCGTCTGTCGCGTACCCGAACAAGCACACTCTCAACATGTCGTACAGATTTTTCGGTGCCCGGAAGTGCCGCCGCGGTGGACCAGCCCAGGAGAATCGAAAGGTCAGGTGGGGTCGTTCACCGGACACCGCTGTGGACAGCGGGTAACAATGGGCTGTGCGGGGGTGGTGTGCGGTTCGGCGGTGCGCACCGATGACCGCGCGCCACTCCTCGCCCATCACGGTGCCCCGACGGGTCGGTGCCGTCCGGCAGCTGCACGACGAAGGCTGCCGGGCCGAGCCGGACGGTGGGGGTCACTGCTGCTCAGGAGCGCTGCTGGTCAGGAGCGCTCGGGCCACGGCACGGTGGCCTGCAGCACCGCTTCGGTCAGTGCCTCGGTGCGCCAGGTGGTCACCTGCTGGTAGTCGGGGTCGGCGACCATCTGTGAAAACGCGCTGCGGGAGGGATAGCGCACCAGCAGCACCGCATCCCACTGCTGGCCCGACTCGGCGACCAGCGCGGTCGAGCCGTCCCCGGCGTAGAGGACCTCCCCGCCGTAGCGTGGCAGAAACCTCTCGTGCAGCGCCGCGGCGTACCGGTCGTAGAGTTCCCGTCCGCCGTCGGCGAAACGCAACAGATTCAGCATCACCACCGGCCCACCGGGATCCTCGGCAAGAAATCGTTTCAGGTCGGCACCCCGCGGATCGACAGCCATGCCCGCAGTCTGACACAGCCAACGCTCGCGCTCGCGCCCGATTGCCGCAATTGGTGTCTTCACCGGGATGGGCACTCAAGACAGGTGCACCGGCGGTGACGTACCGTCGACCGCGTGCGTGCACCCTGCCGTGTCCTCCCCACCGGAAGGCAGAGACGATGACCGATCCTGCCGATCCCATCGTCGTTCTACTCGTCGAAGACGATCCCGAAGACGAGTTGATGACCCGGGAAGCCTTCGCCGACCACAAGATCACCAACGTCGTGCACGTGGTGCGTACCGGCGAGCAGGCCCTGCAATTCCTGTACCGGCAGGGCCCGTACAGGGAGGCACCCGGCCCGGATCTGATCCTGCTCGATCTGAATCTGCCCCGTCTCGACGGCCGCGAGGTATTAGCCCGGATCAAGGCCGACCCGGAACTGTCTGCCATCCCCGTGGTGGTGTTGACCTCCTCCACAGCCGAAGAAGACCTGCTACGCAGCTACCGGCTGCACGCCAACGCCTACATCACCAAACCCGTCGACTTCGATCAGTTCGCGGGCGTGATCCGCACGATCGACAACTTCTTCCTGCACGTAGTGCGTCTGCCCCATCGGCCGCCGATCTCCGACGCACCGTGAGGTCTAACGGTCGGCACCCAGTTCGGGAGCTCGGACGAATACCAGTGCATCCTCGCCGGCGATCCGGTGGTCGATGATGCGGTCGATGGTCTGCCGCCACTGTGCACGCACGTCGTCGATGTCGGCGCCGGCGTCGAGTCGTTGCAAAATATTTTGTTGCGCAACGTGATAGGCCATGCGGGTATCGATGTCGAAGGAGGGTAGTGCCATGGGCCTGCACCCTACGGGCCACACGCGAGAAGCCCAAACACCCTGGTCGTCGTGAAGGCGATTGCCGAGCCGAAGGTTTCGCTAGGACGGCGCTCGTGTATCCGGATCGAGTGTCGAGTCATCGGGGCACCGTGGGCGCAGCCGCGAGAGCGGATCGGCCTGTGGTGCGACGGGCACAGCGGGCGATCTCCGCACCGGAGGCGCGCACGCGGAACGGAGGGGATCTGTGATGTCTTCCAGCACCGGCGAGACCAAGAAACTGTCGCTGATCGGCTCGATCGCGCTGGGCACCGGCGTGATGATCGGGGCGGGCATCTTCGCCCTGGTCGGTCAGGTCGCCGAACTGGCCGGCTCCGCGATACCGTGGGCGTTCGTCGCCGGCGCGGTCGTGGTGGCATTCAGTGCGTATTCCTATGTGCGCTATTCGAGTACCGATCCCTCCTCGGGAGGAATCGCGATGATCCTCACCGCCGCCTACGGTCCCGGGGTGATTGCCGGGTCGTTCTCGTTGTTCATGTACGTCTCGATGATCCTGGCCGAGAGTTTGCTGGCTCGAACGTTCGGTACCTATCTGCTGCGCCCGTTCGGGATGCAGAACTCCCCGGTGTGGGTGCCGGTGCTCGCCGTGACGGCGATCGTGGCGGCGACGGTCGTCAATCTGGTGGGTAACCGATGGGTGGAAGGCTCGGCCACGGTCACCGCAGCGCTCAAGATCGCCGGTATCGGCGTGCTGGCGGTGGCCGGAATCATCGCCACCGGGATGTCGGCGCTGTCGGATGCGCTGGTGGGACGTCCCGGCGGAGCGCCGCCGGATAGTGGACTGTGGGGATTTCTGGCCGGCACAACCCTGTGCATCCTGGCCTACAAGGGCTTTACCACTATCACCAATCAGGGTGCGGACATCCGCCATCCCGAGCGCAATATCGCTCGCTCGATCGTGATCGCGATCGCGGTATGCACCGTGATCTACCTGTTGTTGACCGTCGCCGTCGTCGGGAGCCTGTCGGTTCCGCAGATCCTCGCCGCCCGCGACTACGCCCTCGCCGAGGCCGCCGAACCCTTGTTCGGTTCGTGGGGGGTGTGGTTGACGGTGGCAGTGGCCGTTGTAGCAACGTTGTCGGGTCTGGTGGCGAGCCTGTTCTCCGTCTCCAGGTTGTACGACATGCTGCGCGAGATGAAACAAGTCCCGGGTGTGCCGGTGTCGCTCAACCGGCAGTCTCTGCTCATCACCGCAGCGTTGGCACTGGTGACGGCGAGCCTGTTCGACCTGAGCCGGATCGCGGCGCTCGGAGCGATGCTCTATCTGTCGATGGACATCGCCATCCACTGGGGAATGATCCGCCGACTGCGCCACCGGGTCGAGTTCACCGTGTGGATTCCGGCGGTGGCCATCGCACTTGATGTGCTCGTGCTCGTGCCGTTCGTCATGATGAAAGCACGCAGCGACTGGTTCACGGTGGCGATCACCACCGCGGTGGCAGCAGTGATCATCGCCGCCCAGGCGGTGAATGCGCGGCGCCACCCCCACGACGATCCCGGACAGAACAGTTCGGCAACGTCCGAGGCGAGCTGAGACGATGCCGTCCATCTGTCATCGGGCACGAACACGGAGCCTACCGTCCCGTTCGGACAGGTTCTCACCGGAAAACGCGCTCAGCAGGGGTTTCGGGGGAGATGGTGCGCTAATGGCAATTTTCGTCACCGACTCCGCACAAACCAGGAGTGACATAGCCCCAGGTGACTGATTTGTCGTATTAATCCCATTTGTGGTGTCCTGTGCCATTCGATCCGAAGCATTGCCAGAACATCTGATGAGAGGCGACGCCGGAATGTCAGTGGCCCGAGCTGGGAAAACGACAGTGGATGTCAGCGGCAGGCGACATCGGATGTCAGTGGACGCGACAGAGAGTTCTCGGCGCTTTCACCTGGGGTGATGGCGGCAAGGAGGCTGGTCGGACGGAGCGTCCGGGCGACAGGACGCGGCTCAGGGCTGGCCGGGGTCGAGGTTGAGGGCGGCGATGTGGCGTATCCATCCCTCGCGCCAGGGGTGCAGACCCGGAAGTCGTGCCCTGCAGACCCGGGCGGTCCGGTTCAGTCTGCCGACCGGTCCGATCGCGTCGGCGAACAACCGAGCGGTGGGTACGGTGCGTGCTTCCTGGAAGAGCGCGGCGGCGTGCAGCAGGGGTCGCGCCGGTGGTGGGATCACCCAGACTCGCAGGTCGGCCGGGTGGTCGACCCGGCGGGTGCCGGGAAAGACCAAGGTGTCGCCGATGAGGGCGCGCCGCGGGAGAAAGTTCAGCTCCCGGTAGGTGGTGCCGGTGAACAACAGGGTGGCCAGTGCGGCGGCGTGTGCCGGGTTGGCGACCTGGGTCCGGATCCGGGTGATGATCTGCTCGGTGATCGGGGTGGTGGTCAGCCCCACGCCGACCATGTGGTTCAGGTGCGGCGGCAACACCAGCGGCACACCGTGCCGCTCGAACGCGGCTTGGGCGCCGCGGAGCCGGGTGAGGGTGTAGTTGCGGCCGGGGCTGTCGGCCACGAGATCACCGAGAAGCCTGCTCAGGCCGACGGCGGCATGCCAGTAGTGGATCCGACCGGGCGGGATCGTGCCGTAGAGCGTGCGCAGGTGGGACCGGAGCGCGGGCAGGTAGCCGAGCATCCGCCGGGCCAGGTCGGGGTCCCGGCCGCAGGCGGTGAGCCGTCGACTGGTCGTCTCGGCAGCCTGGTGGTAGACCGCGGCGACGCGGGTGTAGTCGGCGCGCGAGAGTGCGGCCGCGGCCGCGGGGAGGAAGGTGGCGCAGTCGCTGTCGGGCACTGCGGGCAGTTCCGCCGCGTCCGTCGGTGCGGGGGTGTCGCGGCGCGGCGGAGGGAGACGGCCGGTGAGGGCGACCAGGTCGTCGGTGATGTGTGGGCGCACCCCGGCCGGCATCGCGAGGCGGGGTGCGAGCGGGTCGCGGGAGTGCCAGACGAGCACCAGGTGCACACCGGCGTCGTGGCGGAGCCGAAACAGTCGGGCATGCTGAGCGGCCGACAGCCGGTGGGCGCGCAGCACGATCAGGTGCCGGATCTCGTCGCCACGGATCCAGGCGGTCACCGCCCGCCACACCGAGTCCGGGCCGCTGGCGCCGTCGGCCCCGGCCCGATCGAGCGAGTGCCCGAGCGCGAGCAGCAGGTCGTCGGCCAGCGCGGCCGCGGTCGAGGCGCCGGGGGTGGGGTGCACGGTCACCACTGCGGACGCGAGAGTGTGGGCCCGCAGCAGGGTGTGGGTGAGGTGGGCGTCGTCCTCGCGGTCGAGCAGCACCGTGACCGGGACGAGGGCATCGTCGTCGACCCCGCTGTCGGTCACCGACCTCACCCGCTGCGACCGGAGACTTTCGCGAACACCCAGCCCATCACCTCCTGGTCGATCCGGTCGCGGTCGAGGCGCTGCAGCGCGCGGACGGTATGCGCGGTGAGTTTGGCCCAGGACCGGAAGTTGCCGTGCCCGGCGTGCGCATCGGCGAAGGAGATGAGATCCGGATCGGTGTTCTGCCAGACCGCATGGAACGCAGGGATCACCCGCAGCACCTGTTCCGGGGTCATGCGCCGGAACTCCTGCCACACATAGACCCGCGAGCTGAGCATCGGTTCGCGGGAAAGCACCTGGTAGCAGTCCCCACCCCCGACGAACACGATCGCGATGTCGGTGCGCAGGTCGTCCCACAGGTGCCGCCAGTACTCGAAGCATTCCCGTGACATCCACTGTGCCTCGTCGCAGACCAGGACCCGGAACCGCTCGGCCAGCACGTCCTTGAGCACCCGATCGAACTCGATCGGCTTCGACGGGGGCGCACCGCCGACGGCGAGCGCATCGAACAGCGTGTGCCGGATATCGCGCGGTGTCGGCCGCGCCCGGAACTGCACCCGGCACACCGTATCCGGGGCGAGCTCGCGGAGCGTGGCGTTGACCGACAGCGTCTTTCCGACTCCTGCGTCGCCGTGCACGCACATCATCGCCTTGGCCTCGATGACGTCGGTGAGGTTGTCCTTCATCAGCAGCAACGCGTCGGTGGCCACGATGTGCGCACCGGCCAGGCCGAGGAAATGGTCGCCGGGAACGCCGATGTCCCCTCCCGGGCTCCCAGGTCCAGTCACGACGGTTCCCCGCTTTCTCCGCCACGGCGGTGTCCGTCATCCGGATCGATCGGCAGCACCCATCCCGGTGCCGGCGGCGGCAACGGAATCAGATCGGGACGCGCCCACCGCGCCAGGTCCGCGTCCTGCTCGTCGCCGCGCTCACGCTCGGCTTCGGCGGTGGTCATCGCATCGAGTCGCCGGGCCGGGTCCGGTGTGGTCGTGGCGGCGTAGCGGACTCGTCGGGCACGTTCGGCTGCCGCCAGATCCGCTCGCAGCCGCCGAGCCGTGCGGTTGCGGGTGCGCCGGACCGCGGCCTTGGTGGCTTCCGAGGCTCGGTCGGCCAGCTCGGCGGTGCCCAAGTGGACACCGGTGCGGGCATCGAAGACCTCCACCTCGTGGTCGTGATGCGGCATGTACCGCAGCCGCACTGCGGTGCCGACCCGCCCCACCATCCAGTCCGCGACATAGTGGCGGCCACGACCGAACCCGATGCCCTTGGTCGTGATCGTGCGTCGGCGTCGGTCGTCTTCGAGGGTGAACATCCACAATCGGGTCTCGTCGACGTCGTGGATCGGTGTCGGATCTTCCAGCCACGACCCCAACGGGGTGCGGTCTCCGAGTTCGGCGAGGGTGTGCTCACGGTTCCACCACTGCACCCACGCCAGCAGCTCGGCGACGAACGCCCCGAACGTTAACGCGGGCTGGTCCGGATCGATCGACATCCCGCTGCGTTGGGTCTGGCGGTGGGTGTAGCGCGGCAAACCCGCGAACAGCATCCGATCGACGGCGCCGTTGATCGTTTCCACCGTGCCCTTCAGGTGCGGGGTGTAGCCCGGCAGATCGACAACGCGCACCGCGAACGCGCCCAGCGCCTCCCCCACGGTGCGCGACAGGAAATCCTTGCCCCGGTCGATGCGCACCACGGCGGGCAGGCCACCGGCCGGACCGTACGGCTCACTGCGCGCGATCGACGCCCGTAACGCCGTCAGGATGCTCTCGCGGCTCGGCGTCTGCGGTGTGACCGCCACGCCGAGGATCACGTCGTGCGCGGCGTCGACGAACCAGGTCACCCACGGCTTGACCAGTCGCCCGTCGACCTCGACCTGCACGGCAGCCTCGACGTGGTCGCCCTCCCACGCCGCGTTCCGGAACGACGCCGGGCGCTGCAGGAACACATCGAACTTCCGGCGTTCGCGCTCACCGCCGCGCAGCCCCGCCAACTCCCCCGCCGTCAGATCCCGCTTGATCGCGCGCTGCACCGTCCGCAGATCCGGCGCCGGCGGACCACCGTGCTCGGCCTCGGTGACCAGCTCCCGATGCACCGCTGCCGCGTTGCCCCGCCAATAGGCCAGCCGCACCCGAAGCCGGTCGTCGATACGAAACCGAGGACGCTGCGCCGGAACCGATTTCGCACGGCGTGCCGCCAGCCACCGCCACACCGTCCGCTCGGCGACACCCAGAGTCTGCGAGGTCAACCGGACGTGATCGCTGGACAACGCATCGGACGCATCGAGTTGCGCCAACCGGTCCATCGCAGCTTGCCGCAGGGCCCGCACGCTCGCGTCGACCACGGCAACAGCCTCCAGCAATCCCCGGGCCGCATCCCAACACCGTGAGCCCGTCGACCACGTCCTCCGAAAATTCGACCACGTACCGGTCGGTAAGAAGACCAGAAGTGCTGACATTCTCGTGTCGACTACCTACTGACACTTTCGTGTCGTCTCACACCAGAGCACCTGAGGCAAATGCAGCGTATGTGCCATCAAGTTGAGTCGGACCGTCGATCTACCTGCGTGTTTTCGGAGATCATCGTCACCGCCCGACGTCCAAGTGCCTAAAGAACCTGGCACGAACATCAACGAGCCGTCGTGCCACATTTCTGAGGAACGAAGCTCAGGGCCCTACTCGTGCCTCAGATTGAACCTCGATCCACCGATGAGCCTTCGGCGGGTGGCGTCGGCGTGATGGGCGCGGCGTGATCGGCTGCGGGCAGGGGTGAGTTCCGGGCGTCTCATCCCGGTTGTCCACTTCGTTCTCGGTCGTGCCGCTGGTGGCGGCGGTGGTCAGCTGGCCGCGGCCGGTGGTGGTGGTGCGTGCGTCGCGGTGAAGAGTCGGTCGAACGCGGTCTGCCAGGGCCAGGCGTCCGGCAGGTGCAGGATGATGCGGCGCGCCGTCCGTGCCAGTCGTGCCGGCACTGAGATGAGGGTGCGGCGAATCGTCGCGGTCGTTGCCCGGGCGAGCCGCCCGCCTCGGTCGGCGATGAGTCCAGCGGCGCGAGTGAGGTTGAATGCGATCACGGCGAGGACGAGCCATGCGCTGTTCGCGGTGAACACTCCCGAGGGCAGGTGAGCGAGCGGGCCCGCCTTCAGGTCGGCGTGAACTTGCTCGATGATCGCGTGCCCGCGGTGGGTCTTGTCCGCCGCGACGGTTCCCATTGTCTGCTTGTCGGTGGTGGTGAAGAACGCGTGGTGCCGGTAGCTGTCGAACAAGGTCGGCTGCTCGACCTGCTTGGGGTTCAGGTCTGGGATCCGTCGGACCACCAGTCGTCCTTCAACCCGTTCGGCGATCTTCCGGGAACGGAACGCGACGAAGGGCACCTCGGCGACCTCGGCCTTCGAGATCCACCGGCCCGTGACCTCGTCACGGATCGCGTTCGGGTACTCGATCGTCTCCCACCCGTCCTCGGGGATCGTCGCGATCGCCGTCTTCACCGCGGGGTCCATCCGAACGGTGATGGACACGTCCGCGCCGGCCTTGATCGCGGTGCCGATGGTGGCGTGGCCGTAGAACGCGGAGTCCGCCCGCAGCAACGGCCGAACACTGCTGCCCAGGTCCATGCGGCGAAGCGTGGCGAGGGTGTCGGCGACGATCCTGGCCGCGCCTTTCGGGGAACCGGTCTTCCCCTGCCGCAACCGCTGGGCGAGGATCACCGGCGCTGAGGTCGTCGTCGACGCTGTCGCGACGAGGGCGTTGAGGCCGCGGACGCCGGAGTACCCGAACGACGCTCCCTGCTTCTGGTACCCGTGGACCTCGATGATCGTGTCGTCCACGTCGACCATCACCCGCTCACCGTCCCGGATCTGCAGCAGCGGCGCGGCCGATGCGAGGTTCACCAGCGTCCGTGAGGCGACGGCATCGAGCTGGCGGACGTGCCCGAACCGGAACTCCCGCAGGAACGAGCCCAGCGTCGACGGTGCATACGTCCGATCGAACAACCGGCCCATCCCGCCATGACGCAGCAGATTCATGTCGTCGATCGAGTCCGCGCCAGCGAGCATCCCCGCGACCAGCGCCATCACCTTGCCGCCGGCGTTCGCACCCTTGTCCGTCGGGACGCTCAATCGCGACTGCGCGAGCTCATCAAGCCCCGCAGAACGGGCAAGACGGAGCATCGGGACCAGCCCCGCGACCGACACGAGATTCGGATCATCGAACACAGCCGACACGGCAACGGGAGCATGCTTGAATTGCACCTACGAGATGCCTCTCAGACTCGGGAAATAGGACCTTAGACAAGCTCTATTCTTCCTGGTCAGAGGGGCATTTCTGCGTTACGACGCCAACTCAGCAAGCCTCCCCATCGGTGGATCGAGGTTGAATGGCACCGGAAATCCTCGTCGAGAGCGTCACGTTCCCCAGGTCCTCGTTCAAGTGCGGCGCCACGTCTACGTCTCCGCCGGCTGCGGCATTGACGGATGGCCACGATGTGTGGGATATCGAAGGATCAGGACGGCTTGCTTAGACTTCGTCGGGGACAGGTCGGGCGGGAAACCGCACGCCAAGCTCCTGCATCAGTGAAGATTGGAAGAGAACTCACACTGGCTCGCACCCTTCCCGATTCGCACCGCACCGCGCCGCACGTGAGCAAACGCGTCAGAACCGACGCGCAGGAACCGGCCGGTGTCCGCCCCCGCAGGCTAAAGATCACGCTACGGGGGGCGGTTAGCTCAAAGTAGCCACGATCGTGCGGAGCTCTGTTGGCACGCGATCATGGGGAACCACACGGTCACTGAGCCCCTGCACGCGCCGATTCGAAGCCTGGTGACGGGCGATCAGACGCACATTCGGACCATCAGGCTCACCACAGATGACCACGCTAGCTTTCGTCTTAAACCGCTCACCACGGACGCAGAGCACATGGCCTGCATGGCTAATCCTTGACCAGTCGCGCCGCCCCTCCATCGCGCCGACAAGAGCGTTACCGAACTCGTCAGCCGACTGGTGCCGATCCTTAGGATCTAACTGAAGCGCCTTCCGAATAACATTCGCAACCGACTGAGGAACGTGTGGAGCAAGGTCGCGAAGCTCCCGAAGGTGGCCCGCCTTAATTCGCGCCACCTGGTCTTCCAGTCCCATGTAGGTCGAAACTGGGTACTCGCCGCTATAGGTGAAGAAGGCTGTCGCGCCAAGCGAATAGACATCAGACGCTATCGAGCATCTGTTCCCCGAGGCCGCTTCTGGCGCAACCGTCTGCCACGTGCCGTTCGGCGATGCCGTCCCGTGGTCGTCCAGGATCGCGCAGTAACCGAGATCAGAGACGCGCACGTCGTCACCGTCCACGAGTACATTTCCCGGCTTGATGTCGCGGTGAATCATGCCCGCTGCATGGATTCGATCAATACCGGCCGCCACATGTCGCATCACGCGCGCGGCCCGGTGAAGTCCAAGCCCTACTCCCTTAGCCTCGATCCACCGATGGGGAGGCTTGCTGAGTTGGCGTCGTAACGCAGAAATGCCCCTCTGACCAGGAAGAATAGAGCTTGTCTAAGGTCCTATTTCCCGAGTCTGAGAGGCATCTCGTAGGTGCAATTCAAGCATGCTCCCGTTGCCGTGTCGGCTGTGTTCGATGATCCGAATCTCGTGTCGGTCGCGGGGCTGGTCCCGATGCTCCGTCTTGCCCGTTCTGCGGGGCTTGATGAGCTCGCGCAGTCGCGATTGAGCGTCCCGACGGACAAGGGTGCGAACGCCGGCGGCAAGGTGATGGCGCTGGTCGCGGGGATGCTCGCTGGCGCGGACTCGATCGACGACATGAATCTGCTGCGTCATGGCGGGATGGGCCGGTTGTTCGATCGGACGTATGCACCGTCGACGCTGGGCTCGTTCCTGCGGGAGTTCCGGTTCGGGCACGTCCGCCAGCTCGATGCCGTCGCCTCACGGACGCTGGTGAACCTCGCATCGGCCGCGCCGCTGCTGCAGATCCGGGACGGTGAGCGGGTGATGGTCGACGTGGACGACACGATCATCGAGGTCCACGGGTACCAGAAGCAGGGAGCGTCGTTCGGGTACTCCGGCGTCCGCGGCCTCAACGCCCTCGTCGCGACAGCGTCGACGACGACCTCAGCGCCGGTGATCCTCGCCCAGCGGTTGCGGCAGGGGAAGACCGGTTCCCCGAAAGGCGCGGCCAGGATCGTCGCCGACACCCTCGCCACGCTTCGCCGCATGGACCTGGGCAGCAGTGTTCGGCCGTTGCTGCGGGCGGACTCCGCGTTCTACGGCCACGCCACCATCGGCACCGCGATCAAGGCCGGCGCGGACGTGTCCATCACCGTTCGGATGGACCCCGCGGTGAAGACGGCGATCGCGACGATCCCCGAGGACGGGTGGGAGACGATCGAGTACCCGAACGCGATCCGTGACGAGGTCACGGGCCGGTGGATCTCGAAGGCCGAGGTCGCCGAGGTGCCCTTCGTCGCGTTCCGTTCCCGGAAGATCGCCGAACGGGTTGAAGGACGACTGGTGGTCCGACGGATCCCAGACCTGAACCCCAAGCAGGTCGAGCAGCCGACCTTGTTCGACAGCTACCGGCACCACGCGTTCTTCACCACCACCGACAAGCAGACAATGGGAACCGTCGCGGCGGACAAGACCCACCGCGGGCACGCGATCATCGAGCAAGTTCACGCCGACCTGAAGGCGGGCCCGCTCGCTCACCTGCCCTCGGGAGTGTTCACCGCGAACAGCGCATGGCTCGTCCTCGCCGTGATCGCATTCAACCTCACTCGCGCCGCTGGACTCATCGCCGACCGAGGCGGGCGGCTCGCCCGGGCAACGACCGCGACGATTCGCCGCACCCTCATCTCAGTGCCGGCACGACTGGCACGGACGGCGCGCCGCATCATCCTGCACCTGCCGGACGCCTGGCCCTGGCAGACCGCGTTCGACCGACTCTTCACCGCGACGCACGCACCACCACCACCGGCCGCGGCCAGCTGACCACCGCCGCCACCAGCGGCACGACCGAGAACGAAGTGGACAACCGGGATGAGACGCCCGGAACTCACCCCTGCCCGCAGCCGATCACGCCGCGCCCATCACGCCGACGCCACCCGCCGAAGGCTCATCGGTGGATCGAGGCTTAGCCAAGGATTCCAGATCTCCGTCAGAAACCAGGGGCGTCACGATGAATCGGATGTCACTTGGGCCGTCGACGTCGGCGTTGAGGACATCCAGCAGGCACCGGCTTTTCAGTCCTTCGAGCCGCTGAGCTTCGTCCCAGGTCCGCGACGACTCATCCTCCCCGGGGTCAAGGAGCTTTACCGCAACCATCTTGTCGAAGTGACCATCATGCGCCTCGTAGACGTTTCCGTCACTGCCAAGCTTGCCTCGAAGCTCGTAACGGCTATTGATGACGGTCCCAGCGGGGAACTTCGGCAGACCCTGTGTAGGCACCTGATTAGGTTACGATTCGCCGGTGGCAGTCTTGGGTATTTGCGTAGTCCCCGGCGGTGGTGCGCCCAAGCTGCACGGCGTCATAGCTGACGGCACATTTGAAGATCCGATAATTGTCGATAGCTTCGAAGTGAGGACAAACTCCCACGAAGCCTCAGAGCAGGCCGTCGATCTGGCCAGGCTATTACTTGCGAAGCTCCCCGGGCTGAGATTCAGCGCAGCAGCAATCCGCATTGCCGGCACAACACCGGTCCCTAGACGAAACAAGGCGGCGTTCTCCCGTGCGCACGCCGAAGGGGCCGCCCTCTACGTCCTGCGTGAGCACCTTAAGTCGCCAGTCGCCACGGGTGATCCGAAGGCGCTGGCCAAGTCTTCCGATGTGCCGTACCCCGAATTAGAAGCCACCGCGAAAGGCCTACTAAAGAGCAAGGCCGACGCGACGCTCGCAGCGTTGAGCCAACTTCCCAAATCCTGATAAGTCTTCCGGCCCGCCCAGCACAAAGAGAGCGTCTACCTCAGGAACGGTCCACTCACCAGGGCTCTCGCGCCATTCTGGGATCAAAGCGTTGAGCACTATCCCAATGAGGACTCCATCATTGCCGGCCTCGCGTAGGCCAGTTGCCGCCCGAGCGATCTGTGTACCGCTCGCGATGTTCACGCCAACAATAACGGTGTCACCTACACCATCAGCGCGAACAGTCGGGTCGAGCATCATGGCCGCACCGATTAGTCGCTCCGCAGGAGCGGTAGCTGCCCACATGCTGAATCCGTCGAAGCGTTCACGACGCACTGTCATCAACTTATCGACTTGGCGGCGAAGTAGCGCTGGGTCGTCAAGCTCATGCACGTGGGAGTGACCCGAATTAATCACATCGAGTAAGCCAACCATCCCGCACCCCTTCCTACGCCGGAGATACCGCCCGGGACAGTAGCGCCGTGCCCCTTCGACACGGGCTGACACCGATGATGGACCGTAGCAAGCGACACCGACCATACATTCGCAAGACCCGGCCAAGTCATTACTTGCGCTCCTCCGGGACATGCTCTCACCAGGTAGTTTCCGCCTCCTCAGCCGATGAGCCAGCACTCCCCAAGCCCCCACACACTCTTCAGTAAGCCGAAACGAACCTCCCGCCAGAGTTCGCATAGCGGAGCTATCAACCTGCGCTGGGTCTCCACTCCGGCAGCGCCGTCACATAGCGGGCATGACCGGTGGTGTTCTGTTCGAGGCTGATGTTAAGTGCAGTGTCCTTCATGGAGTTCTGTATTTTTTGAAATTCCGTCTCCTTCGGTATTTATTCGGTGGCATGCGGGCTTCCCGCCGTTAGGTCAATGGCGGTTGCCCAGGTACTCGGCCCAGCCGGCGAGAAAGCCGCGTTCGTATTCGGCGGCTGCATCCTCGTCGAGGCGCTCAGCAGCAGGCGTGGTGAACCAGGTCGCGCCCTGGTCGGCGTCGGCGGCGGTGACGTCGCCGGTGTGCTCGCGCTCGACCGCGGCCGCGTACCCGGCGGTGTGCCCGCGCTGGTAGTACCTGCTCATCGGATCCCTCTTCGACGTCGGTGCGGGGTACGGGTCAGCTCGCCCCCAGGTGGGTGCGGGCGAGGATGCTGTCGTCGACCGCGGCCGCCAGGGTGGCCTCGTATGCGTAGTCGTCGATCCACTCGAACACCGTGTCGGGGCCGTCCGCACCGATCCCGATCCCGATCCGGGGACGGGTGTCGATGCTCAGCTGCACGAACGGTGAGTCCTGCCCCATCTGGTGGGTGGCGCGCAGGAGGCGGCGCAGCGCGGCGGTGCCGGCCACGACGGCGTCGAGTTCGGTGGCGGCGGTGCCGGATTCCTCGGCAACGGCCGGATCGCAGGTGACGGTCCAGGTGTGCATGAGCGGTTCCTCGTTCCCGGTCGGTGCAAGGTGGGGTGGATGCCAGTGTGCCCCGCCCCGGTGACCGCCACCGGACCGAATACGGCACCGGGCCCGGCTGCCTGTGGACAACCGGGCCCGGTGTGGACAACCTTCGGCGTTACCCGCGGCCGCCCAGGGCGAGGGCCTTCTCGTCGGCCGGGAGCAGCACCGACCGGGCCACCTGCACCGTGCGGGCGATCTCGGCGACGAACGCGGCGTGTCCGGCCTTGTCGAAGAACCGGAAGACCAGCGGCCCGGCCTCGACGTCGACCCAGTGGATGTGACGGCGACGCTGCGGATCGAACGCCCCGCCGGGGGTGATCTTGGACGTGGGCATCTGGGCCCAGTGCACCGTCACCAGGTGCTCGTCGGCGGTGAACCGGTCCGGGCGCAGCAGGAACTGCTCGGGCAGGGCCAGGAGGAACCCGCCGGTGGCGGGACGGCGCAACGCCGTGACCACGCCCCGGGCCACCGCCGGGTCGGTGAAGACCATCCGCACCGCGCCGATGGTGGCGAACACCGCCGCGGCCGCGGTCAGCGCGCTGGTCACATCCAGGCGCACCTCCTGCGACGCTCCGGCGATCAGGACGGTGGTGCGGGTGGTCGAGGTCGGAAAGTTCGGGGTCTGCGGCGGGGTCATGGCGACCTTCCTGCTCGAGGTGAGAACCGGCGCGGGTCCGCCTGTTCTTTTGCCCTGCTGGCAGGGAGCATTTGGACCGGCATGAGGGCCGTGGAGTGCAACCTCTGGGACGGAAAAATCTCGCCGGAGCGCAGCGGAGGAGAGAATTTTCCGGGCCGTCAGGCCGCGCAGCGCCCAGGGGTTGCGCGCAGCGGACCGCCGGTCAAAATCGGAGGCCAGAAGGGCAAATCAGGCTCTTGTGCAGGGCGGAGCGCAGCGGAGCTCGATTCGGTGTGGGCCGCAGGCGCACCGAGGCTCTGCCTGACGACGACCTGCCTGCGGAAACATCCAGATCGGCTGTCGGCCCCTGCCACAGATGAAAGCCGCCAAGGTGAGGTTGACCGCCGCGGGCATGTACCGGGGCGGATCCGCGACTTCAACTCCAACCCCACCGGTGGCCGCCCGAAAGAATGCTTGACCAGAATAGTTTCGACCGCCCAGAGGGACGCTGAATACAAGGCCGAGCTGGCAGTCGATCCGCACCCACGGCACTGGAAGCACAGCGACGAGTGCCGATCCGAGGTGGCCGCCAGCTTCGATCGCGACACTCGACTCGACTGGTACGGATTTGTCACGCCAGTAGCGACTCTCGGAACAGCGGCATCCCCACGTGTCGAACGGATCACACAGGACTGCGATCCGAACGTGGCCGCGACTCCGGTCAACGGCAGCGGGCGCGACCACGCAAAGCCCCGATCAGATTTTCCCCGGGCGAGGGCTCGGTCCGGCTCCTCGGATTCGTAGGTAACTGGGAATCGAGCCCGACCACCCACCCGCGACACCACGATGCGCGTCGACTTGTCCCTCGTCGTGAGTTTCGGTGCGGCGTTGAGGGTGGTGCTAGCGGACATGCCAACCTCCCTGTAGGCGGACACGTTCTTCCCTGCTGACGGACAGCTGATCTCCCTGTCCGTGACCGTGGGACCGGCGGTGTGTCGGTCCTGAACCAGACGCCCCTCCGGGGTTTTGCTCGAGGTCTTCGACCACCACCGAGCGACTCCCACCGGAGGGACGCATGAAGAAGTCTGACAGGGACATCATGGAAATTCTCGAAGCCTACGACGCCACCGGCAGCGCGCACTCGGCCGCACAACTCGCCGGGGTGGACCCGAAAACCGTCCGACGCTACGTCGCCGCCCGCGACGCCGGTATGCCGGTGACCGGCCCGGCGCGGCGGCCGCGCATCATCGACGACTACCTCCCCAAGATCGAGGAGTGGGTCGAACGCAGCAAGGGCCGGGTCCGCGCCGACATCGTCCACGAACGACTCGTCGAGCTCGGCTTCGACGGGACCGAACGCACCACCCGCCGGGCCGTGGCGCAGGCGAAAACGGCGTGGCAGGCCGGGCACCGGCGCACCTACCGGCCGTGGCTCACCGAACCCGGACTGTGGATGCAGTTCGACTGGGGCGCCGGCCCGAAGGTGCCCGGACCGGGCGGGATCGTGCGCTCGACCCTGCTGTTCTGCGCCTGGCTGGCGTGGTCCCGCTACCGGGTGGTGATCCCGGTGTGGGATCAGACGTTGCCGACGCTGATCGCGTGCCTCGATGCCACGGTGCGTCGCTTCGGTGGGGTGCCGACCTACGCGCTGACCGACAATCCCCGCACCGTCAGCATCGACCACGTTGCCGGCATTCCGGTGCGGCACCCGCAGATCGTCGAGACGGCCCGGCACTACGGCATGGCCGTGCACACCTGCATCCCCTTCGACCCGGAATCGAAGGGTGGCAGCGAAGCCACCGTCAAGATCGCCAAGGCGGATCTGGTACCCACCGAGGCGAACCTGCTGCCCGAGTACGCCGCGTTCATCGACCTCGAGGCCGCGTGTGATCGCTTCTGCGTCACGGTCAACGCCCGCCGGCACCGGGAGAGCGCCCGCATCCCGGCCGAGGCCCTGGCCGACGAACGCGCCCGCCTGCACACCCTGCCGACTACCCCGCACACCCTCGCATTGGGGACCACCCGCAGTGTCGGCACCGACCAGACGATCCGGTTCGGCTCGGTGCGCTATTCGACCCCACCGGGCCTGGTCGGCGCCGAGGTGTGGGTGCGCGCCGCCGGCGCCGACCTCGTCGTGGTCGCCGACCTCGATGCCCTGCCGCGGATTCCGGACTGGGCCACCGGTCGGTGCGGTCTGAGCGAGGTTGCCCGCCATCGTCTTTCGACACCGGGCAATCCGAGCATCGATCCGGCCCACTACCCGAACCACCCCCAGGAAGCGGACGGGGCGCCGCGGCCGCCCCGTCCGAGGGCCCGCTCCGCCGCCGAGGCCCGGTTCCTCGATCTGGGACCCGGCGCGCACACCTGGCTGATCGCCGCCTCGGCGGCCGGGGCGGCCCGGATCCGGGCGAAGATGACCGCCGCGGTGGAGCTGGCCGCGTTCGTCGGCGCCGACACCGTCTCGGCGGCGCTGGCGGTCGCGGCCGGAGCGGGCCGGTTCGCCGAGTCGGATCTGCCGGCGATCGTCGCGCACCACACCGACACCGGCACCGGCGCCGGGCGGGTCGTCGCCGACGAGACCCATTCGGTCCAGCCCGGCACCGGAGCCTGGGCCGGCTTCGGCACCGCCCGCACGGAGGCCCGCTCGTGAACCCCACCGCACCGCCGCTGCCCGACGATCTGCTCGCCGTCCTCAAACGCATGCGCCTGCCCTACCTGCGCGCCGCCGCCCCCGAGGTGCTGGCGACGGCAAAAGCACAGCGGTGGGACCCGACCGAGGTCCTCAAGGTCCTGCTGACCGAGGAGATCCGCGGCCGCGACGAAGCCACCAGGGCGATGCGCCGCAAAGCCGCCGGGCTGCCGGCCGGCAAGACGTTTTCCTCGTGGCGCGAGGAGGATTCGTCGATCCCGGCCCCCACCCAGAGCGCCCTGGCGGCGTTGGAGTGGGTGCACCGCGCCGAGAACCTCGCCGTCAGTGGCCCGTCCGGGACCGGCAAAACCCACTTCGTCGAGGCGTTGGCGCATGCGGTGATCGACGCCGGGATGCGGGTGTCGTGGTTCACCCTCGAATCGTTGACCGCGGCGATCGGGCGGGCCGCGGTGGACGGGTCGATCACCAAGACCATCACCAGAATCACCCGGGCCGAGTTGATCGTCGTCGACGACATCGGCATGCTGCCGTCCGGTCAGGCCGCCGCCGAGGCGTTCTACCGCCTCGTCGACGCCGCCTACGAACGCCGCAGCGTGGCGGTGACCAGCAACCTCCACCCGTCCGGATTCGACACCATCATGCCCAAGACCCTCGCCACCGCCGCCGTCGACCGGCTGCTGCACCACGCCCACGTCGTGATCACCGAGGGCACCTCACTGCGGCTGAGCGAAGCCACCGCCGGACGCGGGGTGATGCCGTTGACCTGACATCGAGTGAGATCACCTGACCGCGGACAGGGAGATCAGCTGTCCGCAGGCAGGGAGATCACCTGTCCGCCCACAGGGACGCCCTCCTGTCCCTTGACAGGTGGACGGCTCGACTTGTGCGAGGCGGTAATTGGCCAGCACTCGCGCGCAGTGCGATAGGTCGTGCGCATTGTCGGGTGGTGAGCAGTGGCCCCTGGTCGGCAGAACGGCTCTGGGTCAATTCCGCCGAAAGCTCTTTCGCCCCCCGCGTGCCGAGTAGCCGGTGAACGTGCGACCGGTACCAAATCGGGCTACCGGCCGGCGTGGGGATGCCTTCGTTGTTGAGTTCGCTGCAGATCGACTCGAGCGTTCGGCCTGCGATCCGCATCGTCACGACGCGGCGAAGCACATCGTCCGGACACAGCTTTGGCCGACCTCGGCGACGCCTACCGGCAGGACTGATCATCGCTGATCACCGCCCCGGCCGAGTCGCTTGAGCGTGGCGAGAAGCGCCTCCAAGATCAAGCTGGCGCGATCGGCGCGTTCCCCGGACGCGAACAAGGCGATGAACGTCGCGCACGTCGCGAGAAGGGTAATGACGGCTCGCCCCTCCATGAGGACGAACAGCACCACGCAAAGGATGACGAGAGGAGTGGAAAAGTCTTGAACAGAGTTGAGCAGGGTATTCACGAAGCGTTCCTCTAGGAGGCGGGCTTCGTGTTCGTCGTCGGTTAGACGCGCACAAGGCCCGCAAGTCGATAGGGATTAATCGACTTGCGGGTGCTCGGTCCACGCGTGACCTGCGGCTGCATGGTGACGAATCGACCGGGCGGGGGGCCCTGCTGGCTGCGCCTGGCGAGCAAAGCTCGGAGCTGGACGTGTGCCGCCAAGTCGGCGTCGATTGAACGACGCCGGAGTCCGACGAGGTGCTCGTCGAGGCCCGAAATGCTCGCCGGCTGCTGGATCGGGTTGAGTTTTGCCAGCCACTCGCCGACTTGGCTACGAAGCTTGAGGACTCGGTCAAACGCGATGCGGTGCGGCGAAACCGCTCGGACGAGGGTGTCGCGGGCCTGCAGCACTGCGCCGACAGTCTCGCGCGTCGGCTGTATTAGGTCCCGATGCACGGCGTCCTGGACTTCGCGAAAGGCTGGGGAGAACACAGCCTGCTGGGCTTCACGAATTTGGCGCAAGAGTTCAGGCTGCAGCACGGCAGATGCCACCGTGCGTGCCTCAAATGCCCGAATCGTGCTCACGTCAGTAAGGCTACTCGCCCACAAGATCTGTTCCGCTAATTGTTTCTTGGCCACTTGCTCCGCCGCAGACAGGCGACGGTCGACGCCACCCGTGACCCGCTCGGTATCACAGGTGCGGTACCGGAGGCGTCGATCCGGCCGGGGGATTACAGGTCGAACAGCGAGAACTGGTCGGCCTGCGCCTGGGTTTCGGTGTCGCGGCGGTGCCGGTCGGCCATGGCGCGGGCGAGGGCTTCGGTGCAGCCGAGTTCGGTGGCGACCTCGCTCCAGTCGTGGCCGTCGTGGCGCAGCTGCCACGCCCACTGGTGCAGCTGTTCGTCGGTCTCCATGCCGGGCGCCCCCTCGATGACCCGGGGCGCTCTCGCCCCTCAACTCGTGAGCTGCCGCGACCGTAACCAAGCAGGAGCGGATTCTCCGGCAGGCGCGCCGAGAAAGCCTCCCGTCAGGTAGGAGCCGTGCGGGGGCCGTGCCGACAGAACCACCGCGGCGCACCGGGCCTCGGCGGAAGCCGGTCCGGACCGGGGGCAGGGTCGCGGACCACCGGCGGAGTCGGGGGGCAGGAGGGGCCGCGGTGAGCGGCGACGGGGATCGGCGACCATGCCGTGGACCGGATACCGGAGGAAGAAGGTGCAACGGGCGACCGGGGAGATCGTCGTCGACGAGGCGAGGACGAAGGACTATCTGCTCTGCGCGGTGGTGATGCCTTCGGAGGATCCGGCTCCCGGCCCGCACGACGATGCGGGCGCTCGAGTCCGCACAACCGCCGACCGCTTGCACCGCCGCGACGAGCGCCCGGAGAATCGGCGGCGGATCGTGGCGGCCTTCGCCCGCACACCGGAAGATCCGGCAGGCCCAGCTGTTCACCGCGCCGATCGCCGGTCGCCCGCACCGGCAGGTCCCAGGTTGCTGGCGGCGTTGGCGGTGCACAGTACGGGGCTCGGGGCGCGCCGCATCCTGGTCGAATCCTGTGCCCAGGACAAGCAGGATCTCGCGGCGCTCACCGGTGCCCTCGCCCACGTCGGGGCGCCCACGACGGTGCGGGCGATGGTGGACCGCCGGCACGCGCACGAGTTGCTGTGGGCCGCGGACCTGATCGCCTACGCCTACACCGCGGGCGGGCAGCTGCGGCGCGCGATCGACTCGCTGGTCACCGCGGCGCGGGTGCGGTAGACAAGCGCAAAGGCCGGGCGACCACGCACAACGTGCGGGCTCCCGGCCTCACTTTCCTGACTCTTCGCCAGGACACCCTCAACGATAGCGGGCCACTCCCCCACCACGCCTTCAACTGCGACCACAAGATCCGGACCATCACCGTGACACCGGCCGCCGCACTACGCAGACCCCAGGGATGCTCGACACGACGAGGCACCACCATCGCCGCAAGCCACCATCCGCCCCGGGGCGCTGCATCCTCCAGGTAGGCCGGTGCCCCGGCGGCGGGGGGGTGAAGCGCCGGGCACGCGGGCCCCGCACGTTGGAGGGGACCGTGCGCGACCTGGCGACAATACACAGAACCCACACCCCACGGAACCAACGCCGCCTCACACGCCGCGGCGGGCTGTCGGACCGGCGTCGTACGCTGCCCGGTGAGCGCCCCGGCACCCAACGCACCGGGGCGCTCGCCTCCTCTCAGGACCACCGCACTCCCGGCCGCGGCGGGCCGACATGGGGCGGTGAGCCGATGGTGAGCTCGCAGGTGCCTGGCGGTAGGCACCTATTCCGATGTGCGCTATTCGACATCGAGCTCGGCGGGTTCGCGGATCGGCTGCACGAGTTCGAGGAGACGCGTGTTCGAACCGCCGTATCCGACCGGGCGGATCTGGTCTGCATCGATGCCGTCCGCGATGGCGGGCGAGGGTGGGTTATCCCGCGGGTGGGCTGCCGTTCTCGTGCGGGGTCATGTCGGCTCGACGTTGAGCGAGGTACGTGTGCCAGTCGCGTTTGGCGATGCGGACCCACCGCACGGCGGTCCGAGGGTGGAGCCCGAGAAGATCGGCGAGCACGGCGGCGGGGAGGTCGGCCGCGAGGGTAGCCAGCGCGGTATTGCGACCGGGCAGAGGGGTGATGCCGTGGTGGAGCAGGCGCGCACCGAACGTGGTGGTGGCGGGCGGCCGGGTGCCGTGGAAACCGGGAAAGAGCAGCACCGTGGCGTGGTCGGTGGGCACGAGGACAGAGCGGTTGGTGTCCGTGCGGGGAAGGTCGCCCAGGAGCGCGGCCACTGCCGGAGGCAGGAGCAGTTCGTGGTGGCCCAGGTGAAGGTAATGGTCACCGGCGCGGACACGGACTTGGTCCTTCCGAAGGGTGAGCAGTTCGGCCATGCGGAGCCCGAACAACAGGATCAGGGCGCCGGCGGCACGGACATCGGTGGGGATACCGGGGTCGTGAAGGCAACGGCGTAGTTGCCGGTCATGGTCGGCACTGTCGAGGAAGTGCTTCGGCTGGCCGACTTTCGGAGCGGGAACGTCCAGAACGCCGGGGGCGAGGTTCTTGTCGATTGCCCATCTGAGAAAGCCACGCACGTGGTATCGACGGGAGCCGTTTCCTCCGACGAGCCAGCCGTCGAGCTGGTGTTGGGTCAGTGAGTCGATCGCGATCTGATGGTGGTCGAGCCACGTGAGAAACTCCAGGGTGACCCGCAGGGAGTAGCGCAGGCGGTAGGCAGCGTCGGCGCTGTCCCCTCCGCCCCGGCGGCGGGCACGAAGACGGGCTCGGTGCAGAAGGTGCCACTGGGCGTAGGGCCGCACCAGTCGGGCGTGCGCGTCGTTGTGCGAGGCCAGTTGCGCGTCGAGCCACGGAACGACACGGTCGAGATATTCGAGTCGCTCCGGTAACACACCGGCCTGGACGAGCATGGCGCGGAGGAAATGCACGTCACGACCGGGCGGTAAGGCGTCGAGCGCAGCGTGGGTGATCGGGGCCTCGAGTTGGGACAGCAGCTGCGCCGCGGAACTCGTCCGCAGCCAGACCAGGACACTGCGGGGTTTGACGGCGGCAAGGAGCGCCTCGGCGAGAGGTGCCAATTGCTCGGGAACGATGCCGCGGTCTGCGCCGAGGACCTGCTGTAACCGGGTGTCGACGCAGCACCGGAAACAGTGCCCTGCGGTGTAGACCCGGCCGCCTTCTCCGCAGCGGCGGCATCGATAGTCGAACGAGCTGCCGCTGCAGGGCCCGCAGAGATCGTCACCGGAGTCGGAGTGGGCGATCAGGACCCGACTCTCGTGGCACCGTGCGCACCGCGCCGGGTGTTCTTGCCTGCGGGTGTAGCAGGATCGGCAGACCGGCCCGATGGGCCAGTACGCGGTCACTCGCCGGGTCTGCGCGCACAGACAGCAGGGCGCGGGATGTGCCGAGGATCCGGGCCGACGGGCTTCGCGGGGCTCGGGTGGTGGGGTTCGACGAGAGGGGGCCGACTTGCGCTGCCGGGGTGGGCGGCTGGTTGCCTGCCAACAGGGTGCGCACATGTCGGGGTGGGTGCTGTCGGCGCGGGCGACGATGATCGCCTCGGCGCCGCACCGCCCGCATGGTCGGCGTGGTCGGTGTCGGCGGTAGCAGGCGGCGCACACCGGACCGGCATCGAGCACCGTTTGGGCCGGTCGGCTGCGGCCGCAGTCGATGCAGATGTGGTGTGGCCGTGGAGCGCAGCGCGCACACAGGGCACGGCCGTCGGCGGTGCGGTGTTCGAGCATGCGGGTGCGGCCGCAGCGCGAGCATGCGCGGCGGGAGCGCGGATCGGTGCGGTAGCAACGGCGGCACAGTCGGTCGTCGCCGTAGTGCGCGGCCGGGGGTGCGGTGCGGCCGCAGCCGGTGCAGGTGATGCGGGGGCGGTCGATGGTGCGGCAGTTCTCGCAGACCCGCCCTTCGGGGCGCTGGTGCGGCAGCAGCACCCGGCGATGGCAGCGCGGACACGCCGGTGGGGAGACCGCATGGCCGTGTCGCACCAGGACATGGGTCAGTCGCATGAGGCCGGCCGGGCAGAACTCGTCGGGAGCGACGAGCCCCTCGGGGTTCTCGCGGAGATAGCGGTCGAGCTGGTGCACGGTTCGGGGCATGTCGACACGGGCCTCGGCGATGACCGCCTCGAGTTCGGCTGCGGTCAGCGTCACCACCTCGTGGAGCAGACGTTCGCGCAGATCTCGGCGGGCGTCGTCGACCCGGCGCCGGCCCACGCCTACGCCTTCGGGTGGGGCCGGCGGATCGTGGTGCGCCGCACTGCCGGTGCCGGGCCGGTGGGGCCGGTGCCGCTCTTGCGCACCACCGTGTTCTCCGCGCGGACCTCGATGAGATCACCGGGGCCGCAGTCGAGGATGTCGCACAACGCGGCGAGCACGTCCAGCGAGAGTCGTTGGGGCGGCTGGCTGACCAGGCGCCACAACTGTTCCCGGGACAGGGTGATACCACGTTCGGCCAACGGGGCACTCAGATCCGTCGTCTGGAACATGCCGCGCTCGGCCATCAGACGGCGTAGATGCCACTGGTATCCCATCTTCTTGATCACGTCGCTCCTTCCCACAGGCCCAGATCTCGGTTCGTCAGGGCCCGGCGCACCAACCGGTTGCGGTACTCGTCCGACACATGGGTGTAGAGCGCGGTGGTGCTCGCATAACTGTGGCCCACCTGGTCCTGCACGAACCGCTCCGGATACCCGAACTCGATCAGATGCGTGATGTAAGAGTGCCGCAGGGAATGCAGATCGAGTTCCTGCGGCAGCCCGGCGGCATCGCGCACATCGCTGAAGGCCTCGTTGGCGGCCCGAACCGAGATCCGTCCACACCGCTCGGTCAGCCACACCGCCGGATGAGCGGCGGCCCCGAACAAGGGGCGCACCCGATCCAGATAGTGATCGAGGCTCTCGACCACCCAGTCCATCTCCGGCACGGTCAGCACCGTGCGCCGCTTCGGCGGATTGCCCCGCGTCGATTTCGCCCACCGGACATAGACACCACCGAGGCGGCCGTAGTCGCGGGCGTTCGGATTGACCCGCAGATCGGCCAGATCCAGCCCCACTGCCTCGCTCCGACGCAACCCGAAGGCGTAGACCGTCTTGAGCAGCGCTGCGTTGCGCAACGCCGGCAACGCACCCTTACGCCGCAGGTTCCGGATCCGCTCGACCTCCCCGTCGGCGGTGTCGAACAGCACTTGCACTTCGTCGTAGGTCAACGCCCGCCGGCCCGGGCGGCCTTCGAACACCCCGATGTGGCTGACCGTGTTCCACTCGTGCAGAACCTGAACCGGAACGGTCCCGAACCGGTCGGCACACACCTTCTCCCAGCCGTACCGAGAATCGGTGACGTAGCCGCAGAACAGGCGCAACGCGATCTGATACCCACGGACGGTCGCAAACGACCTCGGTTGCAGGCCGGAGACCAGATCGGCGAACCATGCCTCGGATTCGGCGGGCGTCCACTGCCACGGATACAAGCCGGTGAACGCGCAGAAGCGGCGGATCACCGACACCCGCTGCTCGATCGTCGCGGTACGCAGAAAACGGGCGCGTTGCTGGTCCTGCCAGCCCGAGAGCATCGACTCGAACACCGCCGTCTCCGGGTCCAGATGCAGCACATTGTCTGCCAGAATCAGGGGCACACTCACCTTCGGTGGATCTTCCCGCGAGGGAGACATGCTTCCGTTGTATCAGATGCAACAATGTTGCATCTGAATTTTCAGCTCTTGGATGTCAGTACCCGAACATCACATCGGATCGACGTCCACGCCCCTGTGATCGATGGGCGCGGTCGTATCGATGCGGACATCCGGTGAGAGTCCTGCCGGATTCTGTACGGTGACGGAATGGCAGGCGAGAACGCCGAGGGTCGATCCCGGTCGCGCGACACACGCGACACAGAGGCGAGACCTGCTGTGGTCGACATATGTCTTCTGACGGCGACGGTCCTGTCCCTGGTCGTGTTGCTGGGCCTGTACTACGGGTGGCCGGCAGTCGGTGGCGATCTGGACTACGAACACCAGATCTTCATCGCGACGCCCGCGATCCTGCTGCTCGGGACAGCAGGCGTGACGTGGGCTTTTCTTCGCGTGTTGCCGTTGCTTCGAGGCACTCGATCCTGGTCACGGTGGAGTGCTGCAGTTCCGGCGGTCGTACTCGGCGCCATCCTTGCCGTGGTGTTGTTCCCACCCCGGGGGTTCGACGACGCCCGCCCCCAGCTCGAGTCCATCGCGCAGGACGTTCTCACCAAGCCCGAGAGCAACGAAAGTGGTGTGGCGATCGAGGGCCTCGACATCTCGCGCATCGAACGACACGGCGGTGCCGTCTACTTCATCGAGGCGGACGATTCGTTCGGAACCACTCATGGGTGGGTGTACTCCCCGGAGGGCAGTCCGGAAGGACAGCGGCATTTCGCGGTACTCGAGCATCTCGGCGGGCCCTGGTACGAGTTCGAGCGCAACTCGTAGGTTTCCGATCACCAGCACCCCTGCAATGATCGAGTACCTGCGCCAACCCACATCGTTTATGTCGACGGCAGCCTGCACCAGATGCAATTCCGCCTAGTTGCCGCACGTCCAGGTACGGTGACCGCCGGCGCCGGGAGTGCAGACGCACGGGATCCAGCCGACCAGAACCCGGTTCGGGATCAGGCGATGGCCGACGGGGCAGATCGTCGGCGCTCGCTCCTGCAGAGCCACACACATGATGGTCGCACCACTTCCCCACCCAGGGGAACACACGTTCGAATTCGCCTGTTATGGTGGAACTCGACGCCGGGATTGTGGGGGAAGCACAGTCCCGGCGTCACTGTTTTCTGCACCCCGCCCGCGCTGCGGCCACCGGTTCGTCGGCGGCAGGTGCCTACCCGCACGGCATATCGTGGGGCCCGGGTAGGTCTGGTCACACCGACACCAGCTGCTCCTCGCGGGCGGTGACCGCGTCGAGCGGAAGCGGTACCACCGGCGGGATCTCGAAGCCTTCGGCGTAGGCGGCGTTCTTGAAACGCTGCCAGCGCCGGCACACCGTGGACGGGGACGGGGTGTCCTCCAGCTCGACGGCCACCTGCGCATAGGTCAGCTGCGGGCGGTCCAGCAGGATCGCCGCAACCTCCTTCTCTTCACTGCGCAGCGTGCACCCGGCCAGGAACTCGCGCAGGCCCTCGGCCGTCTGCCGATAGCCACCGGACGTCGGCGCAAGGTGCGGCTCGGGCGGTGCATCGACAGGAGCCGGGGACTGCACGACAAACTCCCCCGGTGCCTCTTCGCCGTGGCGCCCGGGGTCCTGTGGCTGCACCGTTGCAGGCTCGGCGGCAACGATGAAGACCTCGGGGTGCACGCGTGCACCGGGGTACTGCACGCCGTCCCCGACAGGTGCATCCACCGCGGCCTCATGCACCTCCGATGCATGGTGTGTGCTCGCAGCCTGCTCAGGGTGGGCGGTCGGGTGCGCGTCGTGCACGGCCTCGTGGTAGCGGCCGCGTTCGACGGCCAGCGCCCGCACGATCGTGGTGAACAGATGCAACAGGGCCAAAAACAGCAACGGCACGATCATCGCAATGCAGGCGGCAATGGCAGCCGGTTGCGGCTGGTACCCGACATCGACACCGGCCGCGGCCTGCGCGTGCCGCTGCCCGGCCAGGCGGAAGGCGTGGTAGCCGTTGCCGGCCACGCTGAGCAGGACCGTGCCCGTGGCCAGGGCCTTGCAGTACCGGCGGGCTCCGCGGAACTCGTCGTCGGTCCCCAGCGCCACGAGAGCTAGGGCGGCGGCGGCCTGTGCAACATCGAGTGCCACCGGCGCCATCCAGGCCAGTTCCGGGCGCACACCGATTTCCAGGGTGAGCTGGCGTAACGCGTCGAACGACAAGGTGAACGCCAGCGCTGCAAGCACGAGCGTCATCGCTGCAACAGCGCCGAGAGCCGTGGTCTTCGAGTGCAATCGTCGGCGTGCACTTGCGGACGGTAGCTGACGTTGCGCAGCGCGAACGTTAAGGTCATACATGATCGGAATTTCCTTTACTGAGGTAGCCGGTCACGGAGTCCCGTTGGATTGCAGGTCGAGCGGGACTCCCCCTTTTTCTGGCGCTAGAACGCTGAAACGTTATGCAGCTAGAGGCGAGGTCTTCCTTGGTTGCCAGTTTCAGGCGCACCTGCCCGTATCGCGGCAATCACTTGCTCGGTGGACATGCGAGAGGCCAACTCCCGAAGTGCAAAACGAACGATCGCACTACGGGAATCAATGCGTGGTTTTTGCTTCCGCCCGAGATAGATCGCCTCCTCGAGGAACTGGTCGGTCTCGGCGTCTAGATAGATCGTCGACTTCGTTAGCTCGTCCACTTCTGTGGAAGGCACTGGAGGCGCCGCCTTCGGCAACTCGGAGGCAGCCAACGCGAGTGCCGGTTCCCGGCCGTTGACGGTCTGCGCGGCCGCTCGCTCCAAGTGGGCCGCCGCAGCGTCCGATGTAGACGGTCGAATCTCTTGCACGGGGGGCGCAATGGGATTGGTCGGGTTCTCGGAATCGGTGGGAATCTCCACCGGAACCGACCGGGGCTTGTGCCGCGGTGGCGGCATGGTGCGCCCACTGGCGCGCTTGTTCTTTTGCCGCAAGGCGTCGAGTCCGTTAGTCATTGACGTACTCCTGGAGGAACTTCGCGGTGTCGGTGATTGCAGCCGCGAAAGCCCGCAACGGCTTGGCCGGTGGTTCCTCGGCGGTGATTGCAATGCGCTTCGTTCGAGTGCCAACCCGGGCGGCATGGGGAACCGGAGGCGCAACCTGCACCGGCGTGCCGTCAACCATCCGCGCAAGACGGTCGATCATCGTTCCCGGAGGCGCCGCCGGCACCATTGTCGGCGAAATGACCAGGGGGTAGTCGGCGAGTTCGTCGACGAGCTGCTCAGTTGCATCGAGATCCAGCTTCCGCAACGGAGTCGGGGCAAGAACGACATTTGCAACGGACAGTGCACCATGGGCCTGGGTTGTTGCACCTGGATGCGTGTCCACGACGACCCATTCCGTGTCCCACTCCCCTGCCCACTGCACCAGCGCATCCGCCATTGCATCTTCGCTGGGCGCCTGGTCGTACAGGTCAGGATGCCCAGGTACCAGGCGCGGCTTCTTGAAGCCGTTCAACGGCTTGGGGGTCTTGCCGGTGCGGATTGCATCGAGGATCGGAATGCGGGCCCGGTCAAGAGGCCGATCCCCCCACTTACCGGTGGCGCCGCCCCCGTCGTACTCCAAATCCACCAGGACTGCGTCCAGCTCGTAAGCCAACTCATACGCCATCGTGGTCTTTCCCACCCCTCCCTTCCGGGAGTGGCAAACGATGATTTTGGCCATTGCATGGAGCCTTTCGTCGGTTGCACTGGGTGCAATGAGTCGGTGCATTGAGGCGCGGCAGTGTGCAGCGCTACCACGCTCTGAACGCTAAGCGTCGGAACGCTGCAACGTCGTAGCGCCACGCCGTTGCAGCGTTGCACCGTTGTAGCGGAGCAACGTTCCAACGCTGCAACGTTCCGTCGCCAGGGCGTTGTAACTCTGCAACGCTTCAAGATCGTAGCGCTCTGACGCTCAGCCATGGTAACGGTATGACGTGACAACGTTCTAGCGTTTGGACGTTATGGCGCTACAACTAGGATGTCCGCCCTATAGGGGCGCATTGCCGGCGTTACGCTCCGACGTTCAAGCGCTATAGCGGCTCCGCCCCACCCGCGCCTGGCGAAACGACGTTGTAGCGCTATAACTCATACTCGCTGAATTCACGGGCGACCAGCAGTTTTCCAAAGGCTCGGCCGACAATTCCGCAGTAGTCCACTGCGCTGCTTGCACCGTTGTAGCGGAGCAACGTTCCAACGCTGCAACGTTCCGTCGCCAGGGCGTTGTAACTCTGCAACGCTTCAAGATCGTAGCGCTCTGACGCTCAGCCATGGTAACGGTATGACGTGACAACGTTCTAGCGTTTGGACGTTATGGCGCTACAACTAGGATGTCCGCCCTATAGGGGCGCATTGCCGGCGTTACGCTCCGACGTTCAAGCGCTATAGCGGCTCCGCTCCACCCGCGCCTGGTGCAACGACGTTGTAGCGCTATAACTAGTAGACGCGTGACGCCTCCGCTGAGCGAGCCGTCGTTCAGCGGCAGTGCTTCAACGGGAGGTGGAACCGCCACGAACCCTCATCACCCGACTTGGCCGTAGCCGTCGCTTCCTCCCGTCATACCAGCCGACCGATTCTGCGATCGGCACAGCGGTGCGGCAGACTCCGGTCATGACTTCTACGGGGGAGCAAGCTTCAAATGATGTCCGCGTCGAAGCTGAGACCGGGCGGGGAGAAGCGATGCCGCATCCGTCGTGGCGATTGCCGTTCCTCGGAGATGTACTGCGCCTGGATCCTCGGCGGCCGGTACAGCGTGAGGCGCAGTTCGTACGCGAGCTCGGGGATGTGTTCGAGATCGACATCGCCGGCAAGAAGGTCGTGGTCGTCGGGGGCGGGGACGCGGCCGCGGAAGTGTTTGACGAGTCCCGGTTCGCCAAGGCAGTCGTCCCACCGGTGAGCAATCTGCGCGAGCTGGCCGGGGACGGATTGTTCACCGCGTTCAACAGTGAGCCGGCGTGGGCGCAGGCGCACAACGTGCTGACGCCGGCGTTCAGCCAATCCTCGATGCGCAGCTATCACGAGGTGATGCTCGAGTGCGTCGACGGGCTCTGCGGCTACTGGGCCGATCAGGCTGCTCAGGGTCCGGTGGACGTCTCCTCGGACATGAATCGCCTGACGTTGGAGGTCATCGGTCGCACCGGGTTCGGGTACAGCTTCGCCTCGTTCTCCGCCGGTCGGCATCCGTTCGTCGAGTCGATGACGCGGGCGCTGTCGTTCGTGTCGCAGTCGGCGAACGATCTGCCGGTCATCCGGGAGATCTTCGGATGGAAGGCGCTGCGTCAACACCCGAAGGACATTGCGCTGATGCAGCGCACCGTGGACGAGGTGATCGCGGCACGCCGCCACGGACAGTCACCGCGCCAGGACGACCTCCTGCAGCGGATGCTGGAGCACCCGGATCCGGAGACCGGGGAGCTGCTGTCGGATCAGAGCATCCGCAATCAGGTGCTGACCTTCCTGGTGGCCGGGCACGAGACGACGGCAGGTCTGCTGTCGTTCGCCCTGCACTACCTGTCGTTGCATCCCGAGATGGTCGAGCGCGCGCGGTCGGAGATCGCCCAGGTGCGCGACGGCAGCGGCCCGCTCCGGTTCGAGCAGGTGGCGAAGCTGCGCTATGTGCGCCGCCTCGTCGACGAGACCCTGCGGCTGTGGCCGTCCGGCCCGGCGTTCTTCCGCAAGGCCCGCACGGACACGACGCTGGCCGGCTATCCGGTGCGCAAGGGGCAGACGGTTCTGGTGGTGTTGCTGGCGTTGCACCGCGATCCGACGCTGTGGGGCGAGGACACCGAGGCCTTCGACCCGGACCGGTTCCTGCCTGCGGCCGGGCGTGCCCGCCCGGCCCACGCCTACAAACCGTTCGGGGTGGGGCCTCGGTCCTGCATCGGACGGCAGTTCGCGTTGCACGAGGCGGTCCTGGCGCTAGCGGAGATCCTCACCCGTTTCGAGGTCGCGCCCGTGCCGGGCTATGAGCTGTCGGTGGCCGAATTGTTGACGATCCGGCCCGAGGGCTTACAGCTGGCGCTGCACGGCCGAGCATGATCATCGATCCCGCTTAACGGTCGAACAGTCGGTTTTCGCTACACTGCCTCCCCGCATCGAGATCAGGTCGAGACAGAGGGGGATCTTCGATGGGTTCATGGCATTTGATTGAAACCCTCATGGAGGGTGTTGCGACGCTGGTTGCCTCGGATGGTGAAGTGAAGGAGATGACTTCGCTCCGACGGAAGGTGTCGCCCGCACCGGACATCCCGGTGGAGCCGATCGTGGAGTACGTCCGGGACGTCCGTGAACCGTTCGATCGGGTGCTGTCGTCGAAGAGGATGCGGCAGTCGTGGCGGTTCTATGCCTGGCCGATTATCGGCCCGTTCGGCGATGTGCACGGCATTCATCTGTGGGTGGGGGAGCCGGGGGAGGAGTTGGGGACGCGGCGTCTGACCTCGGGTGTGGCTTGGATGGTCGAGGAAATGTTGATCTATCAAACGTGGGAGTCGGGGGCGATGTCCGGTACGTTGCTCGAAGATTGGCTTCCCACCGCGACCCCTGCCGACTACATCAACCGAGCGATCTGCTTTGAGCGCGAGACCGAATTCCTGAATCTGGTGCTCAATCCGCGGTCCGGGGGAGTGCTGAGCACGTGGTTCTCGGTTCAGCACGATCACGGTCATGCGATGCAGTGGCAGGTCGTGTTACGCCCCATGGAAGACGGCTCTGGTGTCCGAGTGCTGTATCACGACGTGTCCGATGTATATCCGCCGTCGATGCCATCGTTGGCTGCTCTTGGGCTGCGTGAGGGGTTGTTAGGTGCTGATGTCCATGTCGCGCTGTTCGAGGCTCGGCGAGGCATTATCGCGATGTGGATCGGTCGGGCTCCGGAGTGGGTGGAGTGGCAGTATGCGCACGTCACTGGTCCTGTCGTCCATCCCGAGGATCTGCCGAGCCTGCAAGCGAGTGCTCGGAGAGTCGAGAGCGGTGCGGTTCCCCAGGCCGGCGATCTCGTGCGACTGCATGCAGGAGATGGTGACTGGGTCAAGGCCGCGGTGACATTGCGGCCGTTCCAGTTGCCGGATCGGCCGCCTCATGCCGCGTTCCTTCTGGCTCAAATCGCCCGCGTAGACGACTCATATTGATTCGGTCCAGGTGGGGAGACAGGGTGTGTCAGGCCGCCTTCCCATTCTGCTGGCCTGAATGGGCCATGGGATCACCCGCGGGGGAGCACAGGCGGGTGACCATGGCTCGTGCCGCACGATAGTCGGCGCGGCCGGTATCGGTCACCGGGAATCGGCCGTACCGCAGCCGAGCGGGCGCGTCGATCGGCAGGGCGATGGTGAGGGAAACCGTGCGGCGTACGCCGGTCTTCTTCCCGCGTCGGCAGCGCCATTCCTGCTCTTCGAGCCACCACCGGTGCAGCTCCCGATCGAAAAGATGACGTCGGACCCGCTGTGCTCCGACACCGGCGGTTCCGACACGATCAGCCGCGTCATCGAGTTTCTCTCGGAGAGAGGGGATATCGGCTCGCGCCTCGGTGAGCACGCCCAATCGGGCGAGGGCGGACAGGGTCCGCGTCACGGTGGCGACACTGTAGCCGGTCAGCGCAGCCACCTCGACGGGAATTCTGCCCGCTCCGGAAATAACAGATTTTCCCGAAATCACGGCCCAATGGATGCGGGCAGCTGCCCCACCCAGCCCGGACCGGTGCGCCCAGAGATCGTGCGTGTGGTGCTCCAGCAGGGGGGAGGGGTGCCCCGGGGCGGGGGCGGGTTTCCCTTGTGTTGCAACTGGTAGCGATGCCACCGGGTCGGGAAGTTCGAGTTGCCAGGTGGCGGCGCGGGTTCCGCTGCCGGCGCGGACACACCGCACCCAGGACTCGTGAGCCAGCACCCGCAGCCGACGGGAGACGGTGGAGGCGTCGACGGCCGCGGCCTGGGCGAGTCGGCGGCAGTCGATGTCCAGGACGCGGGTGCGGGCGGTGCGGGCGAGCGCGAGCAGGGCGTAGAGGATGCGTTCGTCGCTGGCGCCGCCGGGGCGGGCCCAGCGCGCCGGGTCGGCTCCGATGGCGGCCTCGATGCGGTCGAGTTCGTCGTCCACCGGTGCCCGGGTGGTCGGGGGAGTGGGGGCGAAGCCGGCGGCGGTGTCCAGGGCGCGTCGCCATTGCCGGTCGGTGTCGTCGCGGCCGCGGGCGCGGTCCTCGCGCAGCCGGACCAGTCCCGGAGCCGTCGCGGCGGCCGCCCGGGCGTCGGCGAGGCTGTGGCCGGCGCGGGCCATGCCCAGGAAGATGCTGTGCACGATCGCCGAGCGGTCCGCTCCGGGGGCCGGAACCGCGGCCAGCAGAGCCCGGGTGGTGTCGGTGAGCGGGCGCCGCGGCCGGTCCAGGCGGGGATCGGAGGCCGGATCGACGATGCGCACCGCCCCGGCGGGGCGGCGGGGGGCCGGGGCGGAGTGCGGGTGCCGGGCGAGCAACCAGGCCACCACCTCCGGGGCGGTTTCGGTGTCGAGGCGGGCGAGGGCGGCGTCGAGGGCGGCGCCGTGCAGGTGGGGTCGGGACTGCCCGCCGCGGCGGTGCGGGGCCCCGGGGGGGCGGACGGCGCCGGTGGCGGGGTTGGTCAAGGGGGCGGTGTCGAGGCTGGGGTAGTGCTGGCGCAGGGCGTGGGCGAGGCGACGAACCTCGTCCGGGGCGGCGCCCGGGGCGGCGAGGCGCAGCCAGAGGTGCTGCCCGCCGGTGGGCCCGGACCGGGCGCGCAGGTGCGGAACACCGAGTTCCGCCAGGTGCGCGGCCAGCCGGTCGGCATCGGCGCGGGCGACCTCGGGGCCGTGGCGCCCGCTGTCGAGGTCGAACGCCAGCAGGCGGTAGCGATGGTCCGCGCCGGCCAGGTAGATCGCCCACGGAAATCCGGGCGCCTGGCTGGGCATGGCCATCGTGGTGGCATACGTGTGGGTGCGATCCGGGTCGATCCGCACCCGGGCACGCGGCGACCAGCGGCGCGTGCACACGTCGAAAAGGTGCCGATTCGGTGAGGTGTCACCGGTGAGAGTGGCGACACGCGCAGCGATCGTTGGCTCTGATTCAGGGCGCGATGTACCCTGAGACCTGTCCGGCAAGACAGTCCCTTCGGGGATATGCGGTACCGAGAACGAGCGCCAACTCGTTCTCGCCAACTTCAGACGAAAGCCCTCGGCCTGCCCGCCGGGGGTTTTCGCATTTCAGTTGTAGTAACCGCTTCGGCTATGTGCTGGTGCGGCGGAGGACTCCGCCGCACTTTTCTATGCGGAGAGCGGCATCGGCATCACTTCCTGGTGGATTTCTCGTACAAGGTCCGGACGGCCGGCGAGGCTGGAGAGAAGGTCCGCTACGTACTGGCTGAGTGAGCTGGCACCGGAATTGGCTGCCATCACTTCCAGCACTTCGCGCACGTCTTCCGGAACGCGGGTTTTCACTTCCTTGCGCGGCCCCTTGCTTGGCGTAGGCATGGTGTCGGCCCTTCCTCGTCACTGCTTCCGAACGCCCTTGATCTTGTCCCAGGTTGGTTCGGAAGAAGGGGAGCGACACGCCCCCAGTTCGCAACAGAAGTCATCCAGTGCAACATCGACCCTCCACGATCGAGGCACGCATGTGGAGTTATTTTAGTGATGGAATCTACAGACGTCGGATGTACTCCTGGCGTGTCGCACGGTCGCGCTCCCAGACTGCCTTAACGACCGAGGACTTCACCCCATAAAGCTTGGCCATGCTCGCCACCCGATCCTTGTCGTAGTCCTTGCGGCCCTTTTCGATACGCCCGAGCACGGTGGCCGAAATGCCGAGCTCTCGGGCTGCTTCTGCCTGCGTGAGACCAGCCAGAGCGCGCAAGTCGCTGAGCGTCATCCGGCCTTCCTGGATCGGAGCAAGGTCCGGGACGGTGACGCGCAAGACGTCGGCCACGCGCTTCAACGAGGGTGGTGTAGGGGCGGCCCGGCCGGTCTCCCAAGCCGAGACGGTGGCTTCCGAGACCTCCGCGGCATCAGCGAGGTCAGCCATCGTCATGTCGAGCGCTTGGCGGTATCTGCGCAGGCGAGCGCCACTGAAGCCGTGCATGCCGCTTCGAGCCAACTCCACTCCCTGCCCTGGATCCTCCTGTCGCCGCTCATTGTCTCGCCCCTTCCCGTTCCCTTGCACCCCTAGTGTTTACAATTCTGAGGAGATAATCTACGGTTCAATTTCAGGACCCGCACTGAAGGTGCTGCGCCGAGGAGGGGGAGGGCCCGCCGTGTTGCGCGAACGCGCCGCTCTTGCTTACGATCCGCTCGCGCCCCTTCCGGGGGTTTCCCGAGGTCTGTCGTGGTCGGCCTCGGACGTAGCACTGACGCGATTGGCGGAGCTCTACCCAGAGCCAGCTACGGAACCCCGGGGAATCAACTTGCGCGTACCACCGAGTGCCAAACACCTGCGCCCAACACTCAATGAAGGGTGCGATCGGTCGTACCCGCTCTCGAACTGTGGCCGGCGACCCCTCGCGCCGCGTCCACTGCAGCCGCTGACCTCAGGTCGTCGCTGCTCCGTCGACCTGGGGTCAGCGGCCCCGCTCAACTCGAATTCCGAGGGCAGCCAAGTCCTGATCGCACTCCCGGATCGTGAACAGCGACGTCGTGCTCAGTACCAGCAAAGGCTGCATAGGTTTCTGTGCAGCGTCAGTCTTGTCGGCGAATGGGTCTCTCACGTGAGCCCCTCCACGCACACGAGTCCGCACAGCCGGTGCGTCGAGTGCCCGCCGCAACGGCTGAAGAGATCCAAGCGAAGGCGACCGATCCGGGATCCGTCAACCCGGAACCTTGCCTGGCACCCCAACGACAACGGACCCATACTCCGGAATCGAGGCAACCGCTCTCTCCGAAGGTCGCTTTGCGCCGTATCTTGCTGTCCCCGTTTTTTCTCGGAACAGAAAGGAATGACTGCTGGCATTGGGAAACGGCTGTTCGGGAGGGAGAGAGATGAAGGGTTGGGGGACGCGGACTGTGGCCACCGCCGTCACCACGGCTGCGGTCATGGCTGGTGTGGGTGGTCTGGTCCCGGTGCATGCGCAGACGAATTGGCTCGACGGGCTGGTCGAGGGGTGCCCGGATCTGTATGTGCTCGGGATGCAGGGCACGACGGAGTCTTCGCCGGATGCTCCGGTGAAGGTCGATACCGGGATGCTGTCGAACATCATGGGTCCGATGCTCGATCAGGCTCGTGAGCTGGGCGCGAGCGTCGATCGGGCCTATGTGCCGTATCCGGGTTCGTTCGGTGGCCTGACCTCCGGTGGTGGCCGGTCGTACGTCGAGTCCGTCACCGAGGGGGAGCAGAACCTGTCCCTGGCGGCGAAGACGGTGCTCGAGCAGTGTCCGTCGGCCAAGCTCGCGGTGGTCGGTTACTCCCAGGGTGCTCACGCCGCCTCGAACTTCTTGCGGGCGGTCGGCAAGGGCACCGGAGCGGTTCCGGCCGGCTCGATCGCGGCCGGTGCGCTGTTCGGCGCGCCGACCCGCAGCCCCGGCTCGGGGCTGTTCCCCGGCACCTCGCAGAGCGCCCCGTCGCCGGTTCCCGGCACCACGGGCGAGACGGTCATGGCGCTGTCGTCGGTGGCGTTCACCGCCCCGGAAGGCGGCGGCATCGGTCCCGTCGCCGATCTCACCGAGGACTACGGCAGCCTCTCGGGTCGGGTGTCGTCCTGGTGCCAGACGGGGGATCTGGCGTGCGATGCCCCGGCGCACGCGCCGATCGTGCGGGCGGTGGTCAACGTCGCCGGGCAGGTCGAGGTCGGCGGTGATCCGTTCGTCGCGATCTCCACGGTCGGTCGGGCACTGGCATCGACGGCGTTCAACACCGCCGTCGATGTGGTCAACGAGGACATTGTGGCTCCGAGGAACGCCCTCGCGGCGGTGTCGCTCCAGCCGAAGAAGACCATCTCGCAGCGTCTGGCGGAAGCGTCCGATCCGCGGGCGACGCCTCCGACCGGGCAGGACGTGACCGCGGCGTTGATGAAGGTCGGGCTGATCGGCCTCAACGCGGCGGTCACGGTCGTCAAGAAGGTGCTCACCCCGGAGACGATCGCCGCGGTCGCGGCGGTCGGGCTGGCCAACCCGGCCGCGGCGTTCGGGGTGCTCGCCGCCAAGACGGTCGGTGTGCTGCCCGAGCTGGTTCCCCCGGCGACCTCGCAACGCCTCGTGCGCCAGGCGTTCGAGGTCGTGGCGAACGAGGTCGCGGCCAACCGGGACGCCTTCGATCTGGTGGCGATGACGACGGTGCGCAACGTCGCCGCCGAGCACGGCTCCTACGGGTCGGTCCCGGCCACCGCCAGCGGGCAGGCCCCGACACGATTCGTCGCGTCCTGGCTCGCTGCGGCGGCAGCCGACCTCGCCGCCTCCTCGGCCTCCACGTCGACGGCTCCCACCACCTCGACGGCTCCCACCACCTCGACGGCTCCCACCACCTCGACGGCTCCCACCACCTCGACGGCTCCC
>NZ_CP079228.1:0-116114 GCF_019317345.1 Rhodococcus sp. LW-XY12
GCATCACCTGAAAAGCACCGAAAAAGCACCAACAAAACATCGAAAAAGCATCAAAACAGATATAAACTAGAGTCATGAACAGCAACGAGAACAGCCCCGTTACCCGCCTGAACACCGCCCAGTTCATCGAAGGCATCCCCGCCTTCCTCGGCATGGTCCCGAACGAATCCCTCGTCATCGCCCTGTTCGATCCCCAGGGAACGACCGGCCCCTTCGCCCGCCTCGACCACGACAACGCCACCGCCGTTGTCGCTCTCGACAAGCTCATGGCCGCCGCCGAGTCCGCCGACTTCAACGCCACCATCGCCGCGCTCGTCAGCATCCACCCCAACGGCGACACCGCAGAGGAGACCCTTCTCGCCGCCACCCGCCACGCCTACACGCTCGGTCTGGCCGTGCCCATCGCCGCCGTCCTGCCCGAGTACACCGCCGGTGAGACCTTCTTCAACTTCCCCAGCGCCGAATCCGGCGAACTCGGCGACATCCTCGCGAGCACCGTTGCTGTCCTCGGAGTCATTGACGGCCGCGCACCCATTGCCCCCAGCCGCGACGCGCTCGCCGCCGAACTCGCACCCGCCGAAGACCTCGGAGTGTTGTTCGAGCGCCAGTGGGACGCACGCCAGGCCCGCGCCCAGGCTCCCGAGATCACCGACGCCGCGAACCTAGAGACGCTGCGCGACGCGATCGAAGCACCCCGCGAGCTGACCTATCCCGAAGCCGTCGCTGTCGCGATCACCCTCACCGACAACCCCCGCGCCCGCGACGTGGCCCTGTACTTCTCCCGCAACGTCGCCGCCGTCGCCATCCTGACCGACGCCGCCCGCAAGACCTCCGGCTACGCCCGCTTTACGATCCTGTCCGTCCTCGCCGCCGTCGCCTACGCACACGGCTACGGAGTCCGCGCCGCCGTCGCCCTCGACGCCATCGAGAACGGAGTAGCCCACGAGACCCAGATCCCCAAGCTCGCGCTTCTCATCCGCCAAGTCGTTGACCACGGCCTGCACGCCAAGGGAGTGCAAGAAGTCCTCAAGGCCGGTCGAAACGTCCTCCCCGAATTCGGATTCACCCCCGAGGACTGACAAACACACCACGAGGCCCCGCACCGACCGGTGCGGGGCCTCGCCCTATCTCCAACTCACCAACGAACCCGCCCGCACCTTCCGCAGCGCGCAGGGCCGAGCTCAGGACATCGAGCCCCTTCGCCCGGCTTCTCCCGCAGCTCGCGCACGGATCCGCGCCACCGCGCCGGGACGACACCCAACCGCAGTGCGCCGACCGTGGCATCGTCACGGTGCGATTCAGGCGAGCCGTCAGAGAATGTCCGGCTTATCCGAGAAGCAGATGTCGATGCTGCGAGTGCGGGGTACGTCCAGCACCGGTATGCCGGCGACCGCCGCATCGAGGGCCAGATCCGAAATCGGCATCACCTCGAGGACGGCATCGAGCAAGGCCGCTTCCGCTTCACTGCGCTGCATGAGAACCCCTAACGTCTCCGAAACCGCCCCGACTTGCGTGCAACGGTCGACTCTCATCATCGAATATCCACCGTGGCTGAACCAACCGCCTCGACACATCAGAAGACGATCGCCTGCCAACTACCACAGCGTTCCTTGCGCCCCGTCGTACAGGGCTGTCTCGATCGCGTGCTGATCCCAGCCATATCGCAAGACCGCCTCGCCCACCGCTCGTGAGCGTCGAGCACGTTCGGCACGGTCGGCGCCGAACCACAACCACCGGCCCCAGCCGCGACCCTTACGCCCCATGTCCGCCATGTTCTCAGCGGTCGACGCGAGCACCACATGGGCAGCGAAGGCATCACCGTCGCCCGTGTTGACGCACAGCGGGTTGTCACAACGCCGGTGCATCGCCACTTTGTTGTCGTCGAGGCCACGTTCCAGCTCCACAGCGAGCGCGTAACGGTGCGGTCGGACCACGATCTGATGACCGTCTCGAGCTATCCAGAACCGTCCGTAGCCGTCGTCACCGAGTGCCCCGACCCAGAGGTGACAGGAATCCAAGTCCGGTCCGTACACCACGCGTTGGAAGAAGCGAGTCCGTTCGATCTCGTCTCCTGGCTCCCACCGCACAGTGGCTCCGTCTCTGACCTCGCGCCGGTGCTTGCTGCCCGATCAGGAGCCGGAAGCAGCTACAGGCACGTCGGGCGTCGGTTCCTTCGCCTCACTGCCGCCCTCGCTCGATCCTTGTGCGGGAGGCGTCGAGTCGTTGTTCTCTTCGGCCAGCTTCACCAACCGGCGCACCATCGCCACGTCCAGATCGACGAGTTCGGAGATCGAGGTCGCGGTCTCGCCACGTCCAGCAACCTGCGCCAGCGACCTGCCCGCCGCGAGTTCGGCCGCAGCCTTCTTCTTTTCGAACTCTTTGTTCGCCTTGGCGATCGCCGCATCACGACGAACAGCGGCCTTGTCCACCTTCTCCAGCGACGCCAACGCGCGCTCGAGGTCGCGCTGGTTGTCGCTGATCCGCTTGAGCAATTCAGCGCGCCGTTCCGACAGCTTCGACCGTGCCTGACTGCGTGCCGAGATCACCTTGGTCTCGTTGTGCACCGCATCCCCCGAACCACTCACTGCGACACCCTTCCCTTCTACAACAACTCACGCCGAGTCTAAACCAGCAGCCCGACCAAACCCGTTCCTTCGCCGGAGCGGTCTTCGACCGCCGGCTACACCGATCCATATCGCACCGTATCCGGGCACCACCAACAGAAGAAAGGGGACACACCTCTTGCAGTTTTACTGCCATTCGGGATTCTCGCTCCCAACCTGCGTGTTCGTACCGCTAAGATCGAGCCCGTGATGACCCTCCACGTCCTGCACGCAGCGGACGGCTACGAGTACCTGACACGTCAGGTCGCCACAGCCGACCGCGAGCGTGAACGTGGAGCAGAACTGACCGACTACTACACCGCACACGGCACACCGCCCGGCGAATGGTTCGGCTCCGGCGTCGACGGTTTGAACGACCTTCTCGACGACATCCACGTCGCGAACGCCGACCGGATCTCGGTCGGAGATGTCGTCACCGAGGCGCAAATGAAGGCATTGTTCGGCGAAGGTCTCCATCCGAATGCCGATGCCATGATCGCCGAACTCATCGATCGAGGCGTCCCCTCCGAGGACGCAATCCGGCTCGCTCGACTCGGGCGAAAGTTCCCGACCTTCAAGAACAACGTCGAGCTGTTCGACCGACACGCGGCCGAAATCGCCGAGTACACCGATACCCACGGGCACGCCCCGAGTCCGGAGGAAACCGCTGCGATCCTCGACCGCATCGCCGGAGGTATGTTCCAGGACAAGCACGGCCGGCCAGTCGCGAACGAGGCCGAATTGCGGAACTGGATTGCCCACGAGAAGGGCAAAGTCCGACACCCGGTAGCCGGCCACGACCTGGTTTTCACACCGCCCAAGAGCGTGTCGAGCCTGTGGGCACTGGCACCGAACGAGACGCGTATCGAGATCGAGCGCATCGTCGATGCCACGGTGAAAGACACCCTCCGGTGGCTCGAAGAGAACGCCTGCTTCACTCGCGTCGGCCGCAACGGCGAGGAACAGATCGACACCAACGGTTTCGTCGCGACCCTCTACAAGCACTTCGATTCCCGCTGCGGGGACCCCAATCTGCACACCCACGCCGTCGTGTCGATCAAGACCCAGGCCGCCGAAGACGGCAAGTGGCGAGCCGTCGACGGATCGACCATGTTCCGCTTTGCCGTCGCCGCCTCGCAGCGATTCAACGCCGAAGTGATGCAGCGCCTGAGCACCGAACTCGGCCTCGAGCTGACCCACCGCGAGATCGATCAGGGCAAGCAACCCGTCGTCGAACTGGCCGTCATTCCCCGCGACATGCTCGAGATGTTCAGCTCCCGCCGCAGCGTGATCGAGGCCCGCCGCGACGAACTCGTGGCCGAGTACCGCGCCAAGTACCAGCGGATGCCCGACGCCAAGACGATGTATCAGCTTTATCAACAAGCAACCCTCGACACCCGCGAAGGCAAGGCCGACGCGAAATCACTCGCCGAGATGCGCGCAGAATGGCGCGAGAAGGCCGCCGAAATCCTCGGCGGCAACGAGGCTGTCGACCAGCTCGTCCGCGACGCCTTCGCCGCCGATCACGCCCCGAGGCCACAGCGCCGCAGCCTCGACGACGACGCCCGAGCCGTGATCACCAAGCTCGAATCCAAGCGCTCGCGCTGGCAACTGCCACACATCGTCTCCGCAGTCCAGGCCCACCTCGGCGGTGAGACGTTCCCCGACCTCGACACCTACCGGACGGCAGTCGATCGACTCACCAGCCGGGTCGTGGAGTTGTCGGTCACCACCCCACGCGTCGAGCTGCCCGCGATCCCGAGGCGTCTGCGCCGACGTAACGGCGATTTCGTTCTGTCCCACCACGGCAGCCACAAACACAGCTCCCAGCGCATCCTCGACGCCGAAACGATGCTGGCATCGGCCACCAGCGAACCCACCGTCTTCACCGCTCGAACCGCCTCGATCTACGAGGTGTACGAGACGATGCGCGCCGAAACCGGGCGCAACCTCAACGCCGGCCAGCGCACCTTGACCGAGCACTTCCTGCAATCCGGGGCACTGCTGGCCGTCGGTGTCGGACCCGCAGGAACCGGCAAGACCACCAGCATGAAAGTCGTCGTGCAGGCATGGCAAAACGAAGGCCGGGGCGTCATAGCCCTCGCACCCTCCGCAGTCGCCGCCGAAACACTCGGCGAAGAAGTCGGCGTCACCGGCCTGACCCTGGCCTCCCTGACCTACCCCTGGCGTGGTCTCGTCGGCAGTCGCCCCGGCACACTTCCGGCCGGCATCGACATCGCACCGGGCACGATGCTGCTCGTCGACGAAGCATCCCTTGCCTCCACCCTCGACCTCGCCGCCGTCGTCGAGATCGCCAAGGAACGTGGCGCAGTCGTCCGCCTGCTCGGTGACCCGGCCCAGCTCGACGCTGTGGAAACCGGCGGAATTCTGCGCTATCTGGCGCAGAACACCGACGCTCCCGAACTCGACACCGTGGTCCGATTCGGCAACGACACCGCTCAAGCCGAAAACTCGATGCTGCTGCGATCCGGTGACTCCACCGGCCTGGACCTGATCTACGAACGCGACCTCGTGCGCGAAGGAACGCGCGAAGAAATGATCGGCCAGGCCGTCGAGAACTACCTCCACGACCTCGCCGACGGTAAAGAATCCATCGTCATGCTGCCCACCCGCGAGGACGTCACGGCAGCGAACATCCAAGTCCAGGCCGTACGCCGCCACGACGGAACCAGCGACGAATCCACCACCGTCGCCCTCGCCGACGAACTCACCGCAGGCCGCGGCGACATCGTGCTCACCCGCAGCAACCGCCGCGATCTGAACCCCTCCGGCGGAAAGAAAGCCGGAGCGTTCGTGCGAAACGGCGACCTGTGGGAAGTGCTCGATGTCGTCTCCGAACGCGGCGCACTGACCGTCCGGCACCTCGAACACGGCGGCGTCATCACCCTGCCGGCCGACTACATCAGCACCCACGTGCAACTCGGCTACGCCTCCACCGTGCACCGCGCCCAGGGCGTCACCGTCGACACCGCCCACGCCATCATCACCCCCGACATGGACCGCTCCGGGCTGTATGTGGCCGTCACCCGCGCCCGCACCGACAACCGGATCTACGTCCCGGTCGACGTGCCCGTCAACCTCGACACCGAGCGTCCGCACCTCGAAGACAAGAACGTCTCCACCGGCCGGATGATCCTCGAAACCGTCGTCGCCACCGACAACGGCCACCGCACCGCCACCGAAGAACTCGCCGAACAAGCCGCCCACGCCACCGACCCGGAGCGGCTGCGCGAGGCATATCTGGCCGCCCAACGCCGCCTCCGCGACGACGCACTCGAGACCGAGATGCGCCGCACCCTGCCCGAACACATCGCCGCCACAATCGAAGGCACCGAAGGATGGGCGCAGCTTCGCCAGGTCCTCGCCGATGCCCACGACCACGGCCACAGCACCCGCACGCTCCTCGGACACGCCCTCGCCGAAGGCCCCCTCGCCGGAGCGAAAGACATCGGAGCGGTCCTCGCCCACCGCACCCGCGCCATCGTCGGCCAGTTCACCGAACACCCGACATTGCCGCCGCTACCGATCCGAGACCCGCTCCACACCGACACGGACATGCACGACTTCGCGGTCGAATGCGCCCGCCGCTACACCGAGACCACCGACCGCGCCGCGGCCGCAGACACCGGCATCGGCGAGGTCATCCGCCGCTACCGCGACACCTCCGCACTGCTCGAAACACAGAGAGTTCGCACCCTCGCCACCGCTGCACTCGGAGAAGAACTCGGTGCCCGCATCGCCGAAGAATCCTCCGCACGACTGCTCGCCCGCCAGCTCCACCGCGCCGCCCAAGCCGGCGTAGACCCGATCAACCTGCTCACCTGGCACCACGAACGCCTTGCCGCAAACGGCGTCGACACCACCGCGGCCGCGCTGCGCTCCGACATGGCCAAGCCCCTGACCGAGCTGATCGCCCGCCGCAACACCGCATGGCTCACCGAGCACGAAGAGACCATCGCCGAGCACCTGCCCACGCTCGCGTTGCAGACCGACGACGAACGCGCCCAGGCCATCGCCGGACGCATCGAACATCTCCACCGCCTCAGCGGAGCGAGCATTGAGGAGGTCGTGGCCGATCTGGCAGAGCGGACCGGAGCCACCGCCCCAGCGACCGTGCTCCTCGCCGAACTCGACCGCCTCGCCGCCGACGGACGCGACCTCACGAACCCCGACGCACCCGAATGGGTCGTCGCGCCCGTGTCCGACGCCGACACCATCGACCCCGAACTCGCCGCCACGATCCGCGAGGACTACCAGGCCATCGCCGAGCTCCACCGCGACTTCCGCGATCAGCTCACCGACGACACCGCACCGATCTGGGCATACGCGAGCCTCGACGCCTGCCCCGACGATCCCGAACACGCTGCTCTGTGGCGTGCCACCGTCGCGGACGCGGCTGCTTACCGAAGTACGCACCACATCACCGACGAGGACACTCTCGTCGGAGGCCGGCCCAAAGATCGCCGGGCCGCACTCGACTGGACCAACGTCGAACGTCAGCGTCTCCAACTGCACAAGGAGCGGACGCGACCAGAGCGGAATGCGGTTGACACCCCGGAACCTCGGTCTGCGGTCGCCGGGATTGAACACCGGACGAGGCGGATCTGACTGGGGGCGGAGGGGAATGCGTGGGGCCGGAAACGGGCTCGCGTCTCCGGAAAAGCCCAGTTGGAGCGGTGTGATATGATTCTCACGGCTAACGCGTCTAGCCGACCCCGGTAATACCGGAGTCGGCTTTTCTGCGCCAGCTACTCTCAACTGAAGAAAGGAGATCAGATGACATCTGTCGCTGCGCGTAAGCGCATCTGGGGTGTCCTCGGGCGCATGCTTGCCGGCGTACTAACCCGTTGGACTCTGGACAAGATGTTTGAGCAACTGGTCATTATCTAGTTGTTCGAGGCGGATGTTTCCAGCACTAGCTGGGAGCATCCGCCCTCTTGTTCTACAGAAAGGGTATCACTCTTACGCAAAAATTTATACACCCCTTGGACAGCACGGGGCCTAATTGAAATTTTCCTGGGTGCCACTCAGGGGGCGTTCCACTCCTCCCGCGAGGGCCAACCGGATAGACCGAACACACAACGGACACGACTTCGATCTGAGCGGGAAACCCCAGTTCGAGGTCGCGTCCGTGCGGAATGGTCGGCCACGACGCCTGGGCGGGCACTCTTCGCGGCCGACCACCACACCGAGGACAGGCCGGGTGGTGAGTCCGGTTCCGATGTCCTCGGCAGTCACTAGGTCCGTACGTACCCCTCTGTATCGTCGGACCACTCCCAAACGTGACCGTCATACGAGACCGGCCCGAACTCATCGTCAGCCTCAACCGGTTCGGCATCTCCCGAGTCGATCAGATCGACCATCCGCGCAGCATCGATCACCACCGGCTTCACCCCGTTGCCCGAGTCCGAGAACGATCCGGTCGCAGCGACCGCCGCCGCGATCGGGGTCGGCCGCGCCGCGATGTCCGCCGCGATCCACTCCCGTGCCCCCTCGAGCAGCGTGACCTGCACGGTCGGCGGTTCGCAGCGCCCGTCGATACAGTCGCCGAACTCGTCGGAGTTGACCGCCAGCCGTTGCAGAAGCGGTTGATAGACCTGGTAGTGCCAGCTTCCCGGCGACCACGAATGCACCTGACCGTCGCCGAGCTGTTCGTAGGCGACCTTGTGCGCCGACATCGCCGCCGTCAGTTCCTCGACCATCTTCGGGTGCCGATACCAGCAGCCCTTGATCCGATCGGTGAGCCGATAGCAGCCGCGAAACCACTCCACCCAGTCGATCAACTCGTCCCACAACTGTTGGGCTTGTTCCTGGTCGAGATGCCGCCACGACAACCGGCCCGGCGTGTACCCGCTCATCCGAGCACCACTTCCCCGCCCGTGCGGGACCAAGCCCAATCGGGCAGCTCCCCCGTCTCGCAGACCCAGTTGTAGACCTCTTGAGAGTCGAGCACCCGTTTCTTCCAGTGCGGAATGTCCCACACCAGCGGTAGATGGACCCGCGCCGGAGCCGCACCCCGGTAGATCATCAATGCCTGGTCAGCAGGCATTCCGCGAATCTCCGGGGCGGTCATCACCTTCGTCTGCCGAGGAGCCTGCGTCGGAGACCACCACTCTTCGCGCTCACCGGTCAATCGGGAGATCTGCTCGAGCTCGTTCACATCACCGAGGCCGGGCAGGATGATTCGCACCGGCGAGTTCGTCGTGAACATCTTCCCCGCGCTCGGACCCCATCGCCGGATGTTCTGCTCCTGACCGTGGCAGAACGCCCAGATCGAGATTCCTCGCCCGGCGCTGTCGGATACCTTGTCGGGCAGATCCGGGATGGGCGCGACATTGTTGACCTCATCGAGAACGAACCGCACCGGAGGATCGATTCTCTCCTCTGGGTACTCCCGCGAAATTTCTTTGGCCAGGTAATACGCCTCCGCCGCCAACGCCGTGACGATCGGTGCACTTGAGCCGTAGGAGCCTTCGGAGATCAGATACAGCGTCCCGCCGTCGCGGATGAGCTGCGCGAGGTTCACCGACTCGTCGGCGGTGACGTTGACTGCCGCCATCAACTTCGGTGAGGCGAGGGGATCGAGCAGCGTCGAGACCGTCGACATCACATCGTCGACCGAATCCGATCCCGAGCCGCCGAGCTGCGAATACTCCACGCTCCACGTCGGCAGGTCCCGGTCCAGAATCTCCTTGACCTTCGGCACCTGCCGCTGCATCGCCCAGCGATAGAAGGTGGTCACGTCCCCACCGGACACCGCTGCCGCATACAGACAGCACCGCAGGTACTTCGCTGCGTTCGTCGAGAAGTACCCACTGTTCTTGGTATCGCCGAGGGGAACAGCCTGCACCAGCGCATCGGCACGCCGGATCGCCGTATCCGGGTCATCGCAGCTGGCCAGCAGAGACCACCGCATCGGCGTCGGCCACCGCGTGATGCCCTCGGGGTCGAACACCTCGACCGGGCCGGAGGCCAACCGTTGCCCCACCGTCGACCACAGCAGATCAGGTTTGGTGGTCGTGGCCAGCACGAACCCGACCGACTCGACGATCCGCTGCCAAGCCAACCGCCAGCTCTTGCCCGAACCGGTCGGACCCTCGACCAGCGTGCCGTCCCGGTACTGGACGAACACCTCGGCATCTTTGCCATGCTCGTCGTAGAGCGTGCCGATCCGGGTCGCCACCTGATGCGCGTCGATCTTGCGGGCCGGAGTATCACCCAAGCTCGCCCGATTCGTCTTCGCGGCTTTCACCGCGCTCCTGCGATCGAGGCCGCGCCGCCGCAGCTCCGCCCGGTCCGCAAACCCTTCCTGGCGCGTGCGCTTAGCGCGCTGACGTGCCGAAACCTTCCCGTCGATCACGAGGACGACGGCGATATAGACCAGCATCGCTGCGATCAGGCACACCCACACCGCGACCGCCGAGCCCGGCCGCGAGTCCTCGGGCCAGCCCACCGTCGGATCGCCCGGCGTGAGCACCAACGCCCGCAACACCGACAACGTGCCGTACAGCCCTTCCGGGAACACCGGACCCGCCCCGGTCACCAGGCCGGCAACCGCGCCCCCGGCGTACACCGTCCACAGGACCGCGCCGATCACCACGACCACCAGGCCGGTGCCGACCGGGATCACCGGCTGTGTCGGCCGCTGTTGACCCCGCTCGTTCACTGCACCGCCCCCACCAGCTCGGCCAATTCCTCGGCATCGAGAGTGTCCGGGAGCCGGGTCTGCCCGACCAGCGTGCTCGCCTCACCCCGAATGACCTCATCGGTGTCGGTGAGGGTGATCTCGAGCGGGGACCGCTCGTGCTTCATCAGCACCGGATCGGACTTGCCCATCACCACGAGACACTGCCCCTTGTGCATCGACATCAGCAGATCGACGCAGTATTCGGGCAGGTGGTACATGCGAACCGTCTGCTCGGCATCGTCCACCCGATCCTGTCCGTACAGGAACACGATCCCGGCTTCCTGCATCAACGCCCTGGCCGGAGAATCCGCAGGTAGATCGGCGATGTGATGGAACGCTGAGACCGTGGACAGGCCGAGGCCGCGAGAGAGCTTCATGTTGTCCCGGAAAACCCGCCCGGTCGAGCCTTCCGCGATGTGCCAGCCTTCCTCGACGATGAGAATGGTCTGCTTGTGCTCGGATGCACGAGCGGCGAGAACATTCGACAGCCACGTATTGATGACCGTCATCACCACCCGCAGCGCCGGTCCTTTGTTGGGCAGTTCGGAGACGTCGAAGTGCACGAGCGGATGGTCGAGCGCATGACGGACATCGGTCGAGGTCGGCTGATCGACCAACCCGCGCAGATCTCCTTCGCAGAGCTGCCGCAGCGCCAGGCCCGGATCACGACCCCACCGGCACGCTTCCTTCTCCCACACCTCGCCGAAGGTGACTGTCGCTTCCTCCGGCGTGGATAGCAGCAGATCGGCGACATCACGCAGGATCGGCTCGGTGCCCTCGCTGCGGGCACGTTCGTTGACCAGTCTCAGCGCCAGGTTCAGCGCCGCGATCTCCGTCTGCACCAACGTCCGCTGCATGGTGTCCTCGAGTACCGCGGCAATCAGCACTTCTTGACCGGCCGGCACGATGCCACCAGAAGTGGTCACCGACGACGAAATCGCCGGGTCCATGATGTTCAACCGCGCACCGTCCCCGCCGGTCTTGAACCTGATCGACGGCACCCCCAGCGACTTGGCGAGCTCGGTGTACTCACCACCGCGATCACCCTGACGCTTCTTGTCGATCACCACGACCTGACGGCCGGCCGCGATCTGCCGCAGTCCCAGGGTGGTCTTGATCAGTGAGGACTTCGCCTTGCCGATATCACCGACCACCGCGACGTTGATGTTCTCGATCTCACTTCCGTACAACGCGAACGGATCGGTGATGACCAGCGCATTCGACATCAGGTTCCGCCCCGACACGAGTCCTTCGTGCCGCACGTTTTTGCGGGTGGTCGCCAGATTCAGTGCTTCGGCCTGGCGAGTCGTCGACCACACCCCTTCCGGGCGTGGCTCGTACCAGCCCCACCGGTCGAGCCACTTGTTGCGCTTCGGTGGACGCCGACGAGGAACCACCGGCGTGTCCGCCTGATCTACCTCCGGAGCGGTCGGCGCAGGCGCAGCGTCCTTTTTGCGGCTGCGTAGTGACGGCATCAGACCCCCTTGGCCCGGGTGTACTTGGTGGCCGCGAGTCCGCGGCCGAGCGGCAGAGTGAGGAATTGCGCGACATCGTGGCTGTCGTCGAACCAGGTGAACTCTTTGATGGCGGCTTGGTCGGCGGCCTGCTCGAGCCGCGCACACGCTCGCATCACCGCATCCTCATCCGGTGCGGTGACCGACACTGCCATCGACCAGATCACCCCGTGGTGTCCCGATCCCGGCTTGAGGTCTTCGCGGCGACGCAGTGATGCCGACGCCATGACCTCCGATGCACCGTCGGTGACCTGGCCCTTCTTTCGCTCCTTGTACTGGCGTGCTGCATCCTCGGTCGCGTCCTTGCGTGCCACCTGGCGCGCTTTGACTGCATCGACGAAATCCATCCGCACCTTCACCGTGCGGATTGTTGGCTGGGCCGGAAGCCCCTCAACAGGATCGCCGGGGTCCGGGTCGACGCCGGTCAACAGCGGCGAGAGCCATTCAGCGTGCAGCGGGATCGGTTCGATCGAACCGGGCCGGATCAACCCGACGCGGGTATCCCATCGGTCGGACACCCGTGTCGATAGGTCTCCGCCGACATACGACGGCCAGCAGTTGCCCCAGTTTGCGCCACGGTGGGCGTCGAGTGCGTAGGACGGATCGAGCATCGAGCGGAACACCGCACAGGCACGCTGTTGGCCGAGCACCTGCACCTGTCCGAGACGAGCTGAGGTCAGCGCGCCGACCGCCCGCATGGTCTCCTCGACGATGACCTGGCCGATACCGGCCTTCGTCTCTACGCCCTTACGCTTGGCGACCGCTCCGGCCGCCGACAGCAGTTCGATCGACTTCGGGAAGATCAGCGTGGCGTAGCAACGATGCTCTTCCGACTCCGGGGCCAGACCGTCGATGAGCTGGCCGTAGGACTCGACCGCGGGCATCACCCGGTGTGCATGAGGATTCGCGCGCACCACCGATTCCATCCACGCCACGTGGGGAGTCAGATCGGCCGGCACCGAGCGGTGCACCATCTCCAGCCCTCGAAGCAGTGAGGATCGGCGCGCGAACGAGGCCAGCGTGCGCGAGAACGCCTGCGAGGTCACTGCCCATTCCTCTGCACCGCGGAGTCCTTCGGCGAGCCCTTGAATCGACAGCACCACCGAGTAGTAGTTGTTGTCACCAGGCGTCCGGTGCTCGAGGATGAACATGTCATCGAGACCTGTATCGGTCAGATCCAGCGGAGCGACATCTCCGAGCGGCACCGGGAACTCCCAGCCCGGATCGGCTCCGAGCACCCCGTACAACTCATCACCGGGTGCCCGGTAGACGTGTTCACCGTGCTTTCGCCGCCGCCGATCCCGGATCCGGTGCAGTTTCTCCCCCGCCCAAGACCGGCGACCGTTGATGTCGGTCGTCGCCCACAGCGTGCCGCCCACCACCGCAAGGACACCGGCCAGTGTCCAGATCGTCGATCCGAAGAAGACGAACAGGAACATCGAGACCATCAGCGCCGCTGCATAGGCGAACAGCACCGGTTCGGGAACGGGGATCAGTCCTCGGCGAGCGATTTCCGAGCCGAGGATCGAGGTGCGCTGCTCACTGTCACTCATCACTGATCTCCCATGTTGTCGGCTCGTTCAGGAGCGTTCTGTGCCGCCTGGGCTGCCTTGTTCAGCGCTGCGCCGCCCACGGTCCCGGCCACGACAGCCGCTCCCACCCCGGCCGATGCGACCGTGCCGGAGATGCCCTTGGCTGCTCCCATGAGCTTGCGAGTGCTCGCCCCACCATGCCCCCCACCGCTATGACCTGCGGTAACACCCGAGTGCTGGTGGGAGGTCGACCCGGCGGAACTATGGGACGTCGACCCGTTCGAGGTGGAGGCCACTCCCCCACCAACGCTCCCGCCGCCGACAGGATGGGCGTGTGCCGCCCCTGCGGAGCGGGCCGCAGCGACCTCACCCCCGCCACCACCGCCGCGGGCCATCATTGCCATCTGCGCGGTCTGCAAAGTGCCGCCCAGCCCTTGTCCGGTCGCCGATCCGGTATCGCCGAAGCCTTCCGAATCTTCACTGGACGGCATGAACGGGGCGTACTTGAGCAGCGACCACGGAGCGAGGCCGACCAGTCCGATGCACACCGCCGACATCGCCAAGGCGCCAAGCGATGCGAGGTCACCGTCGACGTAAGCCCCGGCGCTGCTGTCGATCAGCACCGTGGCTAAGAACCCCAGACCGAGGAAGATCACCGGCTTGGAAAACACGATCGAGATGAATACGAAGATCGGGCGCATCGCCTTCTTCCGCAGGTTCGGATGCACCCACAATCCGAACGCGACACCGGTCAGGCCGGCGAGGATCGGCAAGGCAGCGGCGTGCATCAACATGCCGAAGAACAACGCCAGCGACCCGAGGAACAACAACCCGAAGAACACGATTCCGGTCAGAGAGCCACCGACGACGGTGTCGCTCGTGATGCCTCCGAGCATTGCCGATACGGACACCACCGCCTGCTCCAAGTCCTGCTTGAGCAGTCCGGACAGGGAGGTGGTCAGCGCGTGCGAGAGCTGGACCAGCATTTCGGCGGCGGCCGGGGCGAACATCATCGACAGCACACCTAACGGGGCGTAGCCGATCAGGCTGTGCACCAGTTCCATTCGTGTCGATTTCTGTGCGGAGGTTCGGTAGATCGTGAACAGTGCGGTGATCGACATGACGAACACCCCGATTCCGCAACTGACCGCGTACCACCGCAGGAAACCTTCATCCCGCGGGTTGAACTCGTGGATGTTCGCCAAGCCCTCAAGGACCGAGGTGGTCAGCGATACCGCGCTTTCCTTGGTGCTGTTGGCCCAGTCGTCGATCACGCTGCCCGGATCAGCGATGAACGCGACCACGTCACCGGCCTTGTCGACGGCCGCCATACCGAGGCCGACGCCGAGCTGGATCTGAAGCGGCGTGGCGGCCTTGAGGACCACACCACCGACTCTGGCGAGATCGAGGAACCGGTCAGCGAAGTCCTTGTTCTGCTCTTTCCAGTTCCAGATGCCGCCGAACATCGCCCCCACCCGCGTGTTCCAGGCGCGGCACTGTACGAGTTCATCCGGCCCTGAAGTCTTGTCACAGTCGAGGAAATAGGCCCTGTTGCACAGCATCTCGTGGTCGCTGCACGGATTCTCAAAGATGTCGTCCGGCAGGTTGTCGACCCACTTCTGTTGCTTCATCACTGCGATCGAACCGGCGTCGGGTGCTGCCGCCCAGGTAAATCCCCAGTGGTTCCCGCCAGGCTCGGACCACTTCGCCAGATCCGCAGCGCACACCTTGGCCGAGGGCGAGAACTCCGGGTCGCCACCGGGGAAGGATGCCGGCCAGGTGGTCGGAGCCTTGCCATCGAGCACCGCTTGCTTCGCTTCATCCTCCGAGACGCCCATCAGCTCGGCGTACTGCGCGATGCGCTGCGTCACCGGGGACGCCCAGTAGAGAATTTGCTGGTCGAAGCGGAGATACTGCGCGAGGTACTGCCCGAAGTCGCCACCCTTGTCCGCACACGCCGGATCGGTCGACCACCCGGCCGCCTCGAACTCCGGGTGACCGGGAAAGAACTCCTTGAGCTCGTCTGGCATCCCAGCAGGCCACCCTTCGGCAGCGCCACTGAGCGGCTGCGCCCACGCGGGAATCGCACTTGAGGCCAACGCAAGCACTGCCAGCAGCACCGCAAGAAAAGTACGGACAAGGGGTCGCATGATTACTCCACGAAGAAGGTGTAGAGGCCGTTCGCGCCGAATTTGGCGAGAGTGGAGTCCCCTTCGGGGAACGAGACCTCTTCGGGCTCGGGTCCGGACCGGAACGCCCAATCGACGGCCTTCCAATCCCCGTTCTCCCACTCCAAGGTCACCGTGGTCGTGGACCAAACCGTGAGGACGCTGATCTTGCCCGTGCCGCTCAGATCGCTCTGGCTCGCCGAGACTGCCCACACCGACACCACCGCACGGTCATCCGAGTAGTCCGTGACGTTGACCAGGACCGGGATGTTGTTCATCACGGTGTCTTCGGAGTGTGAGACGTTGTCCTCGACAATGGCAATCAAAGCATCGCTGGCGCCGTCCCCGACAAGGTTGTTTTTCAGGTCGGCGGCGGTCACCCGGCCGAGGGCGATCTGGCTCACTGCCTGCACGAAGTTGGCGGCCGCGGTCTGTGCTCCGGCCTCGGTGTGGTCGTAGCCATGCGGAACACCGTTGGTGATCGAGTTGGGACCGTGCCCGGTCCGCACCGTGTCGGACTCCGAGCTACCGCCGCTCAACCCCGCGAGAATGCTCCCGAGGATCGTCACCACGAGCAGGATCACCAGGCCGTACTTGAACCATGTGGGCAGTCTGCCGAACGCCGCCTTCCATCCTTTGGTCTCTGCCGTCTTCGCCGAGGATGTCGGCGTCGGTGCTGCTGTTGCCGAGGGCGATTGCTGGGAGCCCGGCTTGATCGAGCTGAAATCGGGTGCCATCTGATTCTCCTAACAGTGCTGGTAGATCGGCTATCAGCCGTTGACGACGAACAAGATGGCGCCGACGATGATCCCGGCTCCGGCCACGCAACCGAACGCCACACCAGCGGTCTTGGCCGAATCCATCGAATCGCTCAGTTCGCTCTGGTAGCCCCCGGCGCGAGCCTTACGGATCTTGTAGAGCGAAATGATCAGGTTGACTGCGGATACCGCCAGGACCGCACCCCAGATACCGCCCGCAATCCGCGACCAGGTGCTCTGGAACGTAGGACCGAACACCCCCAGATCAGGGGAGATTCCGTCGAGTGGATTGTCGGTCTGAGCCGAGGCGGTACCGGCGGTGAGCAACACCGTGCCGATCGTGGCCGACAGAAGGGACGCAGCACGGGCCACGCTACGAGGTAGCGACCGCATCGAGGTATTGCGAGACATCACAGGGGTCCTTTCACACAGAAGGTCAGGCGTAGGGATCGAAGCTCGACGGCTTCGGTGGTTGCGGCCGTCGGGCCGGGGCCGGCGGTTGGTGCACCTCAGCAGCGGATTCGCTCGAGGCATCCGGTTCGGGGGCCGCTTCCGCCGTCTCGGCGGTGGGCCGGTAGTCCAGGGGCAGGTCCCTGGCCGGGTCCGTCTCAGGCACCCGGACAGCAGGAACGGCAGCGGGTTCCACTACCGGGGCCGGGGGCGGCTCAGCTGCGGGAACCGACTCGGGAGCCCGGGCCGGCTGGGGCGCTACGACGCCCGGAACGTCCGCCGCGAACGTCGGCGGAGCCGGTTCCGGGGCGACCACCGGAGCCGGTACCCCCTGCTGCCGGAGTCCGGCCTGCCGCTCGACGATGGCCTCGGCCAGCGCATCGGTCACCATCGCCGCGACATTCGTCCACGCGATGATCGAACTCTGCGACAACGCCTCGAGCGTGATCCGCTCACCGGTGGCGAAGACCGGCTCGAACGGGACCCGAACGTAGGTCTGCACACCGAGAGAGTCGAACTCGTCGACAATCGCAGTTTCGAGGTTCGGATCGGACCCCGGCGTCGCGCACAGCAGCACGATCGCAGAGCGCACCAGATGCTCGAACCCCCGCTTACGGAGGCCGTCGAGCATCGCGTAGGCGTGCTGCGCCATGTCCCGGCGCATCGGCAGCGGCACCACCAGCACGTCGGCGTGGCGCACCGCCCACTGCCATGCCCCGGCCTGCGGAGTGGTGGCTGTGTCGATAATCAACAGGTCGCGATGGCGACGAAGCACCGCGCCCAACGCCGCGCACTCGTCCTCGCCGAGCATGTCGTCGTAGGAAGAATCGGTGTCCCCGGCCAGGATCTCGTCGTGGGTGGGCTGGAGCCGCAGATACGCCGCCAGCTCCCCCGCCTCGACGTCGGCCGACATCAGCCGCGATGCGTTGTCGAGGACATCCCACACCGTGCGTTCGATGGGTGCGGTGCGCGCTGCGCGAATGCCGAGGGTGCCGCCGGCCTCGCTCATATCCACCGCCACGACCCCGCGGCCGCGATGCTTACCGAGCATCGCTGCCAGCGCAATCGACGTCGGAGTTTTGCCGGCTCCGCCCTTGGTGTTGACCACAGCGACCGTGCCCGAACCCGGCAGCGTTCGCTGGATCGCTTCGACCGCCGCCCGGTGGCCGGTCTCTGCCGAGGCCGCCTTCGGGGCCAGTTTCGTTCCCAGAGCTGCATTGATCCGACCCCGCCAACCCCACTGAGCAGGCTGGGAAAGTGCCGGTGAGGCGGCCTCGTCGAACAGTGCGCCGTGCCCGGTGGACGGCATTGCTGTCGGCGCGATCGGCTCGTCGACGGCCGCGAGAGCATCTACTCCGACCCCGTACGGATCGGCGATGTCCTCGGTTACAGGCTCAGGAGCCGGGGCCGGTTCGGGTTCGACAGCGGGACGGTTCGGGCGTAGCCGCAGCCGACGCGGGTCGATGGTCGGTTCGTGGTTGTAGTCAGCGATGTCAGCCATCACGCTCACCTCACAGGGTGGTGACGGACGAAACGCGCCATCCGTCGCCGTTGTCGGTCAGCACCACGGCGACGTACTGCACGTCTGTGCCGATCTCGGTGCCGCTGGAATCGGTGACCGTGCTGGTCACCTCGTACATGCCGTGATACTTCGTCGCGGTATTGGCCTGTCCCTGGTTGGGGACCTCCACCGCCACGGCGGTGACCGTCGCGCCCTGCGACGCCCACTGTGCCCACTCACCGCTGGCCTTGACCGGGATCTGGACATCGGCGCGGACCTGCGCGTCGAGTTCGCCGGTCAGCACGCCCAGATCGGCGGCCCGCACAGGCGCGTCGTTGCGATTGGTGTCGGTACGGGTGTCATAGGAGAACCAGGTCTCGACGACCGTGCGGCCGAGCTCGCCCGGATCGGAGGTGTCCACACTCGGTGCCGCCGGAGCGGGGGTGGACTGCTCGGTGGGTGCAGCCGGTACGGTGGGAGGCCATGCCTCCGTCGACGACGGCTGTGCCGACGAGTTCGTAGTGCTCTGGTCCTGGTCGGTCTCGGAGCTGCATCCGGCCACCGTTAGGGCTCCGGCGAGGACACCGATCAGTGCCAGTCGGCGGATCATTCGGCCACCACCAGATCCGACAGGCGGATCGCCCGCCATTCGCCGTAGCCCGGTTCGAGGCACCACTGCTCGGCCGGATTCCCGGTCGGCGTCACCTCGAGATCGAGGATGACCTGCTTTTTTGCCGCGAGATCGGCCAGTTTTACCCCGTCGATGCGTTCACTGCTCACCCGCAGACGCAACCGAACCGCCTCGACCTCGAGGTGGTCGCGGACTTTCGCAGCGAGGAACACGGCTTTACCGGCGCTGGCTTCATCCGCCGAGTCCTGATCGCCGGGCCGGAAGATCCGATCGTCCTTGTGGAACGATCCGTACCAGGCGACATCGCTGGTGTCGGCATCGCCGACGACGGCGAACGAGCCACGTTCGTCGCCGGCCGAGGCCAAGGACACCACCGGAGCCGATGTTGCGGCCGCGGCCAGCTTTTCGGCCCGTTCACGCTGCTCGCGTTCTCGCAGGGCGTCGTAGTCCACATCGAACTGCTTGTAGAGCTCGCGCTTGATCTTCGGCCACTGGGTGCGCGTCATCAGGTTGTTCTCCGCAGCCCAAGCCCGCAGGTCCGAGGCCGTCATCGCCTGGACTGTCCGGGTCGATCCGAGGGTGCGGACGGCCGATTCCGCCGTGTCCCACTCTTCACTCACGGTGTGATGTTCCCTTCCTGGTGTGTCATCGTTTCCGATGTTCTGGCGTATGAAATCCGTTGTGTATCAATTAAATCGGATGGCTCTGACATGTTTCGGGGGCGTCCATTCGGTGATCCGGACCTTCTCTCCGGACTGGGGTGCTTCGACAACTTTGTTGTCCCCCATCCAGATCCACACGTGGCCGGGGTAGGGCTGCACGATGTCTCCGGGTTGCAAGTCCGCCGCCTCGGTTACAGGCGTCCCTCGAGGATCGTTGACCTGAGCGGAGTCCTGGTGTGGCAGAACGATTCTTCCGTCCGTCGCCTGCGCCACCGCGTACACGACCAGGCCCGAGCAGTCGAAGCCGACCTTGTTGTGGTCGCCGTGCTCATCGGCGACACCGCCATCGGCGATGCCGCGAGTCGGTCCGGTGGCATCCCCGCCACCCCAGGCGTAATCGGTGCCCAGCCATCCAAGTGCTGCATCGACCACCCGCGAACCACTCACCGACGGCGGCCGAGGCTGGTCGACACCGGCGAAGTCAGCGCGGCCGGCCAGGATATTGCGGACGTAGCTCGTGGTCTCTGCGTTGCCGCACACCCCGCCGGAAGCGAGTGTGTTGCCCGGCCCGCAGTTGTAGGCCGAGAGCATTAACTCGGTGCCGTCACCTGAGACTTTTCCCTCGCGGAGCCACTGCTGCGTCTGCTCCCACATCTGGCAGTCGTAGGCGGCCATCGCCATCACCGAATCACCGATGGAGTTCACGTCGGCCACGCCGTCACCGTCGTAGTCCTGGCCGATCGAGGCCCAGGTTGCGGGCATGAACTGCCCCGGCCCGCGTGCCCCCGCCGGAGACACCGGCGAGGAGGGACCGTAGCGGAACTGGTTCTCGGCGTAGAGCTGGGAGGCCAGCAAAGGAGCGTCGATCGCCTCGCAGGTCTGAGCCGCCTTGACGATCCACTCCCGGAACTCCTCGGGGACCGATCCCGGCGCGAGGGAGCGTCCGCCGGGGCGCGTCAGGCCGGTGCAACCGGCACCGAGCGGAGTCTCGGCCGCGACCAGCTGCACATTCGGCGAGGTCGGACGCTGTTGCGGGGCGTCGAGTTCAGACGCATCGGCCAGCCACGGCATCGGGTCGATCGGAGATCCGCCGTCGAGTCGGCCCCCGGGCCAGACCTCGAAATGCAGGTGCGGTCCGGTCGAACCTCCGGCGTTGCCGACCAGGCCGATCAGATCCCCGGCGCGCACCTCGTCACCGACGGAGACGAGAACACCGTCCGGGAACATGTGCCCGTAGACCGTCGAGATGGTCGACCCGTCCGCGGTGGCCGAGTCGACGATGATCCAGTTGTCGAAACCGTTCTCATCGCTCGCGCCGGAATCTCCTGCTGCAACAACGATTCCGTCGATCGGTGCATAGAAGGGCGTACCGATCGGCGCCGCCAGGTCGATGCCGTTGTGCGAGGTACCCCAGCGCGGGCCGAAACCGGAGGTGAACGTGTAGGTGCCGGTGACCATCGGCTGCACCTTCTTGCCGGTGGCAGCACGCAGGCTGTTCGGTGACCGGGACGGTCCCTGCGTCGGCAGGCAGTTGTCCGGATCGGGATTGTCGCTGCCGCACATCACCAGCGCACCCATCAGGGCCACGACGCTGGCTGCCAGCGTAATTTTCGTCGTCGAAGAAGCCACGTTCTCACCCCCTTTGCATGAGTGCTTGTCGCTAGCCCGCCCAGGCCATGCACGTGAGTGACTTCGCATCCGCCCGCCCGAGGTCGGATGCCGTGTTAGTGGAAGGCTCCCGGTCCTGGCAGCGGCACCACCCGCTGACCAGGACCGACCGGCCTCAGCCGATCGCCTTGGCGAAAACCTTCACCATCGTGTCGATCGCGTTGTCCCTCCCATCCGGGGACCAGCTCGGATACGCAATGTGCGAATTCGAGGCGTAGAAACTCGCCGCGGTGAATCCTTCGGCCACCAGCTGCCCCAGCTCGGCCGCACTGTCACTGCTCGCCAGCGTCATCACCGACTGGCCCAGGCCGGCCAGATCACTGTCCTGTGCCTGCACCGACATCAGCGAGCCGATCGGATCGCCCGGATCGTGCAGTTGATCGGGACTCATCTTCTGGCCCGGGGTGAGCACGCCGAGAGCCACCTGCGCCAGATCCACCGCCACCGGCATCAGCCGAGACAGCTCGAGCACGTTCCCGCTTTCGGCCACCGACCAGGCGATTTCCTGAATCTCGCCGACATTGCGGGCCAAGCGGATCACATCGACGTTGCCGAGCAGATCAAGCACCAGCGCGGCGATTGCGGCCGTGCCGGACGGGTCCGGAACCATCGCCACCAGCCGTGAGAGTGTCTTGAAATCCACCCCGGCAGCCATCTTCACCAGCGGGGAGAGCTGATTGTTCAGATCGCCCGCGACCGCGTGCGCCCCGTGCACATCGCCGGTGGCAATCTTGATCGGAAGCTGCTGCAACCCGGCCGCCACCGCCGGATAGTCGACCGAGGTCACGCCGGAGACGACGCCCAGCAGTTGATTGATGATCGTCGTCGGCTTGGCTACCGAAAGCACCTGCGTTGCTGTCCGCAACTCCACCGGACCCGAGGCCGCCAACGGCGACAGACCCGCGACCAGCGCATCTGCCGACCCTGCCAGCGTCGACACATCGACCGACTCCCCCGAGGCCCGTGACTTGAGCAAGGCCGTGCTCACCCCGGTCACCGCTTCGGCGGCCGACAACACCGCCGGGACATCGACCTGCTCGAGCATGTCGAGCACGCCCGCCGTGGTCGCCTCCGGCGATCCCTCGGGAGCTGAGGTGAACGTCTCACGCGCGCCCGGATTGCTGTCGATCCACTGTCGCGCCTGGTCGACCGGCGTCAAAGTCTCCGACACCAGCCGCGCCTGCTGCGTCATGCGGGCGATGTTCGCCGCTGAGGTGGTCGACGTCGGACCAGCGGCATCGAGCGAAGACACCGACTCGGCCAGTTGCGAGGCTGCCCCGAACACCGCCGACAGATCCGCGTTGCGCCAGGTCCCCGGTGAGGACAGCTCATCGACCAGGGAGGATTGCGCCACTGTCGACGTGCCGGTGATCGTCGGAGTCTGGGGTGATGCAGTCGAGGCGAGTTCGGCAGAGACATCGACCGCTCCCGGCGGATTGGCGATGATCCGGCCCAGAGACGCCAGGAACGGCGTCGACTGACCATCGGTGTTGCAGTACGCATCGTCCGGGTGGCAGATGTCGAACACCTTGCCCGCGAGCTTGCCGAACCCTTCCGGGGCCGGCCCCGCGATGCCCTGACCGCTCAGGGGCGGGCCGATCAACGTTGCGCCCTCGGTGCCCCGCTTCGGATTGGCGAGCAGAATCACCGCCTTGACCTGCTGCGGAGTGACGGGGCCGAGACCGTGGCCGATGTTGACGGCCAGATCGTTGCCGATCTGCGCGCCCTGGCTGTACCCGGCGATGAGGTACGTCGACGACGGGCACCGCTCCATCAACTCCGCTGCCGCTTTGTCGCCCCGCGACTTCGATTCGGCATAGGACGTGCCGTTGAAGAACGCCTCGCCCGGATACGGCACGTACACCACGTCGAGGTTCTTGCCGAACCGTTGCTCGAGTGCGTCACCGACCGCCGCGAGCATGCCCGTCGGCACGGTCGGATCAGCATGAGCGGACGTTTCCGTCGTGCCGGGAATCATCAGCGCGATCGTGCGCGCACACCCGTTCGTTTCCGCTGCATGAGCAACCGTCGGTGTGCTTACCGCGGCCGCGGTGGTCACTGCTGCCGCTGCCAGAGCGAGACTTGCTTTCCTCATGACCCGACCTCTTCGATGGAGCGGATCATCACTCGGCCGTCCTCGGCCGTGGTCGTTGTGATGCGCTGTTTGAACTCGTTGCGCCGATCCGGGCGGACCTCGGTGATCTGCGCGCTGTAGGTGTTCGGCCCGATGGCCGTGACCTCGAGGCAGTGCGTGGTCCCCAGCGGCACGGTGTCGATGCCCTGCTGGATCATTGCCGCGTCGGGCAACGGCGCATCAGGGGCCATCAACTCCCGCACCGACTCACCCGAACGCAGCAGGTAATAGCGGTGTTCGAGCGCCGCGATCACCCCTTCGCCGGAGAGTTGGTCACCCTCGCCAGGTGAGCACGGGTCATCTGCCGCTGCCGCGGCCGCTGTCGGCGCAGCGGTTGCGGTGTCCGGGACCAGGCCACCGAAGTCCGCGTCGTCGTCACCGCCGCCGACGAGAGCGGTGATGCCCCAGCCGGCCAGTCCCACGACGGCCACGGCCGCGAGGCCGAGACCGGCGTAGGTCAGTCCCTTCCCGACAGGGCGGCGCGTGGTCACCTGCGTGGTCGGGTGAGCGGCGCGGCGACCGGCATCGGCCGCCGCGACCACTCGAGACGCCGACTCACGGGCGGACGCGGTTCTCCCGGAGGAAAAGCGCTCTTCGGCCGCCGGTACCGACTCCCGAACCATGCGGGTGCGAGGTGCGGTCGCATCGAACACCCGAGGTGAGCCCGCTCGGTCGTTCCGCTTCATCGGTTCGTCTCCCTCTTCGACTGGACTCAGGCGTCGACTGCCGGAGCGGGCGCGCCGAGACCCAGACCGACCGCCTCGCTGACCAGGCGCGATGCCAGCCCCGGCGTCGCGTCGGTGAAGAACGAGTCGAGTGCCTGGTCGACCTGCTCGATGACCTGCTCACCGCCGGGCTGTGCCTGAACGAAGTCGCGGACCTGCTCATCGATCGCAGGTGCGGTCTCGGTGGCGAAGGTCTGCACAGCGTCGACCGCAGCCGCACCGATGGGATCCTCCGACCACTGCGCGAGCGTGGTGTCGACCTGTTCTGTGACCTGTTCGGCCTCGATGTCGGGCACCTCGGTTTCGATCGGCGTGGCATCCTCGCCCGCGCCGTAAGCCGTGCCGACCCCGTACCCGGCCAGACCGCCGCCGAGTGCGCCGAGTCCGCCACCGACCGCGCATCCGACTCCGAATCCGGCCGCCGCACCAGCGGCGGTAGCGGCAACGCCCGAGGTCACGGGAGCAACCCCCGGAATCGGCAGGGGCACCATCGTGCCTGCTCCTGCCCCGACGATGCCCGCGACCGTGCTCACTGCCAGTGCGGTCGGGACACCGGCCGCGAGGCAGCCGGTGCCGAATCCGGTCGCTGCACCTACGGCCGTGCCTGCGACCTGGGCCGAGGCGATCTTTTCGGCCTCTTCGGTCTCCATGCCGGTCGACCGGTGGTAGTCGGTGACCATAGCTTCGACCACTGCGGTCGTGCGGTTGGTCTTGTCGGCATCGACGTCCGAGACCCAGTTCGGCTGGTCGAAGAGCACCCGGCCGAAACGCATCTTGTTGACCGGAGCCTCGATCGGCAGGGTCGGACCTTCCACCACGACCGGTGCCTGCGGAGCAGGAACGCTGTAACCGGAGTAGTCGGAGTAGTCGCCGCCCGAATAGCCGTTGTACTGCGCCATCGACACACCACCGCCGGTCTGCGGGTTGTAGGCGCGGGTGCCGCGGTTGTATTCGGCCGGAGGCGCTACCCAGAAGTTCTCGGCGGCCTGCGGATCAGGGGCCGAGGGTGCAGGAGCAGAAGTCGAGGGGGGCGTGGAGGTGATGCCCGCCTGCCCACCACCGGACTGCGGCGGGGACGTGATGCCCGCCTGCCCGCCGCCGGAGTCGCCGGTCGGCGCTGCTGCTGCCGTCGGCGCAAAGGCAATGAGCAACCCGGCTGCCGCCGGTGCCAGAGTCGCGGTGCTGAGCACCGCACTGGTCGTTCGGCGGCGCCGGTGTCTGCCGGTGCCGGAAACCAGCTGATCTTCGTTGGATACGGACATGTACATCGCCTTTCCTGCGAATGAATCGAGTCCCGAATGCATGAAGGACCTGAGCGAGAAAGAGATCCGTCAGGGCCGAGAAGATCGGGTGGTCACCACAGGGGAAGTAGTCCGCTTGTGCACGTGTCGGCAGCGCCGACTAGGTGCGGGAACGCTGCTGCTGGCGCGCACAGTCGAGTAACGCCAGAACAGCAGCGCCCGACAAGGAAGTGGGTTCTCGTACGTAGTGACCTGGTGCCCGAGCTTGCGTAGTCAGCCCGGACGGGTTGGTACGTAGGTGGTTCAACCCCGGATACGTGACACCGACGCCAATCACTGACACGTGTCCGGGGTTTTCCCTTTTTGCCGGTGGCCTCACCGTGGCTCGCGCTGGCTGCCGGCCAGACGCTCCTCGGCTCAGCCGATCATTACCTCCTTCGCCACGAAACCCTTCATTGAAACTCTATTCCGGGACGTTACAGCAAAATCTATTCCAGTGGAAGATGACGCAAACCATTCCTGTAGGGCAGTGTTATGGCTCGTGGAAAGGTTTCGGGCATGACGAGACGACCTCTTCGGGGATTCGACCGTGAGAGGCTGATCGATCTGCGGACAGAGAAGGGTTACACCCGTGGTGACCTGGCGAGGTTCGCCGAAGTGAGCGTGGCGGCCGTGCGTGCCTGGGAATCCGGGCAGGCGACCCCGCAGGTGGACCGTCTGGCCCGTGTCGCCGCCGCCCTCGACGTTTCGATGTCCGAGCTGGTACGGATACCCCCGCACGACCGGTATCTGGGTGATCTGCGCGTCCAGGCCGGCCTGACCCAGCCCCAGCTGGCGCTGCAAGCAGGCATTTCCACGGCCTCGCTCAGCAGCCTCGAGCTGGGGGAAACCTCGCTGCGAGAGCCGGTAGCCGAACGACTGGCCCGAGCTCTGGAAGTGGACACAGCCGAGGTCCGGGCCGCCTACGAACGGGCCCGAACCCGACCGCCGGGCGCACCCGTCTGACACGCGCGACACGCTGTGTGTCGACGTACGACAAATACGGATAACCACGTCTGAGCTCCCCCCGCGGAGATAGCAGCCCGCCTCACGCGGATATGCGGAAGCGGCCGAAACCGGCTGTGCTACATCCGAGGCCGAGTGGGCAAGCCCCGGGAAATCCCCACGGGTGGGGACGCGGAAGACAAACTACCAGATCACAGCTGATAGTCCGGGACCAACCTACCCGCCTCGCACCCCCCGATCTGATCCCTGCAAATCCTCTGTGGCCGCATCGAATTCATCCGGAATCGTTGAAATCTGAACGAGCACGAGACGGTCGCTGAGAGGGCCGGGATACGGGCTGATCGACAATTGTGCTGCCCGCCAGCCCGATTTCGAACGCAGACGAGCTCGGACGCACCGAGGCGCGGTATCCCCCGAACGGAACGTTGCCAGTGCATCGGCCAGCACATGCCGGTCATCGGGATACACGATCTCGTTTCCACCCTTGACGTTTCGCCAGGACACCCACGGTGGAGCATCCGGCAGCCACATCGTCAGAACGGCGAGGTCGGCGACGAAGACGCCGGTGTAGACCCCCGCTGACCGCAGCATCTCCTGCATTCCCAGCTCGCTCAACGTCGGCAACTCCGGTGACGTCGTATCGGAGACGTCGTGCCACAGCAGCCGCAGTCCCACATTGCCCGGATCAGTGCGACCCTTGCCCCAGCAGTACCAGCGCATGACCCGCCCGTCGGCGTGCAGAACTGACATCGGAGCCTCCCACCGGCGACCGTGCACCGGGTCGATGCCCAGCTCGAACAACGACGCCGAATCGTCGAACTTCACCGCCTTGGCGATGTACTCCGCAGGAGTTCGCTCCGGAACGTGCTCTTCAGGAAGCACCCCGGACATCATCGAGGCTTCGACCGTCTGGCCGATCACCATCCGCTCGAGACTCCACGCAATCCCAGCTGCGATACGAGGTGGGGTGGGAACCCGGCCGGGCTCCCCCACCCATACCTGGACACCGTGCGCCTCCCCGCTGGGGCCGAGAACGGGCAGCGCCTCGATGTGAAACGCCTTCTGCGCCCCCTTACGCGAGCGCAGATCGATCGACATCGGCCGACGAGTGCGGATCACCTCGTCGATGATCCGCGTGACCGGAAGATCGGGGGCCGGCTGAACATGCCGGGTCACCGACGCCCAATCCTTAACTACGCCGCCGCAGCTGACAACGGACATCTCGCCGTCGACCAACGTCTCGACCAAATGCCACTCGTTGAGAACCATTGACTTATAACCTCCCCCGAACCGTGGGCACAGTACGGCTGCCCGGGGGGGAACTTACCTGTCGGCAGTCTCCGTCACCGACGTGAGAGCTTGACCTTCAACCCCCGCGGTTTGAGAGTGATCGCCTCGTGCACGTCGAGCTCGTTGATCCCTCCCGGCGTTTCCGGAGAGCTCATGGTGTGAGCGCTTCCTCCGGATTGAGGGTGCGCATGCGATCGTAGTGGAGTTGCTCTGCCCGGTCGGGGGTGAGGTCGTGGCAGTAGCTGTGTGGTCGTTCTCGGTTGTAGAACGCCACCCATTCGGCGGTGCCCAGCGACAACTCAGTGGCTCCATGGAACAGGGGCTGGTTGTCGACCAGTTCGTTCTTGTAGTCCGAGTTCACCGATTCGGCCAGGGCATTGTCGAAACTGTCCCCGACGGTGCCGATAGAGGCCGCGATCCCTTCCTCGGCCAATCGCTGCCCGAACACGATGGCAGTATACTGCGATCCGGCGTCGCTATGATGGACGAGTTTGCTCAAATCGACTACCCCGCAACGTTTTCTGTTGTCGATCGCATTGTTGATCGCATCGGTCACCAAGTTCACCGTCATCTCCGTGGCCACCTTCCAGCCGACGATCTTGCGGGCGAACACGTCAGTCACGAAGGCTGTGTACGCCCAACCGGATTCGGTGCGGCAGTAGGTGAAATCGGCCACCCACAGGCGGTTGGGTGCCGCGGCATAAAACTGCCGGTCGACCAGATCCGTCGGCCGCTTGGCCGCCGCGTCAGGGATGGTCGTGCGCACCCGTTTCTTCTTGATCGCGCCGTGCCATCCCATCTCCCGCATGACCCGTTCAACCGTGCAACGGGCGACATCTAATCCGTTGCTGCGCAGCATTATCCATGTCTTTCGTGAGCCCAGAACGCGGGTCAGGGGTTTGTTCTTGCGGAGCATGAAGATCGCATCGATGACCTGCGCGTCAGCGAGCATACGGGCGCTCGGCCCGCGGTTGATGTGGTCGTAGTATGTGGACGGGGCGATGCGCCAGCCGTGCTCAGAGAGCACGGCGCACATCGAATCGACACCCCAGATAAGACCATCCGCACCCACCCGATGTCCCTGGTGGGTGCGGATGAAGTCCACAATTACCGGTGTGGCCGGTCGATTTCGGCCGCGAAGAAAACCGACGCCGCTTTCAGGATGCCGTTGGCCCGTTTGAGTTCGGCGACCTCCTGTTTGAGCCTGCGGATCTCCTCGTTGTCGGCCCTCGAGGCGCCTTCCGCATCAGCGGCCGGGGCCTTACGAACCCACTGACGGACAGTCTCCGCCGAGGTCACCCCCAACAGATCTGCGGTCTTGCGCATCGCCGGCCACTCCGCCGACCCGTGGGCCACCAACTGGGCCACCATGTCCACGGCGTCTCGCTTCAACTCAGCCGAGTACCGCTTCGATCCTGCTGCCATAGGTTTCATCCTCCCTTGAGAGGAGCCCTCCGGAAATCCCGGGAGGGATCACGTAACCCGGTTCCGGAGCGAAGTCGTACCGCCGGATCAGCGATGCGAGCGTGAGCACCGCCTCGTGCAACGCGAACTGCCGACCGATGCACGCCCGGATCCCGGTGCCCCACGGCTTGAAGATGTGCGCCGGCCGTTTGCGCACGGCCTCGGGCTCGAATCGATCCGGGTCGAACCGCTCGGGATCGTCGCCCCACAGCGGGTCCCGGTGCAGCTGCGGCAGCAGTACGAACACCCACGAACCCTTCGGCAGGACGCGCCCGCCGAGGGTGGTCTCACCACGCACCTTGCGGAAATAACCCGGGGCGGCCGGCCACAACCGCAGCGTCTCGTCCACCACCCGCCGCACATACCGCAGCTTGGCGACCTGTTCGTACCCAATCCGGCCGTCGGCGCCGACGACCTCGGCGATCTCCGCCCGCGCCTTCGCCACCGCCTCGGGATGTCGGCTCAGGAAATGAACCGCGAAACCCAGAGTGGCCGCAGTGGTCTCGTTGCCCGCGACCAGGAAGGTCAGCACCTGATTGCGGATCGACTCCGGACTGAGCTTCTCGCCGGTGTCGGGATCGACGGTGTGCATCATCAGATCCAGCAGATCGCCGTGCTGCCCACCGGAGTGCATCCGCTCCTCGACGATGCGATCGACCGTCTCCTGCATCAACGCGATGTCGCGTTCGTGCTGCTCACGCGCCGCGCGACCGAACAGGGCCCGCAGGATCGGAATGTCGTTCGACGAGCGGTTGATGTACTCGAGCGCCCGGCTCATCGCCGCGATGAAGGGATCGGGTTCGGGGCGGCCGAACGAGTCGAAGTCGTAGCTGAAGCCGCACCGGCCGATGACGTCGAAGGTCAGCGACGTCATGCTCTTCGGCACGTCCACATACTCGCCGCCGGCCGCTGCGCTGTCCCAGCTGTCGACCAGCCGGCCGACGACGGTGAGCATCGAGTCGTGATAGCCGCGCATCGCGGCCTGGCTGAAGCCCGGACCGAGGATGTTGTGGGCCTTGCTCCAGTTCGGTTCGGAGTTGAACGCGGTGAACAGCCCGTCGCCGGCGATGACGCGAAGCTTGCGCAGCGGCTTGCCGAGGAACTTCGCCCACTTCTCCTCGTCGTTGACCTCGCGCACCAGATCGGCGCCGGAGACCACGATCAGCCGGTGCTGGAGGATCTTGCGTTCGAAGATCCCACCGAGTTCCTGCGCCATCTGCATCTCACCCTGAACCGGCTTGGCCACGTCGATGCTGAGCAGATCACCCACCAGCGGCAGTCTCCATCGAGGTCGCGGGATCGGCTGGGAGTCGGTGGTCGCAGGGCTGCTCGTCGAAAGCTGCGGTGACGCCATTCGTGAGAGTGTGCCCCACCGCCGGCGAGAGACACACCGCCGCCTCCCACCGCTCAAGGGCTCCCTGACTGCCGTCCCACTAGTCGACACGCGCCACGCCGATGTACGGGGGTAACTGACATCCGCGCTCGCAGCCGCTAACCTGAGTCAGATTCAACGGGCCGATCTTGAAGAACGGGGGTTTACGCATGGCACAGCCGCATAAAGGCGACCGCGCCGCGATGACTCTACGCATCCCCGCTGAGCTGCACGAACAGCTCCGCAACGATGCCAAAGACGCCAAGGTCGCGCTATCCCAATACGTCGCCGACCTGCTCGCACTACAAGCCGGTCGACCGGACCTTGCCCGCGAGATCAAGGCGGTAACCGTGTAAACGCCACCAGAGAGGGCCGCTAGCCGCCAACTAGCCCGCCCTCAGATGCAGAAAACCCCCCGCCTGCCAAGCGAGGGGTCTTCCAAACCGAATATGTGACCGAGCAAAGTCGCCAAACTCCTCGGGCACTCGAACTTTCTCACCAGAAAGCCTTCGTTATGCATATTAGCGAGCGCTGCTCGTTTGGGCCAACTTCCGTCTCAAATCACACTCCCGCGTGTCGCCCTCAACGGAGCGCACACACCGCCGGGGACAACCGTCGAGGTCCCGGCCGCGCCACTCCCCAGACCCGCCGTGGTCGCCGTCGCGGCAGCTACAACCTCCGCGTAGCCGATGGTGCCTACTCCCCCATCCCCGTCTGGGACTCCCGCATGGGGTGGATGCGCCAGATCATCACCTTCGCCCGCAGCGAGACCGGCATCAAGATCTGCCACGAGCACCGCATCGCCCCGGACAAGTTCATCGCCGCCGCCAACGCTCACGCCGCTTACGCCGACGAATCCACCGGCCGCAGCCTCACCGCCGCCCGCGACACCCTCGCCGAGTACGCCGGCATCAGCACCGACGTCCTCGATCGTGCCCGCCAGATCCTTCGCCGCATCGGAGCCGCCGTCGAGCTCGTCCGCGGCCGCTACCTCACCATCGCCGAACGCATCGAAGCCAGCCTCACCCACGGTGGAAAGCAACTTCGTGCAGCTTCCGTGTGGGCCTTGACCAGCAAGTTCACTGCCAACTCTTCTGTTTATCCCCAGTTTCCGAATCATGCGGATCTACCGGAGAACCCTTTGGGTTCTACAGGTATCTCTCGTTCTCAAGTAATCACCAACGCGCGCGCTACGCGCCGCGCCCGGGCTTCGACGAAGGCCGAGGGCGAGGGCGAGGGCGACCCACGACCCCTGCACGCTCAGATCGCCGCAGCGCGCCTGGCCGACCGACTCGGTGCCACGATGCCCGAATACCGCGGCGTGGATCGGAATGGCCACTACGTCCCCGGAACCACCCATCACCACGTCGGAGCGATCGCCGATGCCCTGACCGCCGCAGGCATCGACACCACCCGATGGACCGGCGACGACGTAGCCGACCAGATCACCGAGTTCCGCCGCGACCGCAGCCTCCCACACCTAGCGTCCCCGACCGCTTTCCTGCGCTGGCAGCTCCGTGCCCTCGCCGATGTGTGGTCAGGGCCTACCCCCACCGAGCGCCGCACTGAGATCCAGGACCGCCGCGCCGCCGAACGTCGCGCCGAACTCGACCGGCGTGCTGCTCATCCTCCGGCCAGCGACGACACCCGTGCCACCGCTCTCGCCGAGATCCGGCAGATACTGTTCCAGCGCTCGGGCATGCGCACCCGGACCCGCGGGGACCGCTTCGACCGGCACCGCTACTGAACGAAATTCTCGCTCCGGTCAGAACCACAGCGGTGAAGGGGAATCGAATCGTTTCACGCGGAAGCCGCTCCTACCCCTCGAGCTTGCGGGCATCATGCAGTATCCGACCCACCGCTCCGGTCGACATCTCCAGTTTCTCGGCGATCTCGCGGTACTTCATCCCCTGCTGGCGAAGTTCGACCACCTGCTTGCGTCGGCGTTCCGCGCGTTCGAGGAATTGGTCTCGGGGTTCGGCAATCAGGCGACGTGCAGTGCGCTCCGACGAGCCGAGCCGGCGTGCCAGTTCCTTTGCGGTGATGGACCGACGTTGTTGTGCCTGGGCGCTGCCCCTCATTGCGCGAACTCCAATGCTGTCGCCAGATTGAACTTGGTGGCCCGCTTCCTGTTTGCTTCCCGTTTGGCGGAGCTCATGACCTTGCCGCCCTTGCTGCCACGTGCTGCCTGGCGCGCCCGGAACGTCCCCTCGTCGAAGTTACGCCAGATCCACTTGCCGATGGAGTACGCCGTGGCACGGACCTCGATGAAAGGAAGAGGGTCGGCGAACTCGCTGTTGATTCCGTGACAACGCTGAAGAACCAGTTGGAGCCACTGGTCTACGGTGCCATGACGATGGTGCCACCACTGTGGGTACGCCCACTTACGGGCAGTGTCGAACATCGTCACATTGCGACCCAGGCCCACGGAGCGGTCGGGCCGGCGCGGAGCCTGACGAGGTGTGTAGATGGTCGCCAGATCCCGCAACGAGTACGGATCCCCTGGACCGTAAATGGTTTCCCACTCAGGGTGGATCGGGTTCTTGGTCAGCTGCCCACCGTAGGAGAAGTCCCCACCGACGGAGATACACAGACCTCGCTCGATGCGATGGGCGTAGCGCAGCGGAGTCAACCGTGCCGAGTCGGTACGGCAGACTCGATGGTCGCCCAGCCACCAACCCAGGTGCGCCCGCCCGGAGGGAGACTGCGCGACCCAGCTCGGCGTCGGATGATCCGACGGTTTCTCGAACGCCCGCATCGCGGCATCGGGGTGGTCACAGTCGATGACGATCGATCCGAGCAACGCGTGTGGAGAGTGCTGGATGTAGCGCATCATCAATGCCTGGTCACGGCTCATTCGGTACTGACCGTGCTCGAGTTGGTTCGTCGCGAACGGCCGATGCGGCAGGAGCACCTCGTTTCCCCACTGCTCGTCCGTGAGAAGGGACTCCCCCGCCGTTTCCATGCCGAGTACTGTGCACTACCAAGATCGAGTATTCGGGTAGGACACGCCGAGCCATATACAGATATTGTTCGGGTAGGTCATGCCAAGCCATATCAGGTATCCGCTCCGCCTTCTCCCTTTCGCACCCCCGAACATGTCCACTCGTGGCAGAGGCTGTGCCTCACGTGCCGAAGTTACGATGAGAACCATGACCGGGAAGAAGCGCATGGCCTTCGACATCACCGAAGCCGACGCCGACCGGATTCGCGCCGCCTACGTCGGCACCCGCGCCAGCCTGCCCCCGGCCACCCTCAGTGAGTTCATCACCGACCTGCTGGTCGAGGCCACCGAACGCCTCGAAGCCGAACACAACGAAGGCCGGCCCTGGCGCACACCCAGCCGCAGCGAACTCAAATCCCTCTCCCAGACCGGCGTCGGACGCAACGCCCCCGGCCGCCCCGGAGAACAGGACCAGCAATGACCGAGTCGTCACGCACACCGCGACCCAAACTCGGCTTCCACACCGACCAGGCCGAACGCATCCGCGCTGCCTACCTCGGCACCCGCGCAGTCCTCCCGCCGAGCACCTTCAGCGAATTCCTCGAGACCGCCGTCCTCGAAACAATCGAACGACTCGAAGCCGAACACAACAACGGCCACAGCTGGGACACCCCGGCCACCGGGGAAGTCAAGTCCACCGCCCAGACCGGCGTCGGCCGCTGGAATCGCACCTGACCGCGCCCACCGTTGCACATCCTCAACTGCGTTGAGGGACATGAGGAGGACCACTCACTCGCGGTGGGACTCTCACGTCTCATGTATCCCATTCTTACTATGGAATCCATGACATCAGGCAGCGGTGCAGAAGAACGCTCGATCATCTATGCGGGCGTGCGTGAGAATCCGCGACGATAACGCTTCCACCAGCACAAACAACGCCCATCCCGTAGTCGGCCGAATGTCAGTTGCCCCCGTCGTTCTCGTCGTAGCGGGCACCGTTCTCGCCGTCGAGCCGATAGCGGGGCGCACCACGACGCACCAAGATCAGTCGGTGCCGCGTGACACAGTGCCGACCACCGACTGACCGAGCCTGAGAAAAGGACCGCCACCGACGTGAATGAGCCCCACCTCTACGCCCAAACCACCTACCTCAGCTTCGACGGCCCACCCGAACCCGTCCGCATCCTCGCCGGAAGTCTCACGGGTCTGTGGTGGCTACTGATCGTCGCGGCGCTCATCTGCTTCGGAGCATGCGAGTACATGCGGAGAAAAAGCGTGACCAAGAGGGAACGGCAAGAGAAGAACAGGCTCGGAGCGGCCTTCTTCCTCTACTGCGGCCTCATGGGATTGATCGTCGGCATCTTCGGCCTGATCGCAGCGAACTGATCGAGGCGGCATTGATCGACGGTGTCCGATAAGCAGTTCGAGTCCCGATTGGCGCTGACGTGATGGGGTGCGCTCGCCGACGTACTCGTATGCGTCCTCGGCTACTGGCCTCTGGTATTCGCGCTGCGCGATATATGGGACGTAAACCGGCGGTCGATTGCGCGGGCTTCACGCCTTGTCGCCCTGCGCCGAGGGTGCGCGTGCCCAGAGGTGGACGAGCACCCACAGATTGGCACCGGCGATCACGGCGAACGGTGCCGTGAACACCAGGGTCTCGAAGGCGGACAGTGACGGTGTCCAGCTGTTGGGGTCCTGCTGCCGAATGCCGCCGGAGAGCGCTTCGGTGACACCGGCATAGGTGAGCGCGGCAGTCGCTAGCAGCGCTGTCGTACACCCCACCGTCGACAGCAGACGACCGAGACGGAACCAGCGCGTCAGCGCTGCGGCCCCACAGAGGGAGACGACCAGAACCGGCACGATCACCACGAAACCGATCACAGCGATGAAGTACCAATTACTCAGGACATCGCCGATGCCGGATTGGCGGTGCTCGTCTAGGTAATGCGCGCTGAGCAAGGTCGCGACTGCGAACAGCACTGGCAGCAGAGCCACCACCCTGATCCATCGTGTTGTCGTTTCGGCACTGCCCATACGAGAAGTCTTCTATCGATGACATGGACTCGAGACGGCGACACACCGACGGCATTCGTTTCGGGTGGGGCTGAGTCGGCACTACGTGCGCAGAACCGCCCAGATCAATAGTTCTTATCCGAATAATGGACCACGTCTTGTCTGTCAGGACTCCTAGATGGAGTAGTCGCCCGAGAACCGATCGGGCGCAGGCATCTCATCTCACGTACCTGACTCGATCCGGTCGTGACCTGCGACTCTCATCTGAGAAACCCCTTCTCATCTCATGGTTCTCATTGTTACTATGGGAACCATGAAGTGGACGAAGCGACACAAGAACAAGAACACCTCAGCGCCCGAGAACGTGACAGCCGTCAGCGGATCCATGTGGTTCGCAGGCGTGACCATCACCGTAGGAATCGGGGCGGCCGCGTTCATTCTCAGCTTCCTCGCACTGCGAGACCTGTGCATCCAGGCCGGCCAACCGAGAGAGATCGCCTTCCTGTTCCCCGTCATCGTCGACGGAACGATCCTGCAAGCAACGATGGGAGTCGTCTCCCGACGTCACGACCACCGGGCACGACGATTCTTCTGGAAGATTCTCATCGGAGCCGCCACCGTCTCGATCGCAGGAAACGCGATCCACGCCGTTCTCACCACGACCCCCGGCTTCAACTCCGTTCTCGCCGCCGTGATCGCCACACTCCCGCCGATCTCACTGCTCGCCTCCACCCACGCGCTGACCGTTCTCGGCCGTCGCACCGCCGCACCCACCGAGAACCCCGCCGAGACTCACATCGAATCCGCGCCCGCGACACAGCCGCGCCGTGAGACCGCACACGAGAACGCGACCGCACCCAAGACTCACGTCACGACCATCACCGAGAACCGTGCCGACGCCGAGACCGCACACGAGAACGCGACCGCACCCAAGACTCACGTCACGACCATCACCGAGAACCGTGCCGACGCCGAGACCGCGAGTGAGACTCCGGTCGCGCGGTCGACTCGCACCGCGACCGCTGACCCTCTCGCCCGACAGCTCGAGGTGCCACTGCCCCACCTGCCCGGCACCCACCTCGACACCAACGCCATCCCGGCCTTCCATTCTCACGAGGAGCGTCGCGAATGGGCACTCGCCCGGCGCCAGGCCGGAGTGGAGGTGCCCGTCATCGCCCAAGAAGTCGACCGCTCCGTCGCCACCGTTTACCGCTGGCTCTCCGAGGCCGACACCTCCGTCACCATCTGAGCATCACAAAGACATCGGAAATATCAACTTTTCAGCGTCAAATCGGAATCAACAAAAAATCAGACCGACATCAAAAAACGTCCACGTCTGATGCCTGTCATTCTCACCTCGGCGCATCGAACTCGGAAATCGTCCCCCGGTTCGGTGCGCCGAGTCGCATTTGCGGTGTTGACCAGGGGCGATCCGCCCCCGGACCCCCTTCGGGTCGTCTCGGGTGTCGACGAGCAGTGTGGTCGAGGGTTGGTGTGGCAGTCGGATCTTTGCCTCGTTGGTCTCGGGGCCGGTAAACGTATGCTCCTGCGGCCGGCGGACGGTGCCCCCTCACCCTGGCTAGGAGGGTGCCCCGGCTCGTCTGCCGTGCGCGTGGGCTCTACCGATCCCCGGGGGCTCCGCCCCCGGACCCCTGTCCCTCCCTCCCAAGGTTCCCGCTGCTCCGCGTGCACCGCGCCCGGTCGCCACACCACGGCCCTACCGGACCCGCCGACCACCGAGCAAGGGAAAACCCGCCCTTGCCCGGCAGTCACCGCGCCCGGTTCACCAGGGCCGCACCGACCGACCGAGGTACCCGCTCCACCACCGTCACCGAACCACCCCGATACACCCGCAAAACCGCAGGTCAGAGCCTAAAAGCGTGTGACCGACATCACCTGAAAAGCACCGAAAAAGCACCAACAAAACATCGAAAAAGCATCAAAACAGATATAAACTAGAGGCATGAACAAGGAAGAGATCACCGCGAAGCTCCACAACCTCGGCCGCGACATCGATTTCCTGCTCGAGAACATCTCGACCGGCAAGGACATCTCCGTAGTCCTGGCCGAGTCCCGCGACACCAAGGCCGCCGCCCGTGCCGCAGGCATGACCGAGGACGAAATCAGCGCCGCAATCGAATCCGGCCTCAGCTGACCGACCACCCCGGAAGGAAAGACGCGATGACCACTCCCGCCCCCGTCCAGACACTCGAGCTTCCCGACCAGTGGTGCGACTACAACGGCTGCACCACCGAAGCCACCCACACCGACGGCGAGTGGGTCATGTGCCCCCACCACGAGGAACGCGCCTACCGGACCACCACCTACTGGCGGCCGATCCTCCGCTGGACCACCCGCCCCGGCCCCCACTGGCCGGTCTTCACCGCCGAGTACTGATCCACCTCCGCGCCGGTGGGGAGTCACCGCGACTTCCCACCGGCGCGCACTACCGACCCGAACAGGAAACGCGCACATGCTCACCATCACGCACACCCCCACAGAGGGCACGACCATCGACGGCACCAGCAAAGGCGACGGCACCGCCCCGATCCTCAAAACCGCAGGTTGGAAATGGGGACGCAGCATCACCGCCTGGTACATCCCGCACAGCCGCGACCGCGCCCCCCACCTCGCCCGCATCGAGCACACCGCCGCCGCCCTGCGCGCCGCCGGATACGACGTCGAAACCGACATCGACACCACCCTCCGCGACGGCACCGACGCCCACCACAACCGCAACGAGCGTCTGACCGACCGCGCCGCCGCCCTCGCAGCCAAGGCCGAACGCAAGGCCACCGCCGCCGACGCCGCCCACGCACGCCACGACCACGCCTGTGCCGCACTGCCCGAAGGCGGAGAACCCATCAAAGTGGGACATCACAGCGAACGACGCCACCGCCGCGCCCTCGACCGCGCCCACACCACCGCCCGCGCCGCGATCGAAGCCGACGCCGCCGCCCGCTCAGCCGCCGAATCCGCCCGCATCGCCGCCCGCAGCACCGATCACCGCTACACCCCCGCAGTGATCCACCGCCGCATCGAACGACAGAGCGCCGAACTACGCAGCATCGAACGCCACCTCACCAAGTACCGCGCTGCCAGACACACCGCCGAGACCAGCAACCACATGCACCAACTCGAACTCAACAAAGCCGAACTCGAGCGCGACATCGAATACTGGACCGCAGTACGCGCCGAACAGGACGCCACCGACGGCCCCAAGCTCTACAGCCGCGCCGACCTACGCCCCGGATGCTTCGTCAACTGCTCCGGCACCTGGCACAAGGTGATCCGAGTCAACGCAAAGTCGGTCACCGTCGTCACCGCCTACAGCTGGACCGACCGACTGCCCTACGACAAGATCACCGACGCCCGCGCCGAGGACGCCCACACCCCCATCCGCCCAGGTCAGTAACCCACAATCCGGCGGCCGCGACCCCCTCGCGGCCGCCGGTCCCCACTCGCCGCGAGGACGCCATGACCGCCGAATCCCTGTTCGCCGAGTGCATCATCCCCGGATGCAAACAGCCCGTCACCGACGAACTCACCCCCTGCCAGACCTGCCGCACGATCTTCGGACCCATGCTGCAAGAATCCGACCGACCCCCGAGCTACACCGCAGCCGACCTCGCAGAACGAGACGCAGGCACCGCCGCCGCCTACCGCATGATGCGCGCACTACCACCGCGGCCCAGCACAACGACCTGGACACCGAGCGAGAACGCCGCACAGCCGAACACGAAAAAGCCGCAGCGCAGGAACGCGGCGAAGCCGAAAAAGCCAACCAGACCTGCTGGCTCTGCGAAGAACGACGAACCTGCCTTCTCCGCCCCCAAGGGTGGGAATGCCGACAGTGCCGCGAGATCCGCTGACACACGGCCCGAGCCGGACGCCCCTCACGGCCCCGGCTCGGGCCGCCGCCATATCCGCCACACCCCTACACGGTCTGCCACCACCGCGAGGCCGGCCGAGAACCGAACCCGAAGGAGCGGCTGCGCCGCACAGACCCCACCGCCGACCACCAGCCGACGCGAATCCCAGCGGCCCCCTGTGCACGAGCGCCACCGATAGTGTTGGATGTTGGCTAGCGTCACGCACCAGCCGACAGGACTGGAAACCCCGCGAACGCAACCAGATTCAACCCACCACCCCCACCCCCAGTGGCAGCGGTGGCCGACGGCCAGGGCATCGAGCCCTGGCCGTCGCCGTTCCATCCACCACTGACATGAAAATCGCACCTAAACAGATGCAACACCACCCAGTCCGCAACAGTCACGAAACCGCCATCCGATAAGAACCAGAAAAGCACGCTTTATGAATCAGAAGTGATGTATTATTGCATCAGGAAAGGGAGGCCATGAGTTCGAAAATCATTCTGATCGGCAACGAAAAGGGCGGGGTGGGCAAGACCACCACCGTGCTCAACGTCGGTGAAGCCCTCGCCCGTGCCGGCGAAAAGGTGCTCCTGGTCGACCTTGATCCCTCCGGCAACCTCACCCACACCCTCACCAAGTTGCAGCCCGACCTCCGCGCCGCAGCGAAGGTGACCGCCGATCACATCGTCGATATAGACCCGGAGACCCGAAAGCCCGCTGCCGAGGCGATCCTCGATGCAATACGCCCCGGCGTCGATCTCATCGCCGCCCCTGCGAACGCGGCCCACCTCATCGCCGCCGAGAAGAACATCACCAACGATCCCATCGAAGGCCCCCACGTCCTGCGGGAATCACTCGAGCCGATCCGTGACCGCTACGACTACATCCTCATCGACTGCTCCCCCACGCGAAATGCCCTCGAGATGTGCGCGCTCGTGGCCTCTGACCAGCTCATCGTCCTCAACGAAGCGCATGACTTCAGCATCGCGGCCATGCAGGGCGTGACCTCGTACGCCCAGAGCATCAAGAAGCGGCACAACAGCACTCTGTGGGTCCGCGGCACCATCCTCAACAAGGTGCAGTCCGGAACGGTCCTCGCTCGCGCCTGGACCACCCAATTCACCGAGGCCGGCATCCCCGTCCTCGGCAGCGTCCGATCCGCCGAGCCGATCAAGAGGGCCGTCAACGACGGAGTATCCCTCGCCGACACGAAGGACGGTTGGCGTCACGCCTTGGTCTATGACGACCTGGCCACCACCATTACCCAAAGGAAGAAGTCATGAGCGACATCCGCAGCATGTTCGACGCCGAAGCTCCCGACGAGAACGTCCCGGCACGGTCCGCAGCACCGAAGAAGATCGTGCAGCAACCCACCTTGACCCGGCGCACGTTCACCCTCGCCGAATCCGTCATCGACGCTGCGACCAACGCTCAAAAGGGTCTGCGCGGTGTCTACCCCGGCGCACACGGCAGTCTCAACAGCTTCATCGAGGCCGCCATCGCCGAGTACACCCACAAGCTCGAAGAGGAATACAACGGCGGCGAGCCCTTCCCCGAGGTGGAGAAGGTGCGCCGGCGCAAAACCCGCGGCAGCAAGAACGACAGCACCGACGAGGACTGACCGCCCCACAGTCCAACCGTTGAAGGCCCCGACCTCCTGGTCGGGGCCTTCGGTCTATGCGGGCCTCGTGTACAGGCACAGAAACTCCCGGCCCGACCACATCGCTCTACCGATCCCCGGGGGCTCCGCCCCCGGACCCCTGTCCCTCCCTCCCAAGGTTCCCGCTGCTCCGCGTGCACCGCGCCCGGTCACCACACCACGGCCCTACCGGACCCGCCGACCACCGAGCAAGGGAAAACCCGCCCTTGCCCGGCAGTCACCGCGCCCGGTTCACCAGGGCAGCACCGACCGACCGAGGTGCCCGCTCCACCACCGCCACCGAACCACCCCGATGCACCTGCAAAACCGCAGGTCAGAGCCCAAAAACGGGTGACCGGCATCACCAGAAAAGCACCGGAAAAGAACCAACGAAACATCGAAAAAGCATCAAAACAGATGTAAGCTAGAGTCATGAACAACAACGAGAACGACCATCGCCCCGCCGGTCTCCTGCTCGATGTCTACCGCGCCCACCGCCTCGGCGACTGCACCAACGGCGGTATCAGCGCCGCCGCCGACACTCTTCTTCTGGTCGGCGTCCTCGACGAGCGCCGCGCCCGCACGGGCCGCATTACGTCGCTGCCGTCCGGCTGCACCGCCCACGGAGTGCGAAGCCACGTCGGGGGCCGTGAGCAGATCAGCCCCACCGTCGCCGTGCGGATTCGACGCCACGCCTTCATCGAAGGCGGCTATGCCGCTCTGGTCGGAGTCGAATGGAACGCCGACCGTCGTCGGTACGAACTCACCGAGGCGGGACGAGTGGTGATGTTCGGAGGCAACTACGCCGGAACCTCCGACTCGAGACTGGGCGAGCTGTCCGAGCGGTACCTCGGCCACCGATCCATGATCCTGCCCATTCACGACCGCACGGAAGGCTAAACCAACGGCCCCGCCCCGGCGGGGCCGTTGTCGTTTCACGGAAAACCCCAGCTCAGAGCGCAAAAAGTGTGACAGCAGTCACCAGAAAGGCACGAGAAAAGAATCAAATAATCATCGAAAAATCATCAAAACAGATGTAAACTTGAGTCATGAACAACGGAAGCACCGCCGAATTCGCCACCGTCGACCCTGCTGACCTGCTCACGGACTCCAACATCCGCCATGACCTGCGCCTGACCGATGCCTTCCGCGAGTCGATCGCAGAGCAAGGGGTTCTGACCCCCATCACTGTGTGCCGCACCGCCGCCGGACCCCTGCGCGTGCTCACCGGCCACCGCCGCACCGCCGCAGCCCTCGAGGCCGGACTGACCCAGATTCCCGCCCTCATCGTCGGCGACGAAGGCGATGGCACCGACGCCGCCGTCGAACGGCTCGTCACCCAGTGGAGCGAGAACGAACACCGCGCCGCGATCACCAACGGCGAACGCCTGGCCCTGTTCGAGACCCTGGCCGACCACGGACTGACCTCCACCAAGATCGCCCGTCGCACCAAGGCACCCCGCACCGAGATCGAGGCGGCCCTGACCTTGCGCGACGCCGAGCAGCGGGACGCTGTGCAACGAGGCGAGCTGACCATCGAACAAGCCGCCGCCCTCGCCGAGTTCGGCGACGATCCCGCTGCCGTCCGCCGCATCGAGTGGGCCATCGGCAGCGGACGGCTTGACCACGCACTCGCCGCCGAACGGTTGCGCCGCACCGAACGCAACGCCGCACTGGCCCGCGCCGAGGTGTACCTCGCAGAACACTCCATCGCCGCCGTGCCGCTCGGTGCTCTTCACGAGCGAGTGGGGGAGGGGACCAGCCAGCTGGTCGAGCGCGTCACCGACGAAGAAGGCAACACGCCCGCCATCGAAGAAGTCGCCGCCCTCGGACACCTCGGGCTGTACGTTTGCAGCTGCACCACCTATTTCGACCGCGAGAGCGGCGACGAGATCGACGCGGACTACATCGTGGACGAGCTACCCAAGAGCGATGCCCGCGAGGACTGGATGATTCCCCGCGAGAACGTCGTCGAAAACCACGAGACCACGCTGTACTGGCACGTCGTCAATATCGAAGACACTCCCTGGCGCACCTGGTGGGGACACCCCCGCCCCGCCGAGTCCGAACAGGAACAAAGTGCCGAGGACCGCGCAGCTCAGCGGCGCGAAGTGATCGAGAACAACCGCGAATGGCGAGCCGCCACCGAGGTCCGCCGCAAGTGGATCGCCCAGCAGACCACCCGCAAGACCGCCCCCAAGGGCACCGCCTCATTCGTGGCAACAGTGCTGATGAAGTGGCCCCAAATCCCCGCCGCCTATCACGCCCGCACCCTGGCCGAACAGATGCTCCCCACGTCCGACACTCTCGCGAAGCTCGCCAGCGCCACCGACCCCCGCGCCCTGGTCCTGCTGCGCGCCCACATCCTCATCGCCCTCGAATCCCAGGTCGGCGTCGAGCACTGGCGCAAGCCCACCGACCTGTCGCAGTTCTACCTGCGCGCCATCGAAGCCCAGGGCTACACCCTCGCCGACATCGAGCGCCGCGCCGCCGGACTCGACCCCCTCGACGAGCAGTAACGCCCCCTTCCGGTGGGCGGTCGTATCGGCCGCCCACCGGGCCGGACCGCTCGCCGGGTGCCGGCCCCGGCACGCATGGCCGTCGACCGGGGCATCGAACCCCGGTCGACGGCTCCGGCACGGCCCTCACCTACCCATCATAAAAGAATCAAAAAACAACCACACAATCATGTAAAACTCATCGAAAAGTCTTCATAAAGCATGATAATTAAGCGACAATGGACGAATACCTGGGGAAACCCCGTCAAGTCGAAGGAGCGCCGCAATGATCGTCTGGACCGTCACGCTGACCGCGCCCACCGTCGCGCGCTCCGATTCCGGTTGCACCTTCACCCACGCGGCCGCCGCCTCCGACGCCGCCGAAGCAGCGCGCACGCTCGCGCTCGCCTACGGTGCGCCCGCCGGTAGCGCAGTCACCATCACCATCGACGGAAGCGTCATCGCTCGCGCCGCCATCGGCCACTCGGCCATCGGCCACCCCGACCCGACTCCCGTGCTCGACATCGCCGACGCCCTCGACGAACGGATCAGCGCATGAGCGTCACCGACCAGACCGATCTCGACCGCTACCTCAGCGCCGACGAGTTCGCGCCCCCAGACGCCGACACCGAAACCCTGCTGCTGTGCGCGCTGCTGTTCGCCACTCGCGCCGCGGCCGCCGACATCGTGGACCTGCTCACCACCGACGACTTCCACCAGCCACTTCACGCCGAACTGTTCGACGCCATCGCCGCACTGATGAGCACCGGCCAACCCCACGACCCCGCAATGGTTCTGGCCCACCTCGAGCGCCACGGTCGGCTCGCCGGTCACCACGGCCGCCGCCTCGCCTACGCCCTGACCACCGCCACCACCGCCGGCGCCGATCCCACCGCTGCGCCCTACTACGCCCATGCCGTCGTCAGCGCCGCCTATCGCCGCAGCTTTCGCACCGCCGGAGCCGCCATCACCGAAGCCGCCGAAACCCTGCCCGAACACGACTTGTTCGAGCACATGGTCGCCATCGGCCGCGCTCAACGCACCGCCACCTGCCGGCTCGAGCACGTTCGCGCCCGTATCGGCGCTGCGCCTACCGTCGGGAACATCAAGTAGACATAGCGATGGGGGAGGGGAGCCTGCCTCCGCTCTGACAGTCCGACGCTCGCGAGGGGGAGACCATGACCGACAAGGAAAACCACGATCAGACATTCCGAGAGATATTCGCTCCACACGGCGAAGAAGCTCTCAAGAATCACATTGCCCAGAACATCCGCGCTGCCAACGCAATGGCAGGCAAGTTCGACATCGAAGATCCCCGCACGATTATCGACAGGCTCGAGGCCGGTGAAACGCTCGACGATCTGATCAACGAGCTCCTCCCGCACAGCGAGGACGCGGAGTGACCGGATCGGCCGCCGAATCCGAGGGCTACATCCCCGGAACCGACGTCCGAATCAACCTTCTCGGCATCACTGATGCACGCCTACTCGAACGCATCGAGGACCGAGCCTTCGCGGCTGGGATGTACGAGTTCGCGCAGGTCCCGTCGCCCGAGAAGTTCACCGGCGATTTCCTGCGAGAGATCCACCGGCGCGGTTTGTATCGCGTGTACTCATGGGCCGGCCAGTACAAGACCGTGGCCACCACGCAGGGGAACCTTCCGATCACGCACTCGAGCCCGGAGGACACCGCCACCGACGTCGAGGAACTGTTCGCCGATCTCGCCGCCGAGAACAACCTGACCGGACTCGATCACCGCACCTTCGTCACCCGCCTCGCCGACTACTGGGCACGTCTTACGGAAATCCATCCCTTTCCCGACGGAAATTCTCGAAGCCAATTCGAGCTGTTCCGGCGCGTCGCCATCAAGGCTGGATGGGTGATCGACACCGATCGCGTCGATCTCGCTGCATTGTCCGCAGCCCGCTACGTCACCGCGGAGAGCGGAGATCCCAGACTGCTCGCCGATGTCCTCACCCTCGCCGTCGTGCCGGTCACCGGCTACGCACCCATCGAGCCTGTGCCCGGCCGACCCGCTCTTTCCCTGGTCAGCCACCTAGCGATGATGCGCGACTACGACCGCGACCGCAGCGGCCCCTACACCGCCACTGAGGCATTCCGCGAGGTAACCCGGGAGCGATCCTTGAGCGGAGCCGAACTCGACAACGCTCACGCCCTGGTCCGCATCGGCCTGAACCTGGCCGAACGCACCGAGTACGGCCCCGAACACGATGCTGCCGTGCGCCGAATTCTCGAGGGCACCTCCACCCTCGCCGCCGAACGCGCCGCCGCAGCACTACCGGAGCCGAACCACCGCTACAAGGACCTGTTCGATCCGGCAGCAGGCAAGAACACCATGCGCTACGACACCGGAGCCCCGGTCAATGCCTTCGACGAACGCGACCCCGCCCGGCTGCGCCGCCTCATCACCTGGGAGTTGGCACTGCGAACCGCCGATTACCTCGCCCACCGCGACATCACCGGTGACGGCAGTGAACTGCACGCAAGTGTCATCCACCGTGAGCTGCACACCGACTTCATGCCGATCATCAGCGACACTCCCGCCTACACCAACCCTGTGATCGCCGCCCCGGACGAGGACACTCTCACCGACCCCCACCAGCTCGGACGCCACATTGCCGCCATCCAGAAGGAAACCGAAGGCGTCCAGTCGGTCGCCGTCGTACTCATGACCGACCAGCTCGTCCACGACCACCCCGGCCGCACCATCGACTGGCGCACCATCGACCCCGACGCGCTCTGTGCCGCAACCCACGCAGCGAACTACCACGACGATCCCCCCGAAGGCATCGAACCGGACCCGGCCCTCGAGGACGCCATGCGAGTTGCCGGCCGGGAAGCCTTCGCCGCCGAACTCGCCCGCGCCATCACCACCGAGCTCCCCGCCGCCGCCCCGGACCTCGGCACGGTCGACGCCGCGCAACGGTACGAGAGGCACTGGGATGTGCTGGCCCACCGCAGCTACGCCCTGCTGGAGAATTACCCGGAACGCAACGAGACCTACGAGCCGCTGACCACCGCAATCCAAGCGGCCGAGGAACCCTGCCACGCCACGTCGACCGGGACCGTCGATGTCTCGGAGGCAGCGGAACCGAATCCCGCCGACGGCGAGCCGCACCGGAATTTCCCGCATCCCGACGAGGTAGGGGAGGAGCAGGGCCCGCTCTCGACAGCGAAGGCTCTCCACGGACCACCGCAGGTCCACCACACCCCACCACAACCGAACAGTCGACCTCCGGCCATACATGAACACCAGCCACCCACGCAGGACCTGCACCTCGGGCCGCAGCTGTAGGACCGACGACACGTGAAGGTGTCGATGTCGGGCATCGCTACCCGTGCGCTGTCCACTCCTCCGCCAGGGCAAATCGTGGTGTTGGCAGCGTGGCCTCTCAACACACACCCTGCGACAACAGTTCGGCCCTCTACGAGCTGAGACGGGCACCCGGGAGAGACACGCTTCCAGAGGGGATTCGCCCCTGTGCAGTTCGGTCATTCACTGCACCATCTGCGGGAACATCGTGGAACGAGCAGTATCGGGGCCATGGAAGGCCGCGCGCAGTGGCCCTCAACGAAACTGTCTGCACCGACCACTATCCGAATACCGCAGAAGACGGAAATATAGAAAAAACCGAACCCACACGAGGTCCGCTTACTTCCGCCGCCCTTCCAGCGTGGACAGCAACACTAACTTCGTGCCCATCAGATCGAACGCCGCCTCGCTGTCCCCGGCGACGAGAAGCTCCCGCTCCCGGGCGTGTAGCGCCGCAATCGCGGTCTCGAGCTCATCGTCGGTCATCGCATCGGCGGCATCTCCGATGGCTCGTGTCCTGTCCTCCACACGCCGAAAGTAGTCACGGTGTCGTCCGCTGTACGCACAGCCCAGCAGCAGAAAAGGCGATGGTCCCCGGCGGGGGCGCCGGGGACCATCCTTCGACCCGTCAGGGAATCACTCACCTGTCGGGGAACTCGGGTGATTGCAGCGGTCACCGTAGCGAAAGGAGTTATCGCCCGCCAAACAGGTGAAGCGGAAGCGACCGGCACGAGGAAGAGCCCTCGTAGTCAATCCTCGACGGGGCACGAGATCGGTGATGCGCGCCGGCCACGGATACGTGAGCGGGCTGTCGGCGTCGACCTCGATCATGGCCATGCCGGTGTCCTCGTCGATGTCTTCGACGGTGAACACGAACGTGCCGCGTGCTGACCTTCACCTGCTGCCAGGCTTGATGGTGGTGCTGTCTCCGATCGACACGGGCAGCCCACTGCACCGTGCCGTACCTGTGGGGGGCGATGGTCGGCCCGTCGGGGAAATCACTCACCTGTCGGGGGCTCGCGCGATCGCCGCCGTCACCGTAGCGAGGGCGAGGGCAGCCCGCGCCGGGGTGTAGTGGCGCGGGCCGCCCTCGTGGCTGTCGGTACACACTCCGACAACTTCACGGTACGGCAAAAATATTTGTTCGGTTAGCCGAACTCGAGTTAGCGTTGTCGGGTATCAGCCCCGTGACCTGCCCGAGCGAGGAGAAACCGGCCGATGCCCGTCTACCAGCTACCCGACCTGACCTATGACTACGGCGCATTGGAACCGGTGATCAGCGGCGAAATCATGCAGCTGCACCACAGCGCCCATCACGCCGCCTACGTCAAGGGCGCGAACACCGCACTCGAACAGCTCGCCGACATGCGCCAGGCGCGAGATTTCGCCCGGCTGCCCGGCCTGGAGCGCACGCTGGCCTTCCATCTGGCCGGCCACAGCCTGCACTCGATGTTCTGGACCAATCTGTCCCCGGACGGTGGTGACCGTCCCGACGGGGAACTCGCCGCCGCGATCGACGAGTTCTTCGGCAGCTTCGACGCGTTCCGCGCCGAGATGACAGCGGCCACCGCGAGCGTGCAGGGCTCGGGTTGGGGCGCGCTGGCCTGGGACCCGCTCGGTGCCCGACTGGTGGTGCACCAGATCCACGACCATCACATCTCCGTCGCACCCACCACGACACCGCTGTTGGTGTTCGACGCCTGGGAACACGCGTTCTACCTGCAGTACCGCAACGTCAAAACCGACTACATCGACCGACTGTGGTCCCTGGTGAACTGGCCCGACGTCATCGCACGCTTCACCGCCGCCCGCGCAGGCGTCGGCACCGGATTGTTCACCCTCGACGGTGGGGCCCGCTCGTGACCGGACGGCTGGTCGATCGTGTGCACGCGATCAACTGGAACCGGCTGCCCGATCCCACCGACGCCCAGGTCTGGGACCGGCTCACCGGCAACTTCTGGTTGCCCGAACGCATCCCGCTGTCCAACGACCTGGCCTCCTGGCAGAGCTTGACCGACCACGAACAACAGCTGACCGTCCGGGTCTTCACCGGCCTGACCCTGCTCGATACCGCCCAAGCCACCGTGGGGGCGGTCGCGATGATCGCCGACGCGGTCACCCCGCACGAAGAAGCGGTACTGACCAACATGGCGTTCATGGAGTCCGTGCACGCCAAGAGCTACAGCTCGATCTTTTCCACCCTGTGCACCACTGCTGAGATCGACGCCGCGTTCGACTGGTCCGAAACCAACCCGTACCTGCAACGCAAAGCGCAGATCATCGTCGACTACTACCGCGGCGCCGACCCGCTCGCACGCAAAGCTGCCTCGGTCATGCTGGAGTCGTTCCTGTTCTACTCCGGCTTCTACCTGCCCATGCGATGGTCCGCGCGCGGCAAACTCACCAACACCGCCGACCTCATCCGCTTGATCATCCGCGACGAAGCGGTGCATGGCTACTACATCGGCTACAAATGCCGGCGCGCACTGGCCGAAGTCACCGAAGCCGAACGCGCAGAGCACCGCGACTACACCTACGACCTGCTGCACACCCTCTACGCCAACGAGGTCGACTACGCCCACACCCTCTACGACCACACCGGGTGGACGCCACAGGTGCTGCCCTACATGCGTTTCAACGCCAACAAGGCACTGGCCAATCTCGGCTACCCACCCGCCTTCGAGCCCGCCGAATGCCAGGTCGCCCCCGAGATCCTGTCCGCGCTCGATCCCGGAGCCGGTGAGAACCACGACTTCTTCTCCGGCGCCGGCAGCTCGTATGTCATCGGCAACCAGCAACCCACCCACGACGAAGACTGGGACTTCTGACCATCCCGTCCACAGCTCCGGCAGAAAACGAGACGAGGGCGTGGGGCCCCGGGTCGTCGCTGCGGTGCGCCGAGGGGGTGTGCCCCCACCCCTCGGCAGAGTGATCACCCGGTGGTCCGGCTGTCGCTCTCGACCATTCGTTACGTACGTATCATGATACGTACGTAACGAATGGTGTTACGATGCTGGAGGCGGAACGTCACCGGGGTCGGAAGGGTGGGGTCATGGCCGAGGAAGCCAGAGGGGGACGGCGCCGCGAATACGCCACCGACGCCGAGCGGGTACGGGCCTGGCGGCAACGCCAGAAAGACAAGGCCCGCGCCCAGCAACAACAGGATGCGCTACCGACCGATCCGACCTCGGCGATCGGCACCCTCGCCGAGGCGGTACCACTGCTGCGCCGCGAAGCCCAGGCGATGCTCGAGACGCTGACGACGATCGCGTCGTCGATCACCACCGCGACCGATCTGCTCGCCGATCCGGCGGCGATCGATGCCCAGCTGCGGCGCGTGCAGGCCGAGGCCGACAAGGTCCGGGCCGACGCCGCAGCCGAGATCGCGGCACTGCGGGACGAACTCGACACCGCTCGCACCGAACGCGCCGACGCCGATGCCGCCGCCACGGCCGCCGACGCCGAGGCCACCGAGGCCCTCGCCCAGCTCACCGCCGCCCGGGCCGAGCACGCCGCGGCACAGGACCGCTGGCAGCAGCAGCTCGATCAGGCCGCCTCGACCCACCGAGAGCAGATCGCCGGCCTCGAGCACCGGATCGAGCTGCTCACCGGGCAGCTCGACGAGCACCGCGAGCGGCTGACCCGAGCGATCGCCGAGAAAGACGCCGCGGCGGCCACCGCCGCCGAACACACCCGGCGGCTCGACGCCGAACTCACCGCCGCCCGCACCGCGGCGGCAGCCGAACGCGACCGCGCCTCCACCGCCCGCGCCGACGCCGCCGCCGCACACGCGCAAGCCGAAGCCGCCCGCGAACGTGTCGCCGAACTGCGCGCCGAACTCCAAGAGCTGCGCACGCCCCCGGCCGGCCCCTGAACCCCCAGCCGGGGTCCCTGTGTTGCTGCCCGGCTGGGAGAGCTGCCGACCTCGAAGTTCGACGGGGCCGACCTGGCATACTTCGAACCGGCCATCCCCGCCGTACCCCTTGCGGCGGGGATGGGTTCTGCCGGTCAGGCACTCACTCCTCGCCGACCAGGGCCGCGACGCCGTAGACAGCCCTGGGGTTTCGTCTACCCCACCTGAGCCCCGGCCCTTGCGTGATCGCATCCGTCCAAATTCGGTGTGTGGTCGAGTCGTCCGGTGGCGTGCATGATGAGAGGCCACCGACACGCACCGAGGGGAACGATGTTCACCGCACTACGCGGCCCGATTCCGCACACGATCGGCCACAGCCCACGCGCCGACCCCCGAATCGCACCGGAGCGGCACACTCGCGCAGACGAAGGCCGATGCGGCAGCGCACACCCCCGCCCAGGCGCAGATCGAGACATTGGACAGCTACCTCGGCTCGCTCACCGAACAGGACCGCGCCGAGTACATCGCTGCCGCGCAAGACCTCAGCGATGCGATGAACGAGACCGGCACCGAGGATTTCCGCGCCTGTTCCCGCGGTGGACGGCCACCCGCCGGCGGCAGCGTCCCGGACGGAAGCCGCTCGCTGCAGGATCTGCGGGCACTCGCTCGCACGATCCGCACCTCGAGCCGACCACGTCGGACGGAGATCTCCACCTTGACGAATGCAGGTACATCCCCGCGACTCCACGCACCGATCCGGGAAGCAACGACGACACCGACCCGGACCCGGCCGGGGCAGTAGAAAACATGAACCACACCGGCAGTGAGACCGCGGCCACCGTGTTGGTGATCGCCGGTCGCAGCATCGACCTCGACACCGCGGTCGCCACAGCCCACGGCTATCCGGCGGTGACCGTGGCCCGCTACGACCTACCCGGACCCGGACCCGCCGCGGTGATCACCGCCGACGAGATCGCCCGCACCCACAAGGTGCGCTCCCGCATCAGCCACGCCCAACGCGACTGGTTCATCCGTACCGCCGCCGACGCCCCGTGGGCGGCGGTGCCGATCGACGCGCGGTTGGTCGACGCCGACCCGAACATCGGCGGCGAACTCTACGACCGTGCCGAAGCTCTCTACGACCATTTCCGCACCGCCGCGCCCCGGCACGTGGGGGTAGCCAAGATCAGCAAGGTGCTTCACCTCAAACGCCCCGGATTGTTCCCCGTCCTCGACTCGAAGGTCATGGCGTTCTACCGATTCCACGCTCGTGCCGCCGCGGCCCGATACCCTCACCGCGGCCGGCGAGCGATGTTCTGGGCGGCTATCCGCGACGACGTGTGCACCAACCTCGACAACGGTGCCCCCCCGCTGCTGCGCCGGCGCCTGGCGCAGTCCGAGACCGAGCAGGCCCGTCGGCTCGCGAGCCTGACCGATGTGCGTCTGCTCGACCTGCTGACCTGGGCTGTCGCCTGAACCCGACGCTGTCATCACCCCCGGTGACGATGTCGGGGGCGACGTCGGTCAAGTTCAGCACGCTCGGAGGCCCCTCGCGCCGTCCGACTTCACCGGACCCCTTCGGGCGGAGCCGATGCAGGTCCCCGGTGAACATCTCGGTCCGGTCGACCGCGAGCTCGACCATCTCGTCCTCAAGGGTCTTCTTCCAGCCACCCTTCCTCGAGGCGACGAACCCATCGCGCCGGTCGCAGCCGTTGGATACGGTGCGCACACATCGTCGACCGACCCGAAAGAAGACGCAATGGCAGGAACGAGCAACAGATCCCTGCTGATCCGAGACGCCGGCACGGGCGGTGCGTGGTCGTCGCCGGAGATGACGGCCTACACCGATGAAGACCACCTGCAGGCGATCATCGCCGACGCGCCGCACCACGTGCCGGGTGTACCCGACGGCGCGGTGGCCCTGCGGGAGCTGTCCACCACCGCCGGACCGGCCGATGTGTGCATCGTCGATCCGAACGGGGAGATCACCGTCGTCGAATGCAAACTCGCCTCCAACTCCGAACGCCGCCGTCTGGTCATCGGCCAGGTCCGGACCTGTCCAGCCTCGACGACGGCACCCGCGCACAACTCGACCGCAATATCGGCGACGGCCGGATCCACCTGTGCCTGGCGGTCGACCGCATCGACGCCGACCTGCGCCGCCTGATCGAGTACCTCAACCGCATCACCCGCGACGACGTCCGTGTCACCGCCCTGCAACTGACCTACGCCCGCCACGGCGACATCGAGATCCTCACCCCCTCGACCTTCGGCGCGGAGGTCGCCGCGGCGAAAGCACACTCCTCCCGGACCACACGTCTGTGGACGAAAGACGCCTTCCTCGACGCCCTCGCTCCCGGCGCCGCCCGTACCCGGGCGGTCGAGTTGTTCACCCGCATTGAGGGCCTCGACGAACGCAAAGGCACCGCCGAGGACCTGTGGTTCGGTCGACCCCCGACCGGTGGGGTGTTCCTGCACCACTACGGACTCAGATTCGCTCCACTGCACCTGCTCGCCGGAGAAGACGGCGAACTGCTGGCACGAGGAAACTGGACGAACTATCCGCAGCTCAAAGCCCACCCGGGCTTCGAGCAGCTCGCTGCCTTCCTCGGTCAGGACCGCACAGGCCCGGCCCGCAAGATTTCCCTGGTCGAGGTCGAGATCGACCGGCTCTGGCCGATCGTGCTGCGCTGCGCCCTGCAGATCAACGCCGCCGAACCGGCATCATGAACGTCACCGTCTGTGTCGACCGCTCGAGGAGAGGTGCGCCGGACTTCCACACCGCCGTGTCCAACGTCTTTGCGTCCCACTCGTTTGCGACGACCGGAGAGGCCAGCCGGCCCGGGCGGCGGTCCTCTGGCGGTCCGATGTGTCATGGTCTGTCGCATGCCGAACGGACGTAACGCCGACCCCGCGGTGGTCGCCGCGAAACTTGCACGGATCCGCGAACCCCACGTCAAGCCGCTCAACGACCTGGCGGACCGGATCGCCGATGCGGTCGGCTTGCCCCGCGGTCACGTGCCGTACGTCGACCCGGACCAAGGCGGTATCGAAGCACGGGTGCTGGTGTTGCTCGACAATCCGTCCACCAAGGACGAGGCGGGTACCGGCTCCGGGTTGCTGAGTCTGGACAACGACGATCGCACCGCCCGCAACTGCCGCGAGGCCTACGCCCGCCACGGCGTCTCGTCGTCGCAGGTCGTGCACTGGAATGTGGTGCCGTTTCCCGTGGCAGGGGTCAAGAACGGGGGCTCGACAGCCGCCGAACGTGCCCGGGCGGTGCGGTGGACCCGGGAAGTCGTCGAGCTGTGCCCGAAGCTCGAGCAGGTGCTGTTGCTGGGGGCCGCTGCCCGCGACGGCTGGGCCCGCGCCGGCATCACCGGCGACTTGTATGTGCTGCCCGGCAAGATTCCGCATTGCTCGGCCCGCGGCTTGAACTCAGTAGTGCCCCATAGAGTGGTGTAACTCGGTGGCCGAGATCGTCTGCGATTCCGTGTTGTGCACGGGTGTAGAGCGGCCACCGTGTGATCCTTCGAGTCAACCTTCTACCGAATCCTCGAACGGAGTCATCACGATGACCGCACCTCATATTGTCGACCCTGCAGGCCTGCTTGGCCAAGCCCTCGCCGACGCGTCGCCGGATCTGATGCGCGAGCTACTGCAGACCATGATCAACGCATTGCTCTCCGCCGATGCCGACGCCGTGTGCGGCGCCGAGTGGAACGCCCGCTCGGAACAGCGCACCAACCACCGCAACGGCTACCGCCACCGGCCCCTGGATACCCGGGTCGGCACCGTCGACGTCGCCGTCCCGAAGCTGCGCTCGGGCAGCTACTTCCCCGAGTGGCTGCTCGAGCGCCGCAAGCGAGCCGAGTCCGCGCTGATCACCGTCGTAGCCGACTGCTATCTGGCCGGGGTGTCTACCCGCCGGATGGACAAGCTGGTCAAGACCCTGGGTATCGACTCGCTGTCCAAGTCGCAGGTCTCACGCATGGCCCAGGACCTGGACGAGCAGGTCGCCGCGTTCCGGCACCGCCGCCTGGACGAGGCCGGGCCGTTCACCTTCGTCACCGCCGATGCGTTGACGATCAAGGTCCGCGAGAACAAGCAGGTCGTCAAGGCTTCCGTGCTGCTGGCCACCGGCGTCAACGGCGACGGCCACCGCGAGGTGCTGGGCATACAGGTCGCCACCAGTGAGACCACGGCCTCGTGGAACACCTTCTTCGCCGACCTGGTTGCCCGCGGCCTGGGCGGGGTGCGGCTGGTGACCTCCGATGCCCACGCCGGGCTCATCGAGGCGATCGCGGCGAACCTGCCCGGCGCCGCGTGGCAACGCTGCCGCACCCACTACTCGGCGAACCTCATGGCCGTGTGCCCCAAGTCCATGTGGCCGGCCGTGAAGGCGATGCTGCACAGCGTCTACGACCAGCCCACCGCGGAGGCGGTCAACGCGCAATTCGACCGGCTGCTGGAGTACGCCGAGCACCGGCTGCCCGAGGTCGCCGACCACCTCGGCGACGCCCGCGAAGACCTGCTCGCCTTCACCGCATTTCCCGACGACGTGTGGCGACAGATCTGGTCCAACAACCCCATATCGGTTAACCGGCCCTCCCACGACACGATCACGGTTGCAGCGTGAGGTCCTGAGCCGACGACCGGTTGAGGCGCATGCTGGCGGTGTCGGCTCCGATCGAAAGGCGGCGGACAATGACCGTTCGGGTGCGCATCAGCAGCAACGGGCATGTGATCGACGGCCAATGGGAAGGATGCGCAGCAGCAAACGCGTTCCTGACGCATCTGGCCGGACGCGGATTCAGTTCGGCAACGGTGCGGGCATATGCGTTCGACGTGCTCAATCTGGCCCGATTCCTGCTCGATCGCGACCTCACGGTGGCTGCGGTGACGCCGGTGACGGTGTTCGAGTGGGTCGACTGGCAGAACGTGCACCGCAAACCCCGCCCAGGCATGGCGACACGAGGTGATCGGGGCACTGCGGCATCGACGATCAACCGACGAGTCGCGGCGATACGCGCATTGTTCGAATACCTGGTGATGACCGGGATACGCACCGAAAATCCGGTGCCCTCACCGCGGCGCGGACAGGGACTGCGACCACCAGCGCGAGGACTGCTCGGACACCTCGGGCCGGGCCGACCCCGAGCCGGAGGCAGGCTGGTACGCCAACCGCGGCTACTGCCCGAGTCCCTCGACGCCGACGCGATCGAGCAGTTTGCGGCGTCGCTGCGCACCCATCGGGATCGAGCGATGTTGTGGGCGATGCTGTTCGGCGGGCTGCGCAACGCCGAGGTGCGATCCCTGCGGTTGGCAGACGTCGATTTCGGCCAGCGACGACTCCGGGTGCTCGGCAAAGGCTGCAAGGAACGGGTGGTGCCGGTCGATGCGGTGTTCTTCACCGAACTGTCGGCCTATCTGCGCCTCGAACGGCCACCGGGGTTGGCGACCGAGGAGTGTTTCGTGGTGCTGCGCGGCCCCACCGCGGGGGCGCCGGTGACCGAGGCGGGACTGCGGTCGCTGTTCCGGCGGCACCGGGACCTCTCCGGTGCGACGAGGGTGCGTCCGCACCGATTGCGCCACACCTACGGCACCGAACTCGCTGCCGCCGGAATCGATCTGATGGTGCTGCGAGAATTGATGGGGCATGTGTCTCCGGACACCACTGCCGAATATGTGCATTTGTCGGTCGAGCAGCTCGCCGCCGAATACGGCGCGGCCCGCGCCAGTCTCGCCGGAACACGACAATGAGCACCGCGGTGGTTGCGACGGTCGTCCTGCCGGCCGGACCGGGTGCGGTGCTCACCGACTACCTCGAGCACGTCGCCAGCCTCGGGCTCAGCGACAGGTCGGTGCGCGCTCGCACCCTCATCGCGACCACCTTCCTCACCACGCATCCGGACTTGCGGGACTGGATGACCCGACCCGCTGCCGACCGGCTGGCCGAACTACGCCGCACCGGGGCCTGGCCACTGCTGTGTCACCTCATCGGACGCGGCAACCTGCGGCTCGACCTCGAACTCGCGGCCGTCAAGAACCTCACCGGACTCGGCCGGGCCGTCGAGGACCGCGACCCGGACGGGTTCGCCGCGGTCCGGGCCGCCGGCCTGGTTTTGGGGTGGACACCGCAATGGGTCGAGACCGTCCTCGGCGAGTGCCTGGCGGTGCTGCTCGCCTGGCACGGCGGTTCCGTCAGCGGTGTGAGCGCCGAGACCGTCGGCGAGTTCGACGCCGCATTGGCTGCCACACAGTCAATCCCGGATACATCGAAACGCGCCTACCGCAACCGTATCGCGGGACTGCGACAAATGCTGTTTCAGGCCCGCATCGTCGACACCCCACCACGGCGCCGACCGTGGGCCCGCACCTACGCCCAACGCTTCGCCGACGCCCCGATGGCCGATCCGATCCGCGAGGCCCTGTTGCGTTACGTCACCGTCCGGGCATCGGTGCTCCGCCCGAAATCGGCCGAATCGCTGATCAACGACCTGCTGCCGTTCGCGGACTACCTCACCACCAACCATCCCGAGGTCACCTCCCTCGAGGATCTCGACCGCAGTCACATCGAGGGCTTCCTCGTCTGGAATCGCACCCGCACCTGGCGTGGGCAACGCGCCGCTGCCGGGGCCGGGCGCATCATCTCCAAGGCCGTGATCCAATCGACGGTACTGAGCGTGCGCAACCTGCTCGAGGACATCACCGAATGGGGCTGGGAGCAGGCCCCACCGCGCCGTCTGGTCTTCGCCGCCGACGTCCCGAAACTCGACCAACCGCTTCCGCGGGCATTGCCGCCCGACATCGATGCTGCGGTGATGAATGCGGTTTCCCAGCTGGATGATTCGTTCGCTCGTATCGGGTTGACGGTGCTGCGCGGAGCCGGTCTGCGGGTCGGGGAGCTACTGGATCTCGAGCTCGGCAGCGTCATCGATTACGGCCCGGCCGGGACCTGGCTCAAGGTTCCGTTGGGCAAGCTCGCCACCGAACGCATGGTCCCGCTCTCGGCGACCACTATCGCCGCGTTGGACGAGTGGACCGGCGGGCGTGGTATCTGTCGGCCATTGCCGCATCCCCGCACCGGAGAGTTGACCGATTTCCTGTTCGTCGCACACGGCCGCCGTCTCAGCCAGACCCGGCTGCGCAACGGTCTGCTCGCTGCCGTCGAGGCTTGCGGACTGCGTGGGGCCGGGGGTGCGCCGTTGGTGGTGACCCCGCATCAGCTGCGGCATACTTGGGCCACCGAACTCGCCAACGCCGGGATGAGCCTGCAGGCGTTGATGGCGTTGCTCGGGCATGTCACTCCGCAGATGACTTTGCGTTACGCCACTTTGGCTTCACCGACGTTGCGGGATGCCTATGACCAGGCGATGGGCAAGATGCGGCGGCGGTTCACGCTCACTCCGGTCGGCAAACCGATCGTCCCCGACGCGGTGAGTTGGCTCGGCAGTGAGATGCTCAAAACGCGTGTTGCCCACGGTTACTGTTCCCGTCACGAGAGCGCGGGTGCGTGTCCCTATGCCAACATCTGCGAGACCTGCGACAACTTCGTCACCGGACCTGAGTTCCGCGGCGCGCTCGAGGCGCAACGCACCGACATCCAGGCTCTCGAGGTCGATGCTCGTGACCGTGGATGGCCCGATGAAGCTGCCCGGCATCATCGTGTCGCTGAGGCGTTGACCGACCACTTGCAGCGTCTCGATCGCTGATTCGATGTGAGATCAGGGTTGATCTCATCCCTGAGGGCCGGATAACCGAGCGGCTCAACCGCGAGATCCGCCGCCGCACCGACGTCGTGGGCATCTTCCCCAACCGGGATGCCATCGTCCGCCTCATCGGCGCCGTCCTGGCCGAGCAGACCGACGAATGGGCCGAAGGCCGCCGATACCTCGGCCTAGAAGTGCTCAGCCGCTGCCGGCTCACCCTGACCACCAACACCGACACCAGCCAGGCGACGGAGGTGAGCACCGATGAACTGATGCAACTACCCGCCTGACCACCAACGAAGGATCAAAAACGAGTTACACCACTACCAGGGGCTTGACCCTTGAACTCATCCGGGGGCCGGGAGCGTTTCGAGGCGGCGATCGCCCAGATCGCCCACTCTCTCGCCTATTGATTCCAGGACCGCAAGCGCGGGACTGGTACAGCAGCGCGGCCGGGAGCGACGCCGCCCCCTCGGTGCGGGCGGATCACGCCCTGACGACGGACCGACCCTGCGGCCGTGTCGGATGCTGGGCGGGTGCAGGACATATGACCTGCACCGATGGCGCGCCCGAGCATCGATCCGCGAGCCGGCTGCAGGCCACTCGGTGCGCGGGCCGGCGTCGGTCAGCGGTGGCGCCGCCGCAGTTCTTTCAGCCGGATCCGGACCGGGGTGGCGGCCATCCCTTGCAGGTTCAGCGGTGGGTCGATCGCCGCGAGGACCTCGTCCTCGAGGTGCCCGAGGGTGTCCGGATCGGCGGAGGCAATCGCCACCACGCTCAGATGACGGGTCATCCACGCGGTCAACGCAGTCTCGTCGATGACGTCGCTGCCCTGCGCGTGGGCGAGGATCGAGCCGAGGGTGCGCCGAAAGGTGGAGAACTCGTGCTTACCGCCCAGGTGCATGCCGGCGATACGGGACCACAACGTGTTGGAGGAGCGTTTGCCGCTGGGCCAGCGTGTCGCCCCGGCCAGCCCGGCGTAGATCAACCCCGGTGCGATCGGCAGGTCGAGACCGACGGTGAGATCATCGGCGCCGGCGGCATCGACCCACCAGCTGTACAAGCCGGGCCGCTTCCACGGCGCCGGATCGGTGGCAAGGAACTGGGTCGGGCGCATGGCGTGGGTGTGATCGAGCAGCCCGGCGACGAAGGCAGCGGTATCGGCATGCGTGGCCCCGCCATCCGCCACCGGCGTCGGTTCGGCGGCCGGGGTGTCGCTGCCGTGCTGGGTGTACCAGCTCAGGCGATGTCCCATGCTCAACCCCGCCAACGGGGTGCGGATGCTGGCGCCTTTGGCGTGCAGGTGCGGTGCCAAAGCGTCGAGGTAGGTCGCTCCGGCGTGGATCTCGACGACCCGGTCCTGCAGCGGACCGGTCAGCAGTTCGAGGCGTTCGGCCACCCACCTCCCCCATGCAGCGCGATACGCGGGCGGGGTGTCGGGGAGATAGCGTTCGTACGGGGCGAGCCAGTCGTCGGGGGCGACCAGTCCGTGTTCGGCCGAGAGGATGAACCACGGCCGTCCCGTCTGTTCGGCGTAGGCCCGCTGCTTGGTGAACAACGGCGAGACGTACAGATCTTTCGCCGCCGATGGCGCCTCGCGTTTGGACTTCACGCAGGTGACGAGCACCAGATCCGCCTCGACATGTCCATCCGAGCGCTCACCGGCTGTCGCGGTGGGGCCGGGACCATCCGCCGCCACGACATCCGACGACGGGTGGCCGGGGGTAGTGATGCGGTCGAAGGTGACCGTCTCGCCCAGCCGCAGGTCGGTGAGGACGAATCCGGCGGCCTTCCAGGCGTTGACATGGCCGCGATCGCCCGACCACCAGGTGCGGTGTCTGACCGCCGAGGTCGGCAGGTCCCCGACGAGCGATTCGAGTTCGTCCCACGTCAGCCGGACCGGCGTGTCGGCGACCGCCAGCTTGTCGATCAATACATCCCAGTGCGCCACGACCTGTGTCTATCACCGAACGGCGACACCCCCGGCATACGGGGATCGGCTCGGCACACACCCGAGCGGATCGGCGGTCGGACGGTTCTCGGTGACGGTGATCGCCGAGAGTATCGGGTGGTTCTGTCACACTGGAGAGAAATCCCCGCCGTACCCCTTGCGGCGGGGATTTCTCTGCGCACAGATCATTTGTCGGTTTCGACCGGGGCGAATCCGTAGTAGTTGATGCCGTTCCAGTCGGTATCGACGACCATGACCATCGCGCCGTCGATCTCCAGGAGCGCGAAGAGTTCGTCCGGGTCGAGATCTTCCGGATCCCCGGCCTCGGTCGGCATCTCTTCTGTGACCCGGGGGGCTGATGTAGCCCCAAACGGTTGCACCGCCGTAGTAGACGAACAGCAGGGTCGGATCACCGGTGTTCGCTCCGTCGTCCGAATCGGCTGCCTGCCCACTGAACGGGGAATACACGGTGCCGAGATAGTGGACGCCGATCGTCGGAAGAGCCATCAACCGTTCCTGTTCTGTCGTTGCAGTTCTGACACAGAGTCCCAATCGGGCGCAATGCCCCTTTCGGGTACTCGGCGGGTCACTGTAGGTGTCCGGTCTGACACGAACGCGATGCCACCGGTGATGGATGGGGCGTTATCGACTCGAAGAGCACGGCGTTCTATCGGCCGCAGGTGTGTGCCGCAGCTGCCTGCTACTTCCGCCACGCTCGACGAGCGATGTTCCGGGCGGCCATCCGCAACGACGTGTGCGCCAACCTCGACAGCGGTGCCCTTGCGCTGAGCCGTTGCCGCTGGGTGCGGCCCGAAGTCGAACTGGTCCGCCGGCTCGCGACCTTGACCGAGGTGCGTCTGCTCGACCTGTCGACCTGACGACCCGAGTGACCGCGTGCACCCGGCGCCGGCATCCCGGCGGGTGCACGCGATGGCCGGGGCGAGGTGCCAGCCCACTCCACCACGACTCAAGCCTCCGGTCGTCACCACCGAGAACCGGCTCTTACGTCAACTGGCCCTTCGGGACCAATCCCCTGGTTCACCCGCGCCCGTGGTGCTGTCGCCTGGGCGGAGCTGTCCCCACGCCCCGGTAAGTTCGTTCCCAGTACTGGCGAAGGAGACGAACACCCCTATGGCGACGACGAACGCGTCCTTGATCTGGAATATCGCGAACCTGCTGCGCGGCCCCTACCAGCCGAACCAGTACGGCGATGTGATCTTGCCGTTCACGATCCTGCGGCGCCTAGACGCGATCCTCGCCCCCACCAAGGACGAGGTGATCGCCGAATATAAGAAGGTCCAGGGGCTGGGGATCGACCCGTTCGTGGTGCTCAAGTCCAAGTTCGGGCTGCCGTTCTTCAACACCTCGGTGTGGGACTTCGGAAAGCTTGCTGCCGACCCGGCCGGGCTGGTGGACAACCTGCTCGACTACATCGAAGGGTTCTCGGCGAACATCCGCGACGTGTTCGACGGCTACGGCCTGCCCACCCTGATCGCCGAACTCGACAAGAAGGACCGGCTGTTCCTGATCGTCAAGGAGTTCGCGAACGTCGACCTGCACCCAGATCGGGTATCCGGGCACGACATGGGCTACATCTTCGAAGAACTCATCCGCAAGTTCGCCGAATCCAACAATGCCCAGGCCGGTGACCACTTCACCCCCCGCGAAGTCATCGCGCTGATGGTCGACCTGCTCTACGCCGACCAGGACCTCGAACTCACCGCACCCGGCATCGTGCGCACCATCTACGACCCCGCCGCCGGCACCGGCGGCATGCTCTCAACCGCCTACGACCACCTCGTCGAGATGAACCCCGCCGCCAAACCGGTGCTGTACGGGCAGGAGATCAACCCCCGCTCCTACGCGATGTGCAAATCCGACATGGTCATCAAAGGCCAGTCCGTCGACAACATCTACCTCGGCGACACCCTCGCCGACGACGGCTTCAGCGGTCACCACTTCGACTTCCTGCTCTCCAACCCCCCGTTCGGAGTGGAATGGAAAACCCAGCAGAAGAAGGTCACCGACGAACACGAACAACTCGGACACGCCGGCCGCTTCGGACCCGGCCTGCCCCGCGTCTCTGACGGCTCCCTATTGTTCCTGCTCCATTTGATCAAGAAGATGCGCCCCGTCCGCAGCCCCGATGACAAGGGCTCACGCCTGGCGATCGTCTTGAACGGCTCGCCGCTGTTCACCGGCGGCGCCGGCTCCGGCGAGTCGAACATCCGGCAGTGGATCATCGAGAACGACCTGCTCGACGCGATCATCGCGCTGCCGACCGACATGTTCTACAACACCGGCATCTCCACCTACATCTGGATCCTCGACAACAAAAAAACCGGGCAACGAAAAGGCAAGGTCCAGCTCATCAACGCCGTCGACATGTTCGGCAAGATGCGCAAATCGTTGGGCTCCAAGCGCAAGCAGCTCCGCGACGAGGACATCCAATTGATCTGCCAGCTCTACGACGAGTTCCGCCACGACGACGGCATCGATGATCCCGCGTTGTCGAAGATCTTCGACAACGAAGCGTTCGGGTACCGCACCATCACCGTCGAACGGCCCCTCCAACTGTCCTTCCACGTCCACGAGGACACCGCCGAGCAAGTCCTCGCCGTCAAGGCGATCGCCAAGCTCCCCGATGCCGAGCAGACCGCTGTCCGGGACGCGCTCACCACACTGGTCGGCCGGTCCTGGTCGAACCGCGAGAAGTTCGTCGCCGACCTCAAGACCGCGCTCAAGGATGCCGGCATGGCCAAGCCCGCCGCACCGATTGTGAAGGCGATCTGGACCAGCATCGGGCAGCACGACCCCGCCGCCGACATCGTCACCACCAAGGGCAAACCCGAAGCCGACTCCTCCCTGCGCGACACCGAGAACGTGCCCCTGTCGGAGGACATCGAAAAGTACTTCGCCCGGGAGATCCTCCCCCACGTCCCCGACGCGTGGATCGACCACGACAAGACCAAGACCGGCTACGAAATCCCCTTCACCCGTCACTTCTACCGCTACACCCCACCCCGACCCCTCGAAGAAATCCAGAAAGACCTCCGCAGCCTCGTCACCGAAATCCAGGCCATGCTCGCCGAGGTGGGCGCATAGATGTATCCGACTCAACAGCTCCGACGTTTGGCTCGGATTCGCAACGGCGCGGACCATAGCGGGGTCCAGGACGATCTTGGGGATTTCCCAGTTTACGGATCTGGTGGGGAGTTCACCCGTGCAACTCGATCGCTCTACTCCGGACCGGCTGTGCTTCTGGGACGGAAGGGGACGATCGACAGGCCGATCCTTGTAGACGGGGAGTTCTGGACTGTCGACACCATATTCTGTGCGCAGCCCCACCCGGAGGTGGATGCAGCTTTCCTCTACTACGCCTGCACGACCATTCCATTTAGCCTGCTATCCACGAGCACTGCACTGCCGAGCATGACTCAAGGCGATCTGAATGCTGTCCGGCTCCCAGCGCCGACCTATGAAGTCCAGCAAGCGATCGCAAGCTTCCTCGACCGTGAGACCGCGAAGATCGATGTCTTGATCGCCAAACAGGAGCAGCTCATCACCACCCTGCGTGAGGACCGTGCCGCCACGATCACCCAGGCCGTCACCAAGGGCCTCGACCCGAACGCCGAGATGAAGAACACAGGGATCGGTTGGCTCGGCAGCGTGCCCGCACACTGGAAGCTCATCCCCCTTCGCTACCTGTATGCGAAGCGCAAGGATCAAGACCATCCTGATAAGCAGCTCTTGTCTATCTACCGTGACTACGGGGTAGTTCCGAAGGACAGCAGGACTGACAACTTCAACAAGGCGTCGGCTGATCTGAGCTACTACCAGCTCGTTGAGCATGGTGATCTTGTGGTGAACCGCATGAAGGCATGGCAGGGCTCTGTTGGCATCTCGCGGTACCGAGGGATCATCAGCCCGGACTACTACGTGTACAAGCCTCTTCACGATCAGTTTGATGGTTTCCTGAACTATTTGTTCCGCTGCCAGCGGTACGCCGCCGGCTACGGGAGGCTATCGACTGGAGTTAGACCAAGTCAGTGGAGCATTACGCCGGGCGATCACCTGGGGATGGAGGCATTGCTACCTCCAATCGAAGAACAGATCGCAATCGCTGAGTTTCTTGATGCGCGCTGCGTGAAGATCGACGCCTTGATCGACAAGTCGACCGAGATGATCGAGACGCTGTGTGAGTACCGCTCTGCACTGATCACCGATGCGGTGACGGGGAAGATCGACGTGCGGGGGGAGCCTAATCATGCCGCAACACCATGAGTCTGTCCTTGAGGACGAGATCTGCCAGCATCTCGCTAGCCGCGGCTGGTTGTACTCTCCGGACGACTCCGGCTACGACCGCGAGTTGGCCCTGTTTTCGGAGGACGTGTTCTCCTGGCTCGCTGAGACGCAGCCGACCGAGTGGGAGAAGCGGGTCAAGCCCGCCGACTCCCCGGAGGTACAGGAAAAGGCGAAAATTGCTCTGTTGCAGCGCCTCGTGAAGGCGTTGTCGGCTGATCTGAAGGCCGATGGTGGCACGCTGGCGGTGTTGCGTCGCGGGTTCTCCGACTTCAATGCCTCGTTTGCGATGTGCCAGTTCAAACCCAATTCGGGGTTGAACGTGACGACCGCGGCCCGGTATGCGGCGGTGCGGTTGCGGGTGATGCGGCAGGTACGCTACTCGACATCGAACACCAAGAAGGCCATCGATCTGGTGTTCTTCGTCAACGGTATCCCGGTCGCGACCGCGGAGCTGAAGACCGATTTCACGCAGTCGGTGGAACATGCGATCGAGCAGTACAAAAAGGATCGGGCCCCAAAGGGGGAACCGCTGCTGACGTTCGGCAAACGCGCCCTGGTGCACTTCGCGGTGTCGAACAAGCAAGTGCACATGACCACCCGGCTCAATGGGCCGGGAACGGTGTTTCTGCCGTTCAACCGCGGCAACGGTCACCGGGCGGGGAATCCACCGAACCCGCACGGGTCGGCGTCGTCATATCTGTGGGAGACGATCCTGCAGCGTGATACGTGGCTCGAGATCCTCGACCGGTTCCTCCATCTGGAGGTGTCCGAACGGCGGGATCCGGTGACGGGGAAGAAGACCCGCAAGGAAACGCTGCTGTTCCCGCGGTTCCATCAGTGGGAAGCAGTCACCCAGTTGGTGGCGGCCGCTCGGGCGGAGGGGCCGGGACACAAGTATCTGATCCAGCATTCAGCCGGGTCGGGGAAGACGAACTCGATCTCCTGGCTCGCGCAGCGTTTGGCGAGCCTCTACAACGAGCGCGATGAGAAGGTGTTCTCGTCGGTCATCGTGGTCACCGACCGCACGGTGCTCGATGCGCAGTTGCAGGAGGCGATCCACCAAATCAACCGCACCACCGGCGTCGTCGCCCACATCGACGGCCTCACGGGCTCGAAATCCAGTGAGTTAGCGGATGCGCTCGAGTCCGGGACGCACATCATCATCGTCACCATTCAAACGTTCCCGTTCGCGTTGGATGTGATCGAGAACAAGGAAACCCTCCAGAATCGGAATTTCGCGATCATTGCGGACGAGGCCCACTCGTCACAGACCGGTGGAGCGTCGAGCAAACTCAAGGAAGTTCTGTCCAAGAAAGAACTGGCTGAAGTCGCGGAGGGCGCGCCGGTACCAGCCGAGGACGTCCTGAGCGCTGAGACCAAGGCACGAGCGAACACACAGAACGTCTCGTTCTTCGCGTTCACCGCGACCCCGAAGGCCACCACACTGGAGACGTTCGGCCGTAAAGGTGCGGACGGATCCCCCCGCCCGTTCCACCTGTATTCGATGCAGCAGGCCATCGACGAGGGCTTCATCCTCGACGTGCTGCGCAACTACACCCCCTACAAGACCGCGTTCCGACTCTCGCACGGCGGAAAAACCTACGCCACCTCCGACACCAGCGAGGGCACGATCGCGGTCACTAGCGGTGCCGACCCCGACGATGCGGATCTGGTGGATCGGTCGGCGGCGGTGAAGTCGGTGATGAACTGGGTGAAACTGCATCCGACGAACATCGCCCAGAAGGTGCAGATCATCGTCGAACACTTCCGCCAGAACGTGGCGTGGCGGCTGAACGGGCAGGCCAAGGCGATGGTCGTCACCTCCTCCCGCAAGGCCGCGGTCCGCTACAAGCTCGCCTTCGACCGGTACGTCGCCGAGAACGGCTACACCGACGTTGCCGCGCTGGTGGCGTTCTCCGGCGAAGTGAAGGATGCCGAATCCGGCAGCGATGAGCCGTTCACCGAAACCAGCATGAACCCCGGTTTGAAGGGGCGGGATCTGCGGGATGCGTTCGCCACCGACGAGTTTCAGGTGATGCTGGTGGCGAACAAGTTCCAGACCGGGTTTGACCAGCCGAAACTGGTTGCGATGTATGTCGACAAGAAGCTCGGCGGCGTCCAGGCGGTGCAGACCTTGTCTCGGCTCAACCGTACATTTGCGCCGTTGAAGGATCAGACGTTTGTGCTCGATTTCGCGAACGAGGTTGCCGACATCGTCGATGCGTTCTCCCCGTACTACGAGGCCACCACCCTCGCCGATGTCACCGATCCGAACATCGTCCACGACACCGAACGCAAACTCGCCGTCGCTGGCATCTACGAGGCCTCCGAAGTTCACGGTCTCGTCGACGCCTATCTGGCGAAGAAGGGCAACAGTGCCCTCGAAAAGTGGATCGCCCCGGCGGCCGAGCGGTACACGATCCGCATGAAAACCGCCGTCGAACACAACGACCGAGCCACGATCGACGAACTGGCGATGTTCCGCAAGGACGTCGGCACCTATATCCGCCAGTACGAGTTCCTCTCCCAGTTGTTCGACTACGAAAACCCGTGGCTCGAAAAACTCGTCATCTATCTGAAACTGCTGGCCCCGCAGCTCACCGGTGGGGAGAAGCAGACCCCGATCGACCTGTCCGCGGTCACGATCGACTACCTCGGCCACCACGAACAGGCCCAGCAGAACCCGGCCCCCACCCCCGGCGTGCAGCTGGAACCGGCCAAGGACGCCGGCACCGGCACTGTGAAGGATCCGGACCTGGTCGCGTTGGAGGAGGTGATCGCGAAGATCAACGACCTGTTCTCCGGCGACCACCCCGACTCGTCGGTCCGCAACGTCGTCACCCACATCAAGGACCGGCTCGAGGAGAACGAGAACCTGCAACAGCAGGCCAAGAACAACAGCCTGGCCCAGTTCTCGGCCAGCCCCGACATCGACAGCGCGTTCGTCGACGCCGTGATCGGCGCGATGGACTCCTCGACAGACCTCTCAGTGCAGATCCTCAACAACAAGGACCTCGCACAGAAACTGCTCGGGGAGCTACTACCGTCGGTGTACCGACGCCTCGCCGACTGAATCGAACGGGAAGCGCTTACAACCATGCCAGCCGGCGCGAGCTTGAGTGCCAGAGACAGCACGTGACCGAGCGAGCTGACCGCAGACGACGAAGGGAGTCCTGACAATGGCGTTTCAGGGCAAGACTAAGAAGGCTCAGCAGCTGTTCGACTCCCCTGAGGAGATGTATCTCCGAGGCTCCCTTCCACGAACAGCAGATGCTGTCAGCTCGCTGTGGATCCACCAGGGCGACGCGCTCCGGGCATATGCCACGAAGCACCAGGACACGCCTGACCTGGCACTGGAACTGCCGACCGGGACTGGCAAGACCCTCCCCGGACTGCTAGTCGCCGAGTGGGTGCGACGCAAGGCCGAAGGGCCTGTCCTGTACGCGGCGCCGACCAAGCAGTTGGCCGACCAAATACTCACCACCGCCAAGAACGAAGGCGTGCCCGCCCGGCTCCTTGTCGGCAGTCACCACGACTGGAACCCGGCGGACGAGAGCGATGTCGAGGGCGGCGAGGCCATCGCGATCACAACGTACAGCTCGATCTTCAACAGCAGCCCAAAGCTGCCCGTGCCGCGCCTCGTCCTGCTCGACGATGCCCACGCCGGTGAGCAGTTTGTCGGCGAACAGTACGGGGTCACGATCCGCCGACATGAGGCGGACGCCGCCTACCTGGCGGTCCTTAAGGCGCTGCGTCCCTTTCTTTCGGGCCTACAGATCCAGCGACTTCAGGGAGCGCCCGATCCCGGGGCACACCACCAGGTGCGACTCATCCTGCCCTCCGTCGACCCCGGGGCGCTCACAGAACTCGACGCAGCGCTCGCCAAGCTCGGCGAGCCGTACAAGTACCAGTTCGCCATGATCCGCGGCGGACTCGCCTCCTGCTGCGTCTACCTCTCCTACGGTGGCATCCAGATTCGCCCGATGATCCCACCGACCTTCGAGAACAAGGTGTTTTCCCATGCAGGCCAGCGGGTCTACTTGTCAGCTACCCTCGGCTCCGGGGGTGAGCTTGAGCGGGCGTTCGGTCGCTCCGAGATCATCCGTATGCCTCTGCCGACCAAGACTCCGCCGCGCTCGGGCCGGCGCCTGTTCGTTTTTCCCGATCTCGTAAAAGGTGGCGATGCCAGCGGCCTCACACAGAATATCGTGGGTGTCACGAACAAGGCACTCGTGCTCAGCCAGAAGACGTCTGCAACCGCCAAGCAGGTTGCGCGTCTTCTCGCCGGGGAGGGCGTCCCCGCATTCGGCAAGGACGTTGTCGAGCAAGGCCTCGCCACGTTCGCCAAGGCGCCAACGGGTGTGCTTGGCCTGGCGAACCGATACGACGGCATGGACCTACCGGACGACGCCTGCCGGATCGTGGTGCTCGATGGCAAGCCGGATGCTGTCAGTCTTCAAGAGAAGTTCCTAAGCGAGCGCGCCGAAGCCAGTGCGGCCCTTGCCGAGCGGCTGCGGACACGGATCGTGCAGGGAGCGGGCCGTGCAACTCGTGGCCCGAACGACTACGCCGTGGTAGTCGTGGTCGGCTCGGACCTCACGCGGTACTTCTCACGTGCGGAGAACCAGACGGCGCTGGAGCCCGAATTGCAGGCCGAAGTCCAGTTCGGGTGGGACAACAGCAAGGGCCAGGACGCCTCCGACATCCTGGACAATGTCCGGATTTTCCTGGAACACGACACTGATTGGCGTGAGGGCGGCGAGCCGCTCGTTGCAGAGTTCCGCGAGGAGGCTGAGAAGGTCGAGGCTCCCGGCGCTGCCGCGTTCGGTGAATCCGCCGAACTCGAGGTGGAGGCATGGAAGCTCGCGTTCTCCGAAGACTGGATCGCGGCTAGTCAGAAACTCGAGGACGCTGCCCGCCTAGTCGGCAAGGGCGGCGACGCCACGCGAGGTTACCGCGGGATGCTGCTTTACCTGGCGGGAATCTGGCTCCACCTCGGAGCTGAGAGCGAGGCTCACCGGGCGCATGCGCGAAAGTTGGTCCGCGACGCGGCCAAGGCGTCGATCCGCGGTACCTGGCTCAAGGAGATGAAGGAACTACCCGGGGCGGAGGAAGCCCCGCCCTCGGCCGTGGATGCTGTGGCAGTCAACAACATCGTTGCCAAGCTCACCGGGGCGCTGAAGCCGAACAAAATCAAGAAGGACCTCGCCGACATGCGTGAGGCCCTCGGTCAGGATGAAGCGACCTCGTACGAGGTATCCCTGAGCGCCCTCGGGGCCTTCCTTGGCGCCGCGGCAACGAAGCCTGCTGGACAGGGCCGCTGCGACTCGGCCTGGCGGTGGGATTCGGCGCTCTGGCTAACAGTGGAAGCCAAGTCGGAGCAGCACTCCGATGGTCTCCTGCCTCTCAAGGACATCCGGCAGGCCAACACTCAGCTTGACCAACTGGCCGCTGACCAGGGCGTCGAACATGCCCCAGCGGGGAGTCCGACGATCATCGTGTCGGATCGTCTGGCGGTGGCACCCGAGCACGCACCCGTCGCCAACCCGAACGTCTACCTTGCATCTACCGAAGTGGTGAGTCAGATCGCTGGTGACGTCGAGGCGGTGTGGGCGGACCTGCTGGCCAGCATCGCCAAGCAAGAGCCGATTCACATCCTGCGGCGCCATGTCCGGGAGACTCTGGCGGAGAATGGGTGTCTGCCGACCCAAGTGGTCGACCGGCTTACCCAGGAAAATATCCGTCCGGGCGAATGATTCGGCAGGCTCGCGTGGAAAATTGCACCACAACCTCTCGGCTGGTGTCTTCTTCACCAGCATCGTCTCATTCCTTGGCAGTGAGACAGCCGTCCTGCGTGTACGCGGGATCTAATCGCCCCAGCTCGCGACGTCTCATAAGTTGATTCCGAAACAAGTCCTTGAAACATCGGTACGAGTACAACTTTCGGAACAACAGGCCGTGTGCAACACATCGTGGAATCTCAGCGACGCAACGCAGCCGCGGAGATCGGTAGGCCCGCCACGGCGAGACGGTCGCAGACGTCGGCCGGTGTGCCGGGCGGATTGCGCCACGCCGCAGCGGTGGCGCTGATCGCCTGGTGCACCCGTGCCCCGTCGAGTGTGAACAGGTCCATGACGAACTCATCCGGGTGCAGGGCCTCGATGCCGAACTGGGCGAGTTCGGCATCGGGGAAATCACGCAGATTCGCGGTGACGATCACCTGCGCTGAGCAGCGGATCGCCGCGGCGAGCACGTGCCGGTCGTCCTTGTCGGGCAGCGTCAGCGCTGGGACGAGTGCCTCGTATCCGGTGACCATGCAGTCCGGGACCGCTCGGTTCATCAGCTCCCGCAGCCTGGCCAGGGTGGCGGTGGGGATGTCCGGCCGGTCGGCGGCGAGATTGCGGAACGTCTCGTCGAGAATCCGGTCGGTCCACCGGGCATGCACCAGTCCGCTCTGGGCAAGACGAATCAGAACGTCGCGAAGCACGTTCGGGTACAACACATTCGCGTCGTAGAGGACAGTGAAGGTCACGTCAGTACAGTCCGAGGTCCTCGGACAGGGCGGCCAGCTCGTCCGCCGCCCCGCGCGCATCGCGCTGCTGGGTGCGCCGGTACTCAAGAAGCGACGATGCCAAGATCCGGCGATGCCGGCCCACCAGTCGATACTGGATGAGGCCCTGGTCGAGGAGCTTGATCACGTGCGGGCGCGAGACGTTGAGCAGCTCGGCGGCCTGCTGGGTGGTCAGCTCCGCATGCGCCGGGACCACGGTCACGCCCTGGCCGGCCGCCATGTTCGCCAAGACGTCTTTGATCAACTCCAGAGCCGAACTCGGCAGGTGAACGGACTCCGACGTCCCGTCGACGGTGACGTCGAACGTGTCGGTGCCCGCTTTGACGTCCCGCAGAACGTTCAGTGCTTGTCGTGCCTGTTCCTGTTCCACGGCACTGGGATGTTCGATCGCGGACATGACCCACCTCCTCTAAATGAAATATACGCAGCAAACGAAACAAACGCAAAAGTCGGGTAATCTTGCGAACGGCGAGACCGTCGCGGCGGAAATTCGGCCCGGCTCGCTGTGACGGATTCGCGGGTGTGCTGTTTGACGATCCCTAACCAGCACGCTTTTGAAGCGAACCCAAGGCCATGTCGCAAGGCGGGGTAGCCGTAGCATTTGCCGAAAATCGGGCGGATATGGCGTAGTGCCCGGTCGGTGATCCGCTCGGCCTGTTGGGTCGAAACGATCGTCTGTCTCGCCACCGGCTCCTGGCGGGCGCGGCGTATCCGCCCAGCTCGCCGACGATCCGATTCGGGCCAGAACTCGTGTGGGACGTAAGGGCCCGCAACCCAAGGTTGTCAGGAAGTGCAAAGTAGCGGGATCCTGACGACAGGCTGGTGAATTCTCAGGCTCGTGGTGCAGCACTGCTGACGATGCGGTGGATGGTGGAGCGGCCGACGCTGTATTCCTCGGCCAGGTCCGCCAGGCTCGCGTCGTCGGCGGGGTCGTGGTAGCGGCGGTGGATTGTTTTCCGTGCCGTGAGAGGAAGTTTCGGCTGCTTGCCCTTGAGCCTGCCTTTCGCGCGGGCCTTGGCCATGCCCTCGCGGGTGCGTAGGTGGTTGAGGTTGGCCTCGAATTCGGCGACCATGGCCAAGGTTTGCAGGAAGAGCTTGCCGAACGGGTCGTTCCAGTCGTAGATCGAGCTCCCGAGTCCGAACAGCACCTCGCGCTCGCGCAGTTCGGTCAGGGTCTGGCCTGCTTCGGCCATGTTGCGTGCGAATCGGTCGAACTTCGGCGTGGTCAGCACTACCTGTCGCCCGTCGATGGCCGCCGCGGCGGAGGTGACGGCGGCGAGTGCGTTGTCGAGCCCGGCCCGGTTCTTGCGGGTGGTCCCGGAGAACCCTTTGTCGATGAAGATCCGCTCACGCGGCACTCCGAGCGCCAATAGCTGCTCGGTTTGGATCTCGACGTCTTGTTCGTCGGTGGAGCAGCGGCAGTATCCGACGCGGAACGGCTCACCCATGCCGAAAGTGTTCCAGATAGCGGGGGTTGACCGGCACAGTCAGCGGAACACCTCTACGGAACACCGGTGAGCTGGGCCGACGTTGGCTCTGCGTGGTGTTCCGGTGGCCGATCCGGTTACGGAACAGGTCAGGGGGTGTTATCGGTGTGTGGGGGTGTGTTGTGGGTGAGGGCGTGCTGGTGGGCGGTCCGCAGGATGGCCTCGGTGGGAGTGGTGCCGCGTAGCTGGTAGGCGTCGGGTCCGAGCCGGTCGAGGTCCGCCCCGAGCTCACGTGCGTCGATGGGGTGGCGGGCGCAGATGATCAGGAGCCGGGCGTGGGTGGCGTGGGCGAGTTCGGCGGCGTGGTCGACCACACGGTAGGAGCGGTCGGATCCGTCGGTGTCGACGATGATCGTGCGATAGGCCGTCATGACGGGCGTCTTTCACGAGAAGGGAGCGTGTTTTGCGGGGGAAATGGTCGAGATGTATCGGCGGCGTGGTGCGCGGCCGGGGGCCAGTACTGCCAGCACGATCGCCCCGACGGTGGTGAGGGCGGCCAGGGCGAGCGCGGCCTGGCCGCTGCCGTGCACGAACGCGGCCTTGGCGAACTCGGCCAGCGGTGCGGCCACCGGTCCGGCCTGGTCGGCGACCTGCAGCGCCGCGGCCAGGGAATCGGCGACCGGGCCGCGGGCGGGCTCGGGCAACTGGGGCAGGGCGGGCTGGATGCGGTGGGTGTAGCCGGCGGCCAGCACGCTGCCGGCCACGGCGATCCCGATCGCGGCGCCGATCTCGCGGGCGGCGTCGTTGACCGCGGCGGCGACCCCGTGTTTGGCCTCGGGGGTGTCGGCGACGATGGCATAGGTCGCCGGCGCGGTGCACAATCCCAGGCCCGCGCTCATGATCAGCAGCGGCCACAGCAGGTCGAGGTAGTGCGCGGCGAGTGTCAGCCGGCTCACCAGCACCAGCCCGGCGGCGATGGTGAGCAGGCCGGCCACGGTCATCACCCGTAACCCGACCAGGCTCGACAGCCACGGCGCGATCACCGAGATCACGACCAGCGGCACCACCATCGGCGCCAACGCCAGCGCCGAGGCCAGCGGCCCGTAACCGAAGACCAGCTGCAGGTACTGCACAAGCAGCAGGAATACCCCGAAGGTGACCAGGAACTGGATGGTCACCGACAGCGACCCGGCACCGAAACCACGGCGGGCGAACAACCGCACATCCAGCAGCGGCGCCGCCGAGCGCAGCTCGACGACCACGAAGGCCGCCGTCGCGGCCACGCCGACCCCGGCGGCGGCGGCGACGAGCGGGTCGGCCCAGCCGCGCGCGGGGAACTCGATCACGGCGAACACGATCGCCGCGACAGCGACCGCCACCGCCACCGCGCCCACCCAGTCCACCTGCGGATGCTCGCGCTGGCGGGACTCGGCGATGGTGCACGCCAACCCCGCCAGCACCGCCCCGGCCACGGTCAACCCTACGAACACCGATAGCCACGACCATCGTTCGAGCAGCACCCCGGCACCGAGAATCCCCAGTATCGCCCCGGATCCGGCGACCCCGGCCCATATCCCCACCGCCCGGCCGCGATGAGCGGGGGCGAACCCTGCAGTGAGGATCGACAGCGTCGAGGGCATCACCAGCGCGGCGCCTGCCCCGGCCAGCGCGCGCGTCGCGATCAACCAGGCCGGGTCGGACAGCAGCAGCGGCAGCGCCGAGGCGGCGGCGAACACCACCAACCCCACCACCAGCACCACGCGGCGCCCGTAACGGTCACCGACGGCGCCGGCGGGCAGCACCAGACACGCCAGCACCAGCGTGTAGCCGTCGACGATCCAGGTCAGCTGGGCTTGGGTGGCCCCGGTCGCAAGCGCGATCTGCGGCAACGCCGAATACAACGCCGCCATCGCCGCGACCACCAGCGCCACCGCCAGGCACGACACCGCCAGCATCCACCACTGGGCCCTGGTCCAGCGGGCGATCTCGACAGTGTCCGTTCCGGGTGTGGCCACCGGCACCTCCCCGACTTTGAAGACCAACGGTATCTGTACGAGACCATTCGTATCATAGTGGTTGGGGGGTGGGATAGAGTTCACCCATATCAAGAGTTCAACGACACGAATTCGGAGGAAGGCGCGTCCATGACCGACCCAGGCCCGGCGGCGACCGACCCGCTCGCCGCGGACGACGAGCAGGCCGATCCGCGACTGGCGCGCTCACGCAACCGGTTGCTCGACGCGGCCACCCATCTGCTGTCCACCGGCGGTGTCGAGGCGGTCACCGTCGAGGCGGTCACCCGCGTGTCGAAGGTCGCCCGCGCCACCCTCTACCGGCACTTCGGCAGCACCACCCAGCTGCTCGCGGCGACTTTCGAACGACTACTTCCCCAGGTCGACACACCGACCGGCACCGGGCCCGTGCGTGAGCGGCTCCTGGCGCTGCTCGCCAGCCAGGCCGACCTCATCGAACAGGCTCCGGTGCAGATGACCACCCTGGCCTGGCTGGCGATGGGTTCCATCGGCGAGGACCACCCCGACCCGGCCGCGGTCACCTCGCTGCGCGCGCGCGTCATCGAGCAGTACCGCCACCCGTTCGACCAGATCCTCACCAGTCCCGAGGCCCGCGCGATGCTCGGCGAGCTCGACACCACCTTCGCCATCATCGAACTCCTCGGCCCGATCGTGTTCGCCCGTCTCACCGGATTACGCAGCATCGACCACGACGACTGCACCCGGCTCGTCGACAACTTCCTCACCGCCCACCGAACACCCACGCCAGCAGACACCGCTATCGACATCGCCACGCCGTAACCACGGGCCCCGGTTCCGCGCGGTCAGAACAAGGTGTCGCGCACCCGCAGCGGCCGGTAGCCCGTCGGGCCGAGGGCGGCGAGTTCGGCGTCGATGTCGACTTCGATCGCGCCGAAGAAGTTGATGTTGGCGCTGTGCGCCGGGCTGATGTGGGCCAGGACCTCGTCATCGATACGCTGCCCGGTCCGGCGCATCTGCTCGACAGCGAACCCGTAATACTCTGTGGTCCAGGCGATCACAGCGTTGGTCGTCAAGGTCAGGCACCAGGCCTGCTCGGTCTGGTCCTCGAGGTGGCGCGCCCGGATCATCCCCTCATGGGCATAGAGCAGGTCGCGGCGCAGCGCGTGCAGCGACTCGCCCTTGTTGAGCTGCCGCGAGATCTTGCGCCGGTAGTCCGGATCGGAGAGGTATCTCGCGGCGTAAATGGTGCGCCGCAGCGCCCCGTACTCCTTGAGCGCCGCGGCCAGGGTGTTCTGCCGCCCCGACGCCGACAGCTTGCCGACCAACAGCGACGCGGTGGCGTGCCCGAACTTCAGCGATCCGGCCAACCGCAGCAGATCGTCCCAGTGCTCGGCGATCAAACCCAGGTTGGCCTTGCGGGTCATCAGCGGGCCCGCGTGCGGGAACCGGGCCTCGGCCTCGGCGCGCGGGCCCGGCCGGTACAGGGTGATCCGCCCCAGATCCCGGATCCGTGGCGAGAGCTGCATCCCGAGCAGGTCGAACAACCCGAAGTTGACCAGGGTGACCCCGTGGGTGTCGGTGGCGTGCTCGGTGATCGGCAGATCGGTGGCGTTGCCCAGGATCTCATCGAGCACGTAGTGGGCTTCGCGTTTGGTCGCCACGATGACCTTGGTGCCGTAGGTGGCGTGGGTGTCGCTGACATGGGTGTAGGTCGACAGGCCCTCGCTGGCGAAATAGCGGCTCAACGGCCGCGCCGTGGTCGACTTACCGCGCGTCGGGAAACGCTGCCCGTCGCTCGACGACAGTGTTCCGGCGCCGAACACCGCGGTCAGCGGCAGCCGCTGGTGGTAGCCGACCAGTACCAGGTTGGCCGCGCGCAGGGTCTCCTCGCGCACATACCACTCGTCGGTCCAGGCCAGGATGTCGTAGGTGATTCCGCACGCCTCGGCCATCCGGGTCAACCCCAGGTTCGTCGAGTGCGCCAGCAGTACCGCGATCAGGTTGCGTTTGAGCTCCGGCGTCCGGGTGGCCTGACCGCCGGCGTGGGTGAAGCAGTCCAGGTAGCCGGTGCGTTTGTCCAGCTCGATCAGCAGCGACACGATCGGCGCGAACGGCAGCATTTCGGTCAGCTCGGCCTTGAGCGTGATCGCCTCGGCGGGAACATCTTCCGCGCTCAGCGGCGAGATCACCAGATCCCCGCCCTCGTCCAGCCGGACCGGGCCGTCCCCGCCGGCCAGCACCTCCTCCAGCTCACCGAGAGCGTCGTGCAGTTCGGCGACCACGGTGGCCAGCGCGACGCCGGGATCGGCGGATCGCCCGACCAGGCCGCAGAACTCAACGCGTTGCGGTTCCCACTGCCCGGTGGTGAGCAGGTAGGCGGCCGGGTCGGCGTAACGGCGCGAGCCCGGCACGAACACATCCCCGCTGCGCAACCCGTCACGCAATCCGAGCAGCACACACAACTCCCAGTAGTGCCGATACGCGGTCGCGCTGCCGGATTTGCGGGCCTCGTCGAGGTAGCCGCGCCACTTCATCGGCACGAACCCGGTCGGGGCGTCATCGAAGACCTTGCGCCGCCCGGTCGCGTTCAACTCGCGCAGCATGTTCACCGCGATCAGCAACTCGGTCGCGGCGGTACCGCCGCAGAAGCGCACCGCTTCGAGCACCGCGGGGGTGAACTGACGCAGGTAGTTGTAGGAGGAATCCAACGCCGCCAGATGCCCGTGATCACGCGGCAACCTGGGCTTGGCCTGGGCGATCGCCGCGCGCAGGCGCTCCCACCCGATCTTCTCGCCGCGGATCAGCGCACCGATCTCCTCATCCGGAACGCCGGGGTCGGTGACGATTTCCAACAGATCGTCCAGCAGCGCCTGACGGTCCTCTCCAGTCTTTCCTCGTTCGGCCAGCCGCTGCTGCATCTTCCGTTCGGCAGCACCGAATTTCACCGAGATCGCCTGATCGAACAACGCCACGACCTCATCGAGGACATCGGTGCCGGACTGGGCCAGCACCGTGAGCAGGATCGGATACCGGCGTTGCGGATCCCGACGTTGCAGCGCTTGCGGACTCAGGCGCCGGCCCATCGTGGCCAAAAACCGGCGCCGCTCGGCGGGCAGCACCGACATATCCAGCCGATCAGCGCCCAACCCGCGCAGGAAACCCAGCTTGTCGACCTCGGCGCGGACCGCGGCCGCCGAGGCCTCCACCGGCCCGGTCGACAGCCACCGCAACCGCGAGATCCCCAGCGAAGCGTCGGTGACAAGCAAGCCGTCCAACTCCGCGCACCGCGCCGCAGTGAACTCGTGAGCGAGCCGGTCATAGGTTTCGGTCTGGGCCTGGTGGCGGGCGTGGGCGACCCGCTCGACCACGGTGACCGGGCCTGGCCGGATCACCTTCGCCGAGATCAGATACTCACACGCCAGCCGGAACAGCAGAGTCGGGGAATCGTGCTCCATCGCCCGCGCGAGCAGGAACTCATCGAGCTCCTTGAACTCGAGCGCACCGACCGCACGCCATCCCAGGTACCGCGCGGCCAGGCGCACATGTTCGGTGCGGGTCTTGGCTCGCCTGCCGTAGGCACCGATCACCACCGGATCCAACCGCAACTGCTCGGCGACACGAGCCACCGCCACCGGCGGAGCCGTGACCAGCCGATCCGGCACGAATCCCAGCCACGGCAGCGTACACAACGCGATCGCCAAGCCCAGCCGCTCGGCTGGGCCCCGGCCCCGGCCCGGATCCACGAACGCCAGATCCGCAGGCGTCAGCGTGAAGTACCGGAACAGCTCCTCGCGGCTGATCTCCGGGAATCCCCGCAGTCGTTCCAACTCCTCGTCCGCGAACATCCGCGTCGCCACGACCCCAGCCTCCACCAGCACCGACCAACATCATCATCGGCAGTCAAGCACCAACCAGTCGACAGCGCATGCCGAACTCGAAACCCCGTGCCCACCAGTCGGATACGCCAAATCCGCCCGATTTCCGGCGGATGCTACGGCTACCCCGAACCGGATCCCAGATCGGTTCGGCGCGTCTTTTCGCCGTGTTGACCACGCTGCGGGCGTGGCGGGGCGTGACGGTGTCGATGATCTGCCCATCGACGAAAACGTCTCCATTCCAATGGAAATGGTTGGCCAGATCCGCCGGGGCCTTGGTGACCCGGGACCCGACGATGAACTTCAGGCCGACGGCGTCGAGGTCTGCGAGGTTGCCGGCAGAGAGCATGCCGGCGTCGGCGGCGACGACCATCTCGACCCCGGCGATGTCGTGTCGGGCCTGGAACTGGCGGATGATGGGCACGATTGTGTGAGTTTCGGCCTTGTTGCCTTCAAAGCAGCCGATCTCCAGTGGGAAACCGGTCCGGTCCACGAGCAGGCCGACGACGATCTGCGGGTCGACCCGGCGTTCTTTCGAGTACCCGACCTTGCGGAGCTCGTCTTCCTTCTCAGCTTCGAAATGCAGGGTGTTGGGTGGACCCGGGGCGCGGTGGCGGCATTGCTGCTGCTCCGTTTCCCCGGGCCTCCCGCCGAACCCGCCGTGCGCCTTTCAACGCAACGGGCTCTCCACGACGATGGTGCCGGTCAGGCAGCCATGATCGGGTCGTAGGGACTGGGGATCTTCGTCCCGCGGTACCAGTAGCGTTCGATCCGCACTCGAGTGGGATCGAACAGGACCGCATCCGAGGTCGCGATGGGTCTCCAACTGCCGTCGGAACGGCGGAGCCATCGTTTGACCTTGGACCAGTTCCAACGACGCTGCTCGCGCTGCCAGGCCACGAACCTTCGCCAGGTGAAATACCGGAGGAAGGAAAACCGTCGCCCGGCCAGCGCGTGGCGGAAATAGTAGGTCCAGCCACGCAGTGCCGCGTTGACCTCGACGATCACAGCCGTCAGGGGCCGAGGAGACCGGCGTGGGGTCAACTGGCGGATGGTCTGCTTGATCGATCGAAACGCCTTGTCGGCGATGAAGGTCATGCAGTACCACTTTCCGCCTCCTCGTCGTTGCCTCCACTGGAGGTGGAAGCCGAGGAAGTCGATCCCATGCTCGAGGTGCGTGATGCGGGTTTTGGTCTCGGACAAACGGAGTCCGATCCCGCCGAGCACCTCGGTGACTTGTTCTTTCAAGGCGAGTACGTCATCTCTGCTGCCGTTGGTCATGATGACGAAATCGTCCGCGTAGCGCACGATCCGCCAGTTGCCCATCCCGCTACGCACCCGTTTGCGACGAGCCCACTGCGTGGCCTGATCGCCACCGGGTTGCCACGGAGCCATGATCGCCTCGTCCAGAGCGGACAACGCGATGTTGGCCAGCAGCGGTGAAATGATCCCGCCCTGAGGCGTTCCCGCATCGGTGCCGCCCTGGCGGCCGAGCTCATCGAGCACCCCGGCCTTGAGGAACGCCCGCACCAATGCGACGGTCTTCTTGTCCGTGATCCGTGCCCGCACCCGTGCGAGTAATGCCCGGTGATCGATGTGGTCGAAACATCCTTCGATGTCCGCGTCCAGCACCCACCGGTACCCGCGTTGGGCGTAGTAATGGATCTCGGCGACCGCATCGTGGGCTCGCCGCTTCGGCCGGAAACCGTATGAGACCGGCAGAAAGTCGGCCTCGAAGATCGGTTCCAGCACCATCTTCAACGACTGTTGCACGACCCGGTCGGTCACGGTGGGGATCCCCAACGGGCGGGACTTGCCGCCCGGTTTGGGGATGAGCACCCGCCGCACCGGCGCGGGCCGATACGTGCCGTCCTCGATGCTTGCGGCGATCCCGGACAAGAACGCCTGGACCTCGCCGCGCTGTTCGATCCGGTGCACTGTCGCACCGTCGATCCCAGCAGTGCGAGCTCCTTTGTTGCGTGCCACCACCGACCAGGCCATCCGAAGATAGTCCGGGTGGGACACGAGGTTGAACAAGTCCCCGAACCGCGCACTGCGGTCGGTCTTGGCCCACCGGTGATACTTGATCTGCGTCCGCGCTACCCGATCCCGGGCGATATCCGCCCGAGGCCCGGCGCCGGAGTTCACCGACGCGTCTTGCGCCATCGCAGTACCTCCTATCCATTGTCGCTGCCGCCCTTCCCGATGTGTCCGGCTCTCCCGGACTCGCAGTACTACGGCGGCTCCGCCAGCTCCCGGATCGGTCGGTGGACGACGCACCCAGCCACCCCGCAGCACCGGCTGCACCACGGTCGTGGCAGATCCGAGAACCTTCCCGTGTTCACTCGCTGTTCGCTCACCGAAGGAGGCACCCGGCTATCTGCCTGCGGCACCCACCGGCGACTACTCCGTAGTCCTTCGCCGCCGGCCCCGCCCGGGAAAAGTAACTCGTCCCCCGGACGGTCTGCCTGCCCGTCACTCCGGCAGACAGCTCACCGCGCCCGCCCCAAATCCGCAGGGTTAGAGGCGGTTATACGTCAAGACAGGTGATGACACCGGTTCCTCGCGTATACCTCTTCGGCATCGCTCGCCGCGCCCACGTCATCCAGCGGTGCTGACGCGACACGGCTTTGTCAGGGCTGCTCCCACCCTCCCGGGCGTCTCCCCGGTCAGGCTGCCCCCAGCTTCATAGACTCCTGGCTACGGCCAGGCTCAAGGCAAAGGTCTCTCACCTCCGCTCGAACAGCAAGCGCCTCACGGCGCACGGTCACGTCGTAGAGCACCAGGGACAGGCCCCCGGTCGCCGCGGCATGCTCGAAACACCTTGTCGCGACCCGATCCCGGTAATCACTTGTGGCACATCGTTTCAATGCATTCGCGTAGGTGTTGCGGTGAACCGGGGTCAGGCCGATCTCGCCGACCACCCTGGCCGTGTCACTCATCGAGGTCGGCTCCACGATTCGGGCAAGGACCAACTGGAAGAAAGCCTCGTCGCCGAGGACGTCGAACCCGAGCCGGTGCCAGGCGGTCTCGACCGCCTCGATCAGCCAGCGCGAGCGCTTCGCGGTGATCAGCGACGGTCCCTTCCCGGAGTTGCCGGGCACATCCAGTCCCAGATCGAGTTCTTCCTGGCCGGCGTGGAGCTTGCCACGGGCCAGCTGCATCAACGCGGCCAACTCGCTGTCGGTGTGGGCCGAACCGACATGCTCGACAATCGTCCGGCGACCGCCCTGCTTGACCGCGATCTGCACCGCCGTCGCTCCCGACGCGGTCCGAACTTTGCGAATGTACGCCGCCACCCGCCAGATCCTACCGACCGTTTAGTGCCCCAAATCGACAACCCGCGATCCCGCTACCAGCGGAAATGCTCGGAGAACCCGGGAATCCTCCTCAACTTGTGCAAGTCAGGTGGCGTCACCGTCGAACGGGTTCTGTCCGATAACGGTAGCTGCTACCGCTCGACACTGTGGAAGCAAACCTGCACCGAGCTGGGAATCAAGGCGAAGCGCACCCGCCCCTACCGGCCACAGACGAACGGCAAGATCGAACGTTTCCACCGCACTATGGCCGCTGAATGGGCGTTTGCCCGGCACTACCCGTCAGAACAGGCCCGACGGACGGCGTTGCCGGGATGGCTGCACACCTACAATCACCACCGGCAACACTCCGCGATCGGCAGGAACGTTCCCTTCAGCCGCTTGACCAACGTCCCTGGGCAGTACACCTAGTACGAGGGGCCCATCCGCGCCGCCCGTTGCCCATAGACCGCTACCTCTCCGCACGGTATCCCGAAATAGTTCACGCTCAAGACACCCTCACAGGCTGTCGACTATTCGAAGACGGGGCCTTCTGCCCGGGGTCGTTGCATCTCGAAGAAATATGGATATGAAAGACAATTCACGACGGCGTCAAAAAGCTTTCCTGACTCCTCAGGGTCCGGGATACGCGAGAGAGCAGGGCCGAAGAAGGATTCTCCATTGATTCTGATCGTCGGCGCACCTGATGCCGATTCCGTTTCGTCACTACGGCGCATGTGCGATTCTCGAATAGCGGCATCGTAGTCGCGGGACGTTGCGGCACGTAGGAGGTCGGCGTCGAGGCCGCATTCGTGCAGCGACTCGGCGATGATCTTGTCCGCGGATACCGCGGAGTGGTCCCGATGGATCTTCTCGCCTAAGGCGGCGTAGAGCCTTCGAACCGCATCAGATCCTTCTCGTTCACCTGCAGCCATAAGAACGCGCAGATAGGGCCAAGAACCATCAACGATCGACTGCACTTTGCCGGGAAGAACCTTCCCTTCATTCAGAACCGCGAGACTCATTACGTGAAATGACAAGTCGATATCTCGAACAGACGCGACATTAGTAATCCAGCGAGAAGTCACCCAGCACCACGGACTCACAGGGTCAAACCAGAATTGGACACGGTCAGTCATCGATTTCCCTTACATATCAAGAGTCAAGATCGTTCGGTTGATTGCAGCGAAGTAGACTGGTGCAGCCACGTTTGCGTTGTTAGCACGCGACCTTTGCAGCTTGGATATCGCGCGCAAGCAGGTAGTGGTTGATACTGATCGCCGCGGTGGCGCCTTGGCTGGCGGCATTCACGATCTGGGCTGACGAGCTAATAACATTACCTGCCGCCCACACGCCATCGATGATGGTCCGCCCCTCCGAATCAACTTCAACCCAATCCGTCGCGCCCGAGGTGCAACCCAGTACGCGTAGCAGCTTGTCATTCGGAACAAATTTGGGGCCGATAAATACCGCTTGCCGCGAAAATGAGCGCCCATCTTCCATGGTGACGGCCAGGACACCATCGGGAGCACACGGTGCGATTTGCGACACTTTTCCAAGCTCGACCTTCACTCCCCACGCGTTGAGATTGGCCGCTTCGTCAGGAGTTAGTTCGATTGCGTTTGGAAAGAAGATAACGTCATCCGACCATAGTCGGATGAGTGATGCTTGATGCAGCGTAAACGGCCTATTCTCGCCGCCGACAACAGCGATGGGTTGATCAGATAGCTCGAAGCCATGGCAATACGGGCAATGGATAACATCAATCCCCCACCTCTCAGCCACACCCTGCAGTTCTGGAAGTACATCGGTAAGACCCGTTGCCACCAGAACCGCCCGAGCGCGGATGACCCGTCCATCATTCAGCTCAACCTCGAATGCGTCGTCGGGTGCTCTGGATATTGAGTCCACTCCGGCGTACATAATTTCTCCACCGTACCGAACAACGTCTGTCGCGCCAACATTGACGATATCTGCTGGAGAAAATCCGTCGCGAGTGAGTAGTCCATGCGAATGAGCGGAGGGGGCATTACGCTGCCGCCCCTCATCGATTAGAGTTACCTTCCTTCTCGCCCTCGCCAATAGCAGCGCCGCACTCAACCCGGCAGCGCCGCCGCCGACGATAACCGCATCACGCATGATCCCAACCTCTTTCATTAGCGGGGGCACTCTCCTCGGCCTTCATTTGACGACTGGCGAGCTACTCGCCCAACTACGCAGTGCAATCAAATCGGGATCATCGTCATCTACGGCAGGCCTGATCGGCAGAGAGCCTTCGTAGATGATTCCGCGGTAACCATCTACAGTGACCATTCGACCAGAGAGAGCGTCAACTGTGCCCTCACCGCATCCAACAACGCAGGGGACGGACATCTCGCGGCACACAACTGCGGCATGCGAAGTTGAACCACCATGCTCAGTCACCACTCCGTTCGACATCGACATCATGTGAACGTCGTTGGGGTCAGTAGTCGGACGGGTCAGCACGAACCCCGCGCTGGTGCTGGCAATAGGTTGCTCCGTCTCAATTGTCTGGGGGACAGCGACGCCCACGCCAAACCCCGGCGAGGCCGGCGTGCCCCTCGCAAGGATTACCGCGCCGGTCGTCTCGAGCCAAGGCTTCCGTACCGCCGCGATCTGGTCAGCGGTGACACGAGCGACAGCGGTAGCTGTACTGATGATGCCATCGTTGGCGAGCCCTACGGCATGCCGAACAGCGGCCTCCGGCGATATCTTTGCCGTCCGGGTCTGCAACAACCAGAGTTCCCCCGACTCGACCGTGAACTCGATGTCTTGGACCTCTTTCCGGTCGGCCTCTAAGGTCCGCGAAGCGCCACTCAACTGCTCATAGACTGAGGGAAGCTCGCGTCGCAATTCCTCGAGAGGGCGTGCGCTTCGGCGGCCTGAGACGACATCCTCACCTTGCGCATTCCCCAACCACTCACCGTATAGCTGCGGGCCTCCGTCTAGCGGGTTCCTTGTGAAGAGCACACCTGTTCCCGAACGGCTTCCGCGGTTGCCGAAAACCATGGATTGGATCGTGACTGAGGTGCCGGCAAGATCCGTTAAGCCACGCCTGCGCCGGTAGTCCACGGCACGCGCAGAAGACCACGATCCGACTACGGCATCCACCGACATCCGCAGCTGCTTCCAAGGATCAGTAGGCGCGGGTTGACCGGTACTCTTACGGAACTGATCGTTGAAGCGCCGTACGACATCGGCTGCGAAGTCCAGGCTCGCATCCGAGAGCGCGTCCTCGACTTCGTTAGTGATTCCGACGTTGAGAATCGTGTCCATCATCCCCGGCATGCTGAGCGCCGCACCTGATCGGACAGCGAGCAGGAGTGGGTTCGGGCCGGACCCAAATGTGCGCCCGGTGAGTTCCTCAAGCTCGTGCACAAGCGCGACCACGCGCTGCCACACCCCGTCGACTGACCGCATCTGAGTTGTCACGACAAATGCGGGCGGCACCGGCAGGCCGAGTCGGACCATGCGGTCGATGCCATATGCCTTGTTACCCAACATCTCTCGACCCAGACCGGTGTTACCGTCCAGGAGTACCGCACCGGTCATACAGCACGCCCCGCTTTGGCCTCGTCAGTGCGAGTCCGGCCGGCTAGGCCGATGAGCTCTTCGTGGAATTCAAACCAGACAGTGTGGAAACTATCGATGAGAGGCCCGGCAAGCCAGCGATGATCTCCTGCCTGGATTCGTGTTAAGGCTGCGTCGAGTCGAACGAGGTATGGATGGAGCCGAGGCGCCAGTTCGACGAATTCCCCCAACAGAGGCAATGAGGTGGCGTGAAGGTCCTCCAGCCGCAAGATCACTGCAGCGTCATACTGCTTGTCTTCATGACTGTTGGGGGCCAATCCATCTGTCAGCTGCCAATTAGTAACAATTTGTTTGAGTTCAGTGTTGTACACATCAAAACTCTTGTATAGGTTGAGGATACGCGACTGATCGATACGCGTCCGCTCTTGCCTGAGCAGATCCGTTAGCCTGTCCCGCCCAGCCGCCGTGAGCGAGTACCTTCCGTCTGTCTCACCGCACAGTCCGCGCGCGACGAGGGCCGCAATCACGGTATCCGCATCATCCGCGATTGCAGCTACTACGTCGTGCAACATTGGGCGGCCTTTTAGTCGAATCGCTTGCAGGACGCACAGGTCCATCGCGTCCGACGAATGCTCCAGCTGCAACGCCAACTGAGCACGCTTGAGCTTCCCGATACCCGTCTTCGGGATATAGGACTTCTCCATTGCCCTGACTTCCTTCACAGTCAAACCAAACAATTTCAACACATGGCGGCGAATTTCATCCGCCTCAGCGGCGACCGCTCCACGTGAACGCGGACAGTAGACGATTGTCAATTCGGCGGCGACCAGGCAGACGACCGTGAAAGATGGCTCGACGAATTGAAGCTCTTCAACGGCTGCCTCGATCTCGTGTCCATAGAACGCGACTCCATCAGACTCAATGATGTCGTCGACCCGACCAGTTACAGTCAACTGCCCGTCCACGATGAATGCCAGATCTCCAGTCTTGAACCAGCCATCGGAGGTAAAGGAGAGTTTGTTCTGGCGATCGTTACCGAAGTAGCCTGAGCTGACGGGGTCGCCGGCGACCTGGAGTCGGCCTATTTCCCGTTCACCCACCATTGTTCCGGATTCGTCGACAATTCTCACGCGGACGCCGGGGTGTGGGCGGCCCAAGGGAGTGAATCTCTCGAAGTCGCCAATTGGTCCTGGGACAAACACGGTGTCGACGACCCCTGAGGAGGTCTCGGACATCCCCCATCCGGGGTGAATCGCCGTTGGCGGAAGCCCAAATGGTGCGAGAACATCGAGAAACTGCTGAGCGACGCGAGGCTTTACGGGTTCGCCCCCGTTCATGATGTACTTCAACTGTGTCAGGTCCCACGAACGCTGGCGGACTTCCACTCGGCGGCCTACCACCAGCCCAAATGCGAAGTTCGACGCCCATGTAGTGTCACAACGGTGTTCGCTGATGACGTCCAGCCAACGTAGCGGATCGTCAAGCACCCATCGCATGTCCGCATGCACCTGATGGCAGGCTAGGAATACGTCGCGGATGTGGAACATCACCAGGCCACCGACATGGTCGAGTGGCATCCAGTTGAATGTGCGGTTCCGCTTGGTCAAGTCTCGCGCCCGGGCCGTCCCCTCACATCGACTAACGATGTTGTGGTGCGTCAGGCTTACTGCCTTCGGTAGCCCCGTGCTACCAGAAGTCAGCAACAATGCGGCGGGTTCCGATGGAGATGAAATAGCGAATTCGGTCTCCAGCCTATCTGAGCGAACAGCGCCAACGTTCGTGATCGACCAATCCGTATCTACGATCTTCAGAACGGACTCAAGAAGACCTTTTGATGACAGGCCGCTATTCTCGGGCGGATTGGCGCTCGCGGGAACAGGGACCATCCCGCCGAGCTGACACGCCCAGAATGTCGCCAATAGATCACGGGGCTCACGTATTTGGAGCACCACTCTGTCGAGTTCCTTGATTCCTCTGAATCGTAGACCACTCAGAATTCTACGCGCGTCGTCCAGGAGGTCAGAATACGAATAGCGCTCGATCTCGCCATTCGGGGCGATATGCACAATTTGGCCCGCGTCGGGCATCGCCGCAGCCCTGAAGAGAAGGCTGGGCAAGGAGGGATAGGCCAGTGGGCCGATAGGCTCGCCTACAAGTTCAGCGCTGGTCACGTGCGAGGTCTCAATCATGGCCAGTGGCCTTCTGCCGCTGCGAGGATGAGCGTTCGAGTCCGAGGACAAGGGGAAACTCCGGCGTACCACCGAGGAGATGTGCTCCACAGGACTGGATTACCTTGTCCTGTGCCATCACGTGCTGGCACATGGTCTCGAGATCCCTCAGCCACCGGTCCATAGGCGAGGGCTTGTAGATCGACGTCGAAGCAAGCAGATCGTATAGCCGCCGAACGATGTCCCTCGCCGTCCGAAATGCGTTTGTTCGTGCCAGCGCGGTGGCGATACGTTCATCCGGGCTCAGATCCGCAAGAACCGCGCCGGCCTCGAGCCGGTTCCACCGCTCCTCAAGCGTGCTGTAGACACCGTGACGCATTGAGATGTACTGCATCTCGCAGTGGCCGAGCGAATACTGAATCCGGTAGTCGTCCGCCCACCGACGGCCCGTCGCACTGTTGACCTTCTCTGCCGCGATCTCACGGAAGTAGTCCAACGCGGCACGCGCAACCCCCAACGCAACGCCCGGCATCTTTCGCATTAGTGCGTCCGATGCTCCAAGTGCACCAGCTCGAGTTGGGTCAGTGAGACTGAATGTGTGTGCCTCTGGGACGAAGGCACTATCGATCTTGTAATCGACACTACCGCTTCCCGACAGCCCGGTTGAGTGCCAGTTCTCAATCGGTGAGACTTCGTCGGGTGGTACGAGGAAGATCCGCCAGGTGGGGCTTCCATCCTCGTCTAGCATCGGAGTACCGTCTGGATCAAAGACGAATGCCCCCGAAGCAGTCCAGTCAGCGTGGTGCAGTCCGCTAGCCATTCTCCATTCGCCAGTGAGTCGATAGCCTCCTGAAACCCGCTCCGCCCGCCCGGCAGGTAGAAGCATGCCGGCCACGACAACGTCCAGATTTGTGAACATCTCGTCAACGGCGGCGTCAGACAACTGATACATGCCTGCATCCATGCCGACCATTGCACACCAGCCAGTCGAGGCATCCCCGTATGAAATCGTTTCAACGATCTGAATCTGCTGCACGGAGTTCAAACCCGGACCTCCGAATTTTTCCGGAAATCCCATGCGGAAGATCCCCGCAGCTCTCAGTTTCTCTACGATATTCGCCGGAAGTCGATTTGATTCCTCAATCTCCTCGGATCGCCTTCGCAGTTCTGGCACCATGCCGTGCGCCGCCGACATTATTTCGTCAAATGTGTTCGGAACTGCGTGATCGCCTGGTTTCACGTCCGAACGATTCTGAAGAGTGGTCATACTGTGATGCCCTTCGTGTCGTGCCTATGAATAACCTCAACGGTCCCAGTATTGCCATTGACCAAAACCCGGTCACCCGTACGAAGTGCACGCGTTCCGTTCGACGTCCCGACGACGCACGGAACCCCGATCTCACGCGCAACTACCGCGGCATGGCTGAGGAGCCCACCGATGTCCACAACGAGCGCAGAGGAGAGGAAGAGCGCCGACGCCCAGCTCGGGTCAGTGCTCTCGCACACTACGATCTCGCCGGGCTCGATGTCCGCACCTGCCGGATCAGTGACAACACGTACTGTGCCCTCCGCTACGCCCCCGCTCGCACCGATTCCGCGAACCGCAGAATCAGCCGTCACTGGTGGCGCGGCTGAGATTGGAACCGGAGTTCCTTGCCAATGTGAGGGAAGGACCGCGGATTCGAACTGCGCGCGCTGTGCGCGGCGTTCTTCGACGAGGCCTTGGAAGTCCGAGCTTGTGGAAGCGTGTTGGAGCTCGTCTGCGGTGAGGTAGAAGACATCCTCGGGCGAGGCGAGCACGCCGCGTTCAGCGAGGTGTCCGCCCATCGCACGGGCCGTGCCTCGAGCAACATCCAGTGCTTGCAGGAAGGCTGCTTTTGCGACCCCCCGCAATGGGATACGCGAGACCGCAGCATTCAACAGCATCCGTGCATACCCTCGCTGGGTTCGCGGCAACGTGCCGATCAGTGCCCGCTCGGCATCCTTGCGCGCGAGCTGCCGGCTGTGTGCTCCTGCTCGCGGATCTTCGTCGACCGTCGCGTATCGCCTCGCAAGACGCAAAACCGGCTCAGGATCCTCCCGCCAGACAGTGCTAGAAACCTCTCCTTCAAGTGGGCCGTGGTATCCGTGACGCCTGATGAATTCGTCCATCGTAATCTCTCCGTGAGCGAGCCTCCAGAGATCCACGATCATGGTGGTCTCCACGTGTGATCCTTGACCTGCAAGAATCGTGTTCGCGGTCTGGTCGTCTAGGTTCACCTGTTCGAAGAGGTGCAGAAGCCGGTCGTAGACTCCCTGGACAGCTACGAACAAGCCCGCTGCCTGAATGCGGAGCATCTCTGTGAAGATGCCTCGTGCTACTCCGAACTGGTAATTCGCTTCGGCGAAATCGAGCGTGGCTACCCGACCTATTTCCTTCTGCCACCAGGGAAACACCGGGTCGGTTCGACGGAGAATGTCATTCTTAACTGTCGCCTGTGTATATATTGTTTTGACAGCCACAATCGGTAGTCTTCGGTAGGAGTTCTTGGTCGGGATTCCGTCAGGAAGCTCCCCCAGAAACTGCCGCGCAATCGCATCAGGTTGAGCACCAGGCAGGTGAGCACCCATTCGACAGAAGAAGTTCACGTTCAATGCGCCTCGGCCGTGGAACACCGAGATCAACCGGTCCTCGACTTTCTCAGGTACCCGGACCTCCCGTCTCGGCAACGCGCCAATACGTGCGTAAGCATCTCGAATTCCCACCTCCACCGATGGTCCACATAGAGACCAGCTAAGAGGAGTTACTACTCCGGGGAAGGCTTCTCCGACATTAGTCGTACTCCAAAACGTTCCGGGCCCAGATTTCGCGTGAAGTGCACTATTCGGCGGTTCGACATTCAGCAACGCCAGACATCCTTTTCTAGACGATCCCGAGTACTAAGGGGTTCTCTGGACGCCCCCCGATCAAGTAGGCGCCGGCCGACTGAATGATCTGATCCTGGGCCATGAAATGCTGGCACATGGTCTCGAGATCCCTCAGCCACCGGTCCATAGGCGAGGGCTTGTAGATCGACGTCGAAGCAAGCAGATCGTATAGCCGCCGAACGATGTCCCTCGCCGTCCGAAATGCGTTTGTTCGTGCCAGCGCGGTGGCGATACGTTCATCCGGGCTCAGATCCGCAAGAACCGCGCCGGCCTCGAGCCGGTTCCACCGCTCCTCAAGCGTGCTGTAGACACCGTGACGCATTGAGATGTACTGCATCTCGCAGTGGCCGAGCGAATACTGAATCCGGTAGTCGTCCGCCCACCGACGGCCCGTCGCACTGTTGACCTTCTCTGCCGCGATCTCACGGAAGTAGTCCAACGCGGCACGCGCAACCCCCAATGGCACGCCCGGCATCTTGCGCATCTGCAGATCCGCCGTGGACAGCGGCCCTGACTCCGCATTGGGTTCCCGGAAGGAGAACGTCGCGTACCCGGGTACAAAGACTTGGTCAACCGAGAAGTCCATGCTCGATGTCCCCGCCAGTCCGGTGGAGTACCAGTTGTCGGCCAACGAGACATCTTCTGGACGGAGCATTAGTACGCGCCACTCCGGACGCCCGTCCGAGTGTCGGTTGATCTCCCCATTCTCAGTGATGTGGGCACCTGCGAAAACCCAGTCGGCGTGGGAGATGCCGCTGCCGAAGGTCCACCGGCCACTCAGGATGAAGCCGTCGTCGACCCGTTCCGCCTGACCTCGTGGTGCGAGCATCCCGGCCGCAGAGACGTCGAGCGACGGAAACATGCGGCTCACCGCATCATCCCGCAGGTAGTTGGCGAACAGCCCCGAGTCGATCCCGACCATCGCGCACCAACCGATTGACGCATCAGCATATGACAGTTCGGCAAGGACTTCGGTTTGTTGCGCGGCAGTAAGGCCGGGTCCACCGTGTTCTTGTTCAAATCCCATCCTGAACACGCCAGCACTTCTCACAAGCTCCACTACTTCACGCGGAAGACGCCTGGTCTGTTCTATCTCTTGCGAGTAGCTGCGTAGAGTAGGTCGGAGCTCGGAAACCGCGTTATATATGTCGGAAAACGTGTTCGGCGTGGACAACACTTCAGGCTCGAGGCTCATTCGGTGATGCCCAGAGCGAAAGGAAAGCCCGGCTCTCCGCCGAGGAAGTGTGCACCGGCGGATTGCACAATGACGTCCTGCGCCATTACGTGCTGGCACATGGTGGTGAGATCTCGCATGCTCCGGTCGAGAAGCGAAGGCTTATAGATGGAGGCAGTAGCGAGCAAATCGTAGAGTCGGCGCACGATTGACAGAGACTCCCTGAATGCCTTTAGCGCAATCAGAACCGACCCCACGCGCTCGTCCGGGGTCAAATCAGGATAGGCAGCATCCCCTTTGAGCAATTGCCACTTGTGTTCCAAACTGCCGTAAACGGCGTGGCGGATGGTGAGGTAGTCCATCTCGCACTGACCAAGAACAAACTGGGCCCGGTAGTGGTCCTTCCATGCCTGTCCAGTCTGGCTATTCGTCTTTTCGGAAATTACGGCACGCGCGTAGTCCAACGCGGCACGTGCCGTGCCGAGCGGCACTCCCGGCATCTTCCGCATCAGAGCATCCGGCGCAGATAGTGGACCAGAGCGGCTCTTCGGGCGGCTAAAGTTGAAAACGTGCTGCTCGGGGACAAATACTCCGTTCACTTCGTAGTGAATACTCCCACTACCTGCGAGACCAGTGCTGTTCCACGTGTCGATCATCTTGACGTCCTCGGGCGCGAGAACGGCGACAATCCAATTCGGGTTTCCGGTCGGGTTGATATCGACTCGGCCGTCAGTACATGTCAGCGCTCCCGCTGAAATGCGATCGGCATGAGTGATACCGCTTCCCATGCTGTACCTTCCGGTGAGCATGTAGCCGCCAGGCACACGCTCCGCGCGCCCATTCGGCTGAACCATGCCGCCAGTGATGGTGTCGGGAGTTGGGAATAGCTCTCGGACCGCGTCCGGCGTCAGGTACGCCGAGTACAGGCCACTGTCCATTCCGATCATTCCGCACCAGCCCACCGATGCATCGGCGCGGGCTAGCTCCTCCAGTACCCGTGTCTGCTCCATCGACGTCAGATTCGGGCCTCCGAACTCCGCACTGAATCCCATGCGGAATACGCCCGCCGCGCGGAGCATCTCGACGATATCTGCTGGTAGCCGCCGGGCCTCTTCGATCTCGATAGACCGTGCGCGCAAGGAGGGAGCAAGCCCTTGGACGGCACTTAGAATTTCAGCTGCAGTGTTCGGCACACAGCCAACCTCTCGGATTTCAGTGCTGGTCACTGATCGAACTCCTTCTGTACTGAGTCTGGGTTGAACTTGGAATAGCTGACTAGCCTCCACCGCAATGGGATGGCGTCGCGTGTGTACACCACGCGCTCTACCTGGAAAAGGACCTTTCGTTGCGCTCCCGGTGCCTCTCGGTCTTTCCAATCAACCTCTGCTGTTCCGGATATCTGGAGCATGTGTCCGCTTTCCCAGTCGAGAAAGCAGACCCCGCTACGATCGTTGAGCTCCAGGTTGCCGAACGTCATGTAGAACGAGTTGCCGACGTAGTCGGGCCAGCTGAGCCTGTCGACATCTGCCGTCACGAAGCCGGGCGCTCCCCCCCGATGGCTTACGTCCGCCCCGTGACGCGGTGAGTGGGTCGCGACAAAGAAGGTATCGGCAGCCTCGATCCATCGTTGCTGGGCCGCGGACAAGGATGTGCCTACCTCAACACTCGGCTCGCACGGCTGCTCGTCGACTATTTCGCGCGTCTGAATGTACTTCGGACAGTTTCGTAAGACCTGTTCGGTTCGCAGGACCAGCGATTGCCCGGATCGGTGCATGACGCCGTTGACGCGGATGCGTCGGACCTGCGATGTATCGAGCGCCAGAGTGCCTACGGGCTGGTTCAACGCATAGGCACCATGGAGCGGATCTCCAACTGCGAGTGAAGCATTGAAAACGATTGTTCTGTCGTCAATCGAATCCGCGAAACCTGAAGGACCGGTCAGCATCGAGGCCCAAACATCACCATCCGTGTCAGGACCACCAATCACAATCATGCGCTGCCTTCGTATGAAGTCAGCAACTCCAGATCCCAACGTCGGCCCGAACATCGGTGACCCTCGATCCGGTCCGCCCTCGCCAACCCTCCTCTGGACAGCTTGCTCGCCCTCATGGACCGCCTTCGTAGGCCTCATTCGTCGAGGAGATCCGGCTGCTCGTGAACGATCTCTTCCCACAACACCTGAAATGCGAACTCCGCGAGGTCCCTGTCTCCGAAACCCGCCTTCGCGAGCTCAGCCTGCTCTCCACTCATGACCTCCATCGGTCCGGCAGCGCGGGCCAGCAGTTGGACCTTGGCGCAGCTTTCGAACGTAAAGAACCAGTGAACAGCTTCCTCCAACGACCTTCCCGCGGTGAGGAGTCCATGGTGACGCAAGAGAATGGCGTTGCGTTCACCGAGCGCATCGGCAATGTCGCGACCATGCTCGACGCTCACGGCCGGCCCGTTGTAGGCGCTGTAGAACGATTGGTTGTCGTAAAAGGCGGCGGACTCCTGGTCTACGGGCTCGAGCATGAGGCCGAGGGCTCCCAGCGCGCGACTACTTACCGTGTGCCCGTGCGCGATACCATCGAATCCCCGCTTATGGATCTCGGAATGGACGGCGAATGCGCTCGGGTTCACCGAGTGGTCGCCACCAGCGACCACGACGCCGTCCGCATCCACACAGATGAGGTCGCCAACCGTCACCCGACTGAACGGAATCCCAAAGGGGTTGACCCAGAAGCGATCCCGCTCCCCGGGGTCCCGAACAGATATATGCCCTGATATACCCTCAGCGAACCCGTACTTCCCGAACAGTCGCATTGCGCCAGCGAGTCGACACTTTCTTTGTGCGCGCTCATCTTCTATTGAATCAAATCGGTGTGTAGCCGGTATCGGCAGACCCGTAGCCGTGTCCGCTAGATGCGCCGACGATGTCCCCCTGCTATGACGCATGACTTCGCTTTCCTTCGTGCTTCTCCGAATGACGCGCGACGATATCACCCAGAATGTCTCGACATCTGTCGACTATCGACGTGATACCGAAGGTGAAAAAGAATGTCCCTGCCGCTATATCGCCGAGCGCGTATACGCCAGGTATATGGCTGCTCTCCCCTCCCCTTCGAACACCATTGCACAAACTACTTCCGAACTGCACGCAAAGCCCACCATCTTGGTGCGGGACTGCGAGACCCTCGTCGTACAGAGACTCGACTAGACGCTTAGCTTGCGGGGGAATACGGTGCGCGGGTGCAGCGACCCCGTTAATTACGTGGTCGACGAAGTATCCGGTTCCACCAGCGGATATCAGGTAGCCTCCGGATGCCGGCTCTACCGATTCAATCCGGTCGACTACATCCAGCCGACCGGATGCCATCAGCCCCAGGAGAGCCTGCGCACTGCTGGGCGGCATTGGGCAGCACAGACTCATGAACATTCGCTTGTAGCGACCTAGAATCTTCTGCCGCAAGTCGTCGGCTAGCAGGGGCCATAGATCCGGGCCTGCCATCGGCAGGGCCTTTTGCAGAATTCTCATCGCGATCTTCGATGATTCAACCGCTTCCAGTTGTCGCCGCAACCTCTGAGCGATAGGCTCGTGGGCCACTGCCGCAACTTCGCCGATTACTTCAAACAAGTCGGCATGCATGTCTGAGAGCTCATGATCGATTAGATCCACGATCTGCGAAAACGAGATACCGCCGGTCCCGTGCGCGAGCGAGTGAATACTGGCTGCCAGAAGATGTGTGGGCTCGAAATCGATTGGTTGCTGACGTACCGCTGGCAACGCTCCGGAACGGGAGACCATCGACACCCGGCCTTGGTGGCCAATCGCATCGAGTCCAAGTACAACGTCGACGGCCGTCAGGCCGCTCCCTAGAACCGCCACCGAATCGTCCGAACCGATCACCGACAAACTCTCACGGAGCGGAAATGGATCGCTAATGAAGCGATGCTCACCGGCAAGGCCGTAGCAGTCACTCGGCGGCCCTCCGCCCACCGCGAGGATGGTGTGATCAACCGGTTTGTGCAGCCCATCGTCGGTATAGAGCACAAGTTCTCGCCCCACACGAAACGCGCCTACCACCGCTTGGTGCACGATCTCAACCTGCCAGCCGATCCTGCGGAGCTCAGCAATGTCTGTCTCCGCCGTTGCTGCAAGGTAGTCGCCGTAGACGCCGCGTGGAAGAAATTCTGCGCAATTGCCTTGTGCTCTCAACCACCGCTGAAAGTGTGCGTCGTCCCCGAGTCGGACAGACATGTCATCTGCTCGCGAGTTGAGCCGAACCGAGACCAGATCATCCCGATACGGTCTCCCCCTCCATAACCGATCTGCCGGATCAAAGATGGTCAAGCTTCCAGGCGCCTCATTGGACTGCACCAGCGCGTCAATGAAGCAGACTGCCGATGCCCCTCCGCCAACTAGGCCTATCTTCATCATTTCCCCCCCGAATACATTTCCGCGACGCGGACTTACAGCATTTGAAGGCGCCTACTCGGCAGCCTCGGCGATGGACTTGATGTTCCGAAGGGTCGACCGCATAGCTCGCGCGAGCTGATCCTCCCTCTCTGCGAGGTGTTGTCCAGGATCTTCCACAGTTTCGAGCAACGCCCTGAAGAAGACGCTTATCGTGTGCATCGAATGAGTCTGTGTGAGGACACACCCGGCACCTTTCGGCTCGATCCTGAAACTCCAGGTCATGTCACCTAGTTGAGAGCTCTCACCGAACTCGCTGTCCTCACCCGGACCTCCCACGCGGAATCGCATGACAGAGAAGGAGAATTCCGCCGGGCGGCTCGCCTTGATAACTTCGGATTCACTTGTCCAACGCATCCCATGGTCGTCGTTGTACCCGAGGAAACGAGATCCAACCTGCGCTTCGGGCCAGGTTGCCCATTCCCCCCCGGTGCACTCGGGTGACCATTCGTTCGTGCGAGTGATGTCACTGACAAGGTCATAGACATCCTCAGGCGCGGCATCTATCAACATTGACTCGCTAATTACCCACGTCGTGGAGAGAAGTTCTTCCGACAGCATCAAGCAGCGTCCTTTCCGAGATGATCCAGGAGATGATTTAGCGATGAGTGACGGTACGCGCGACACATTGGTTTTGCTCACTGAGTTGAATCGTCTACGTACGATTCCATAGTTTCAGCTAGGCAGACGAGTGCCTCCAACACCCTGCTTCGACAGTCCCCGAGGCCGGCAAACAGCTTTGCATGAGCGTCGAGTTCACGTGGGAACACATCATCGATCGTGACTTCTCCCGCGCCCGTCATGCTTATCAGGGCGGAGCGACGGTCGGACGGATTCTGTTCTCGCGCAATGAGCCCCCGCCTCTCAAGCTTTGCCAGCGCCTTGCTGACCCCAGCCCGGGACATTCCGAGGCGCTCAGCAAGCCGTATCGCCGTGATCGGCTCCTCCGCGTACCGCAGGGGAACCAGAAGCTCCACCTCGGCGGCAGTGAGTTCGGCCCCCTGGTAGATCGACTCGACAGAACGGTCGAGCACGGCCGAGATGCGCTTGACCTGGGCCACCACTTCCATCGCGGATGTGTCCAATCCAGAGTTGCGCTCGCCCCAGAGCTCGCGAGTGCGTGTACGAAGTGATTCCGCTGTCATCGCCACCAACTTTGTTAACCAGTGAACAAACTGGGACCAGTGTAGCGGGACCCGTCGGGTAGAGGAAGTGAACCCGGCTAAAGAACGTTGAGGCGCGGAGCCGACGCCCCATCGTCGGAACTCTACGTGCTGCAACGCGACTCGTCTGGTGCATCCAACCTTCCACGCGACGCGCTGTGGTAACTTGCACAGCGAGCAGCCGCCCGATGGCTACGGCCCCAGCACGCGTTCCACCAATCAGGCGTCACATCGCACGCCCCACTTGGGTGCGATCGATGGTCTGCGCGATGAAACGGCCTGCCTCAGCTCCGACGGGCGGCTCGGTTGCGGATGACGCGGGCTTCCGGAAGTTACTGTGCGACTGTAGAACCCGAGCGTGATATGAGTTACACGTGAACCTTATTGAGTTTCCAGAGGATTGGAACCGCGCCCTCGTTGTAGTCGCGCATCCAGACGATGTCGAGTATCCCGGCGCGTCGCCCATCGCGCGATGGACTTCGCAGGGCAAGGAGGTGTCCTACTTGCTGGCAAGCCGCGGCGAAGCGGGCCTCGATTCGATGTCTCCAGAGCAGTGCATGGAGTTGAGGATGCGAGAGCAGATCGACGCTGCCAGCGAGGTTGGAGTAGGTGACGTCGAGTTCCTCGACCATCCTGATGGGATGATCGAGTACGGACTGCGACTTCGAAAAGAGATCGCGCGCGTGATCCGACGCAAGAAGCCGGACTTTGTTCTTATCGGCAACCATCGGGAGATGAGCGGGAACGGCATGCTCAACATGGCCGACCATCGTGCCGTTGGCCAAGCGGCGATTGACGCGGTGCGAGACGCAGCTAACCGCTGGGTCTTCCGAGATCTTGATGAGGAGCCTTGGTCGGGTGTGAAGTACATGGCGTTGCTCGGGTCGCCAATCGCGACGCACGCGGTGGATAGTGAGGACTACTTCAATCAAGGGGTCCGTTCCTTACTTGCACATCGCACCTATCTCGCGACTCTCGGAACGACAAGCGAATCTGCGGAGTCAATGCTGCGGAAGTTCCATGAGGCAGTGGCGCCCGACTTCAACGGCAGACTAGGTGTTGCGCTAGAGATGCTCTAGACGGTATGGAGTGACGCACGACTTGTGACGAGTTCACTCCCGCTGGTTGGCGTCCCTCGGTTGGTGAGGATGTGCCGGCGCAGGGTCGATGTCAACGTCGTTCATGCTCGCTGCGCTACGCGTGCTGCATGTTGACATCGTCGGGGTGCGCCGGCGGGCCGGCGGTGATCGAGGGACGCCCGCCGTTGGCACCGCTCTTGCGGGCCGGGGCGCCACTCACAAGATTCGTGGGTTACCGAGCAGACGAACCTGCCTGTTCGGCCTATCCGACAATTGTGGGTGGCCCGGAGCGTACGAGCCGTAGGACTGGACGTGCACGCACGGTCGGTCGCGGCGGCAGCAATCGACAGCGTCACAGGCAGGTGTTCCAGACCCGGTTGACCCCGTCCTACGACCACATCCGATCCTGGATTTCTGGGTTGCCGGGACCGGCAGCGGCGGTCTACGAGGCCGGACCGACCGGGTTCGGGCTGTATCGGGCGTTGACGGGGTCAGGGATTCGGTGCGAGGTCGCCGCCCCGTCGAAGCTGCAGAAACCGTCCGGGGACCGAGTCAAGACCGATGCCCGCGACGCACTGCATCTGGCCCGGTTGCTGCGCCTCGACGAGATCTGCGCAGTGTCGACCCCGACCGCGGATCAGGAGGCTGCTCGAGACCTGGTGCGGGCCCGTGAAGACTGCCGCGGCGATCTCATGCGAAAGCGACATCGACTGTCGAACTGCTACTGCGGCATGGCATCGTCTACTTCGGCGGCGCTGCCTGGACCGGAGCTCGAACAAGCATTCGTCTGGAACGACGACACCACCTTGTCCGGCAGCCTCTACCCCGGACTAGCGAAGTTCTTCATGCCCGGCAACGGCCCTGTCGACACACGACTGGCGAGCTTCGCCGACCGGCTCCGTGCCGGGCTCGACGTGACCGCGATGTGGTCGACCGAGCGGGCCGAGCTCGCAAGTCTGGCGCAGCGTCTGATCGAGGAGGAGGCCGGCCGGTACTTCGCCTTCAAACTGCGTGAACACCGGTTGCCTGACCTGACCGAGACCCACGAAGAAGCGCTGCGCACGGCCACGAAGCGCGGCGCCCGTCTGTTTCCGCTCGGGCATCTGTACAGGATGGCGTGGACTTCGGCCCGCGATGCCTCCAGTGCCTATCAACGCCATACCGGGATGCCGAAAGAAAAGGCGATCACCCACGGACTCAACCAGTTCGAGGGGCGGGTCCAAGGGGCATCGGAAGATCCGGGCGCGCTGCCCGAACCGTTCGGGGAGGACAAGCACGCCGTTGGCCTCTCAGCGATCGCTCGCATCATCTTTCACACCCTTGTTGGGTCTGGATCCGATGCGCGCAGGCCCAGCCGAGATCGCCGATGCGCTGACCGGATCGCCTGAGGCCGAACTGCTCCGCCAAGGCGACGAGTCCATTCCCGACCGCACCGAATTGATGGCGTGGCTCCGGACCTCGACCGATCAATGGGACGGCAGTGAGTTCCGGATGATCCTCGGGGTTCTCGACCAGTGGACGCCGCATCTGTGCGCGCCGGGCTGCGCCCACGCACACATCGGCTCCATCGCCGGCGAATGTTCCCGCATCTACGACCGCATCGTCTCGCGCGTCGACGAGACCGATGCGGCCATCCTGACCGCTGAAGCTACCGCTATCGCCAATGTTGTCCACGAGGGGGTGCTCACCGCCGTAGTCGAAACACTGCAGGCACGCCGAGCACAGAGATCGGACGAACTGTGAGGCCGCCGCGGCCGGATCGTCGGCTACCGGTCGCGGTACGTCACGGACGTTGGGCGAGAACCGCGGAAACGTCGCTGTGCGCGGTGAAGTGGTCGAGGGCTTCGGGGCGGATCAGGCGCATGGCGAAGACCAGCTGACGACGCCGGGCCTCGGGTGCGTCGAGGATCGGTTCGTGATGGGCGACCCGATTACGGAACTCCCGTAGATCACCCAGGGTGTGGTGGATCTTTGCGCGGTTGGTGTTCGGCGGGAACGCCTTGTGCAGGTACGGCACCCACAGGGTCTTTTCGTGGATGTCGGAGGTCATGTAGGTCCAGAACCCGAACATCAGCTCGGCGACGATCTTGCCGGGGCTGGGGTGCTCGCCGGCTGCCCGACGGGCTTGGCCGATCTTGTTGATCGGGACACGGTTGGCGTCTTTGACCTTGCCGGTGCCGGGATCGATGCGCAGATGCTCGGGGAACAACCGCCGAGCGGTGGCCCTGTCCGTCCAATGCTTGTCGCCGGCGACGGTGGCGCCGACGAGCTGGGTGTCGTAGGCATTGCGCAGGGCGACTTCAAAGTGATTGAGGTTATGGAGGAAGGTCGCGCTGAGCTTGGCGTTCCACTCGTACAGCGCCAACGCCCGGGTGCGGTCACCGCCGGATTTGCGCACGTAGAGCGCGAATCGTTCGCTGCTGAGCCACTGCTCGATCCAGGCGTCACCGCTGGTTGCCAACCGTCCTCGTCCGCCGATACACTCGGGGCATCGTAAGCCGTCGATGACCGCTGGTTTATCCATGTCGCTTCGGCTCAGGTGTGGAAGCCCCAGTATTCAGCCTCGCTGACCTGGGGATTTCCTGTTTCTTTGACGCGATTCCCGATCTGTCCTTCTGGGGATCCGGCAGCGGTCAGTTCTTCCCTCGTTGGACGTACCTCAAGGCCGAAGCCGCTGACAACGAGCTGAGCTTTGCATCCGCAGAGAAGACCAAGGTCGACGAGTACGGCTATCGGAGGGTGGACAACATCACCGATGGCATCCTCGTCCTCTACCGCACCGCGGTCGGCAACCGGGTCAGCAAGGACGACATTTTCTACCATGTCTACGGTCTGCTCCACGACTCCGCCTACCGGAAAACCTACGCGGCGGATCTGAAGAAGATGCTCCCGCACATCCCTATCCCGGAGACGCGGGAGCGGTTCGAGCAGCTCGCAAGCGCCGGTCGGAGGCTGGCAGAGCTGCACGTGGCTTACGAGGCAGTCGATCCGTACGACCTCGACGTACAGCTCAAGAAGGGCGTATCCGCCGACGATCGTGAGACGTGGCGGGTGTCGAAGCTCAAGTGGGGCACGAAGAAAGACCCCGAGACCGGCAAGAACGTCGAGGACCGTACGACGATCGTCTACAACTCGAAGGTCACCATCGCCGGCATCCCTGAGAACGCTGACCGCTACCTGCTCGGTTCCCGGTCGGCGTTGGCGTGGATCCTCGACCGCTACCAGATCAAGACCGACAAGGCATCCGGGATCGTCAACGACCCGAACGACTGGTGCGACGAGCACGACGACCCGACCTACATCGTGGATCTGATCAAACGGGTGACCACGGTGGCCGTGGAGACGATGAAGATCATCGATTCTCTTGGGTGAAGTCGTGCGCTGATGGATCCACTGCTGTATGCAATTGGCCGATTATCTCGAAGCGGAGACGCATGTAAGACATAGATGGTCGCGTTCCGCTCCGCGCCTTCTGCCGTGACTTCTCAGTACGCGGTAATACCGCGTTGTACCGAACTCGTCAACCCCCCATTCAGGGTTGATGTGAAGACATCGTTTGCCCACTCAGTGGGAAATCGCCAAAAGGGCTCTCAGGGTGAACTGTGGGCCGACGCAGTCTCCTCTTGGCCCTTCTCGTCCATATGGACCCCTTAATCCACTTAGCGGGCGACGAGGTCCCTTTATGGGCGTCGGCCATTACTCGACTTGGCGACGTAAATCACATAATTATTCCCATGGTCCGCTGACCAGCAGTAAGGGGTGAGTGGGAATTACGGCGGTGGCATTCATATCGGCCACAAGCCCTTGTGGTCGACGATGCTGTCGGACCCCAGGTGTAGCGTCCATTCCAGTAGGAGCAGAAATGCGCCTACGAGAAAGAGGCTCATCCGGGTCTCCGGACAAGCCTCCATCTGACATTGGGGAATGTGGGATAGAGGCTACAGACCGCAGGGACTTGTCGCCAATCGACGTGCCTGACGTCCGGTTCTTTCTCCGTACGAGGAAGGGTCACTCATGACCCAGAAAAAAGATGCCCACGTAGTTCCGAATGGTTCCGCAGGGTGGAGAGTTGTCCGACCGAACAGCTCGCGGGCTAGCGCGGTGACAGCGACCCAGGCCCAGGCAATCAGCCGTGCGAGCGAGATCGTCGGAAGATCGGGTGGGGGCGAGGTCCACATCCATGGCCGTAGCGGGCAGGTCCGGGAGAAGAACACCATCGCTCCCGGCAACGATTCCTTCCCCCCGAGAGGCTGAGCACGGTGGCAACTAAGCGCATCACGGTCAAGCCGGGGCAGAAGAAGACAATTTCCGTGCCCGGTCCTATTCGAAAGGTCATCATCAAGCCCTCGAAGTAGGACGCTGGTGGGCTGCCCCCGGAACCTACGCGTGCCGGGGGCAGCGTCACAGTTCGGCCAACGAGTTCCTGGCGGGAATTCCCTCCAGCACAACACTTCCATCGACGTCCGGGCCTTGTTGAACGTAGCCTTCTGTAACCGGGTGACACGGTGATGTTGTTTAGTCCGAACAGGATGAGAGTTAATGGCGATCAGCACTGTGAACATATGGGCTGACCCTCGACCATTCGGCCGTAATCGCGTTCGCCAGTTGTTGGTGCCTGCATGCGACGAACTCGGTACGCGTGGGGACGAGCACGGGACGGAAGTGCACGGCCCCTACGGCTGCTGGCCGGCAGTTTACGAAAAGCGGTTGGCCGTCTCCGGGCCGTTGACGGCCGTACTGTCGTCAGAAGACTCGTCATCTCTGCGATGGCAGGGGAGTCGACAAATGTCGTCTCCGGAAGATGTGCTGACCTCGTATCGGGGGGCGATCGGCTTCCGCCCGCCTGAAGATCCTGGCAGTTTGCGTCGTCCCCAGATCGGTGCACTGCATTCGATCCTCGGCTATCTGTCATCAGGTCTGACTGAGCCAGCGGTAATCGTCATGCCCACTGGCACCGGCAAGACCGAAACGATGCTGGCGTGGATGGTGGCAGGGCGACCCCAACGGCTGCTGGTGGTGGTGCCGTCCGCGGCCCTCCGCGCGCAGATCGCCGACAAGTTTGAGACCCTGGGCATTTTGCAGCGTGCAGGTGTCGTCGCGCGTTCGGCCATGCGGCCGTGTGTCGGCCGCCTCGAACACGGATTTCAGAAACCCGAGGATGCCGCTTCTTTCGTGCAGGCCTGCAATGTGATCGTCGCGACGCCACATGCCCTGCAAGCGTGTGATCAGGAGGCTCGCCATGTTCTGCTCGCGGCGTGCACCCATCTCGTGGTCGACGAAGCTCACCACGCACCGGCCGACACCTGGACCGAAGTGATTCGGGCATTCGCAGAGCGCCCAGTGTTGTTGTTTACTGCCACACCGTTCCGTTCGGACGGACGAGCGCTTCCCGGTAAGACCATCTTTCGGTTTCCTCTCAGGGAGGCGCAGAAGGAGGGGTATTTCAGCCCGATCGAGTTCACAGCGATCTTCGCAGTTGATGATGCGGATGAAGAACTTGCTGCCGCAGCTATCGGCCGCTTACGACAGGATCTGGCCGAAGGGTATGACCATGTGCTGCTCGTGCGGGCAGGGTCAAGGCAGCGTGCTGGAGAGATTCACGCCATCTACATCCGCGAGGCATCGGAGTACCAGCCGCGCCTCCTGCACGACGGTCTCGGTGCTGGTGAAAAATCGGAGACACTCGATGCACTCCGAACAGGCCAATGCCGCATCGTGGTGTGTGTGGACATGCTCGGCGAAGGCTTCGATATGCCAACGCTCAAAGTGGCCGCCTTTCACGACACCCGAAAATCACTGAGCCCTATGATTCAACTTGTCGGTCGCTTGGCCCGAACATCATCCCCGACCGAGATCGGTACGGCGAGCATCTTTGTCAGTCAGGATCCCTCTACGGCACGGTCGCCCTTACGAGACCTGCTACGGGAAGATCCCGACTGGAACCAAGTGCTCAGCGATGTAACCGACCGTGCCACAGCCAGGGCTGAGGAAATCAGCGAATTCGATGCGTCCTTCGCCGGCACACCCTCCTCGGTTCCTATCGGACTGCTCGAACCGAAGATGAGTGCAATCGTCTTTCGTACCGGCGCATCAGACTGGGAGCCCGACGCAGCACAACGAGTCAACGGAGCATCGATTCTCGACGGCGCTATCAGCATCAGCGCGCACCACGATGTCGCCTGGTTCGTGACGGAGTCCGTCGACGATCTCAGATGGGGCTCCGTTCCCGGACTCCGTGATGTCGGATACGACCTGACAGTTCTCTACTTCGATCGGACCCGAGGACTGCTCTTCGTGCACGGATCCGACACTCGCAAGAAATACGACAAACTTGCTGAGGCAGTGCTGGGTACCGAGCCGATCCAGGTCAGGGGCATCGAAACTTTCCGGGTGTTCTCCAAGTTGGATCGCCTGATTCCGACAAACGTCGGCCTTCTAGACGTCCGAGACCGCGATAAGCGGTTCTCCATGCACGTCGGCAGCGACGTCGAGGCTGCCCTGACCGAAGCTGAGCGGAACCACAAGACCAATACTCACATTTCCGCCTCTGCCTTCGACAACGGCGTTCGCGTCACCATTTCGGCTGCGCTCTCCGGCCGGTTCTGGTCGATGCAAACTGCGTCCGGTCTGATGCAGTGGCGGGAATGGTGCGACCGACAGGGAACGAAACTTATCGACACCTCGGTAGATATACGAACCGTCTTCCGCGACATGATCATTCCGACTCCGGTCACCGAGCGCCCACCGTTTCCGCTGCTATCGATGGAATGGCCGTGGGACCTCTACCTGGGCACCGGCACCTCACAGCATGCACGGTACGTCGGCACAACATCCCTACTGACCGACGTCGACTTCGAAGTCGACGACCACTCCGAGGTCGGCGACTTCCTTTTTTCAGTATTCACGCCCGACTGGAAAGTGCCCTATGCAGCGACAATAGGTAGCGCCGGTGTCCGCTACCGGGCTCTTGGCAGCGAAGTCACCGTCGAAAATTCTCGAGGCGACAAGACGCCGTTGTCCACGTGGTTGAACGCTCACAAACCCACCCTGTTCCTCAGCGGTGACCGGCTCATCACCGGCGACGATCGCCTACTAGTCCCCCGAACGGACGTGCCGCCCTTCGATCGGGGAAAACTGATGGTCCTCGATTGGTCCGGCGTCGATATCCGAGTGGAGTCGCAGGGTGTGGACAGGCGTTCGGACTCGATTCAGGCATACATGGTGCGGTACCTGACGGGCCAGCAGACGTTCGATGTCCTCATCGATGACGATGGTGCTGGGGAAGCCGCGGACCTGGTGGGACTCCGCATCGAGGGAGACGATCTTCGTGTCACACTCGTGCACTGCAAGTATTCGTCGTCCGACCTCCCTGGCAAACGCCTTCAAGATTTATACGAGGTCTGCGGCCAAGCAATTCGCGGGGCGCGGTGGCGCGACCGAGCGGCTGCGCCGCTACTGGAACACCTAGACCGTCGAGTCCAGGCCTACGCGAAACGTACCGGCAAAAGCGCATTCGAAGTCGGCGACCGGAAAGAGTTGAACCGAATCCGCGAACGGGCACCTCTCCTGTTCCCTCGCCTCGAGACCATTATCGTCCAGCCAGGCTTGAGCGCAAAGGTCAGCTCCGACGAGCAATTACGTTTGATTGCCGGCGCCGAGTCGTATGTCCGCGCGGTAACCAAGGGCAAGTTCGCCGTCTACTGTTCTGCTTGAACCTGATGTAGGACTGTGACCTGCAGAAGCGCCGTCAACACGGAAGGAACGACGGGTAAGGGGAGAACCCCTACATCCCTTCCAGCACTGCCATGAGCTCATCGAGCAATGCATCGGCTCGGTGTTCGATCTTGTCGAAGACGTCGGTGAGATCCGCGAGAGCCTCATGATCGCGGCGGCGGGCGTTGACGCCGCGATCGTAGTAGTCGGGGTCGAGGACGATGTCGGACTCGATCCGGGCCTCGACATCGTTCTGCCGGGGAACAGGCAACACCTTCCGTACCGGGGCACGGCCGGTCAGGTGTGCTCGTACCAAGGTCGAGACCGATTGCGGGGTCATCGGTTGCGCGTGCGGAAGGTGTCCCCAACGGTCAATCGGACACAGCAACGGTTGCCGGGCCTGCTCTGCATCGAGCGGATCGGCGACGACATCGACCGGGTCGGTGAGGTGATGGCGCAGCAGATGGGTGCCGGGGTACTGATCGAGAAATGCCTGAATCTCTGCCCACCGTTGATAGATCGCAGCTGGATCGCATCTAATCTCGAGATCCGGTTCGAGCCGGAATCGTTCGCCGGACTGGGTCGTGGCCACCAGGGTGTTGCCGTCGTGGCGGAGGTCGCGGCGGCGCAGTCGGGTGATGTCGGTGAAGCTCATGCCGGTGGCGGCGAGGACCAGCAGCAGGGCGTCGCGGCGGCCGAACAGCCCACTCGGCCACCCTAAAGTGGGCAGCTCGGTTGCTCGCTGCAGCAGTAGCTGGCCGAGCCGGTCGAGGCGCGAAGCGCGGGTGGTGTCGAGGTGTCGGCGCACAGTCTCCGTGCGCCCGGGCGGCGGGTAGCCGTGATCGGTGTGGACGGTGTTGATCGCCGACAGTCGGCGTCGCTGCGTCGCGGCCGCGGCCGGATGCTCACCCAGGAACAGCGCCAGGGTGTCAGGACTGGCCGGGATCGGCGACCGGTCGGCGGCGGCGCACCAGTCGGCGAACAGCGCCCAGTCGTGCCGGTAGCGGACGGGGATCAACAGGCCGAGGTCGGCATCGTGAACATCGTTGCGGCGGATGTCTTCTCGTCCGCTGCTGGTCATCGCGGTCACAATCCGAGATTCGTCACGGCGTTGCCGATGAGCGGGGCATGTTCACGAGCGTAGGTTTCCAGCATGGCGGGGGTGCTGTGTCCGGTCTGGCGCATGATCGCGTGCGCGCTGGCGCCGTTGCGGAAGGCCTGGGTGACGAACCCGGCCCGCAACGAATGACCGCCCAACTGTTGGACGAGGTCGGGGTCGTAGCCGGCCTGCTCGGCCCGGCGACGGATGGCCTTGTGCACCGCGGCCCCGGACAGGGGTGTGTGGGAGAGGTTGCCGTTCTTGCGGATCGACCGCAACAGGGGCGAGGACGGCACCATGCGGGGCCGGGTTCCCCGGCACACGTGCGCCGCGAACGGCTCGGCGGTGCGCAGCAGGCGGATGACGGCGGGCCGGCCCCCGGCGTCGGAGGCGGCGATGACCTGCGCCCACCGCAGCCACGCACACGGCGGACAACTCGCATGACTGTGGGTGAACGGCAGCGCCCGGATACTCCCCCGCCCTTCCTGATCCGTCTTGGACTTGCGAAGGCGGATGTGCAGGCCGTCGAGCCGGTGTAGGGAGACGTCGCTGCAGGTGAGCGCGACGAGTTCGCTGCGGCGGAACGCCCCGGCGAACCCCAACAAGAAGATGGCGGAGTCGCGGCGTTCCAACACCTCCGCCGCCCAGCCGGCGCAGTCCTCCCGCGCACGCTCGACGATGGTGACGATGTCGGCGGTGAGCAGCGGCGCCCGCGGATTCCGGGGCCGCTGCCCCGCCGCCGCGTAGTCCCGCCGGATCCCGGACAAGGTGGCGGCCACGAGCTCGTCGCTGCCGGGAGCGGGATGCCCGGCGCGGCGATGGTGGTAGCCGATCCCCGCCACCCACCGGGCCAACGTCGCCGGGGAGTAGGCCCGCTCCCCCGCCTCCGTCACCGTCGATGCCGCGTCGAGGAGATAGGCGGCGACGGTGAGCGGATGCGCCGGCAACGCCGCATGGCCTTCGCGCGCGCACCAGGCGGTGAAGCGTTGCCAGTCGGCGGCGTAGTTGCGTCGGGTCGACTCGGACCGTGAGCGCGCCGCCGTCCCGGCCACCTGTGTGAGGGTCTCGGCCGGCAGAACTGGCACGGACGGTGCAGTGGGCTCCGAGGCGGTCGACGCACAGGCGTCGGAGGGGCTCGGATGGCGCATCAGCAGGTCGTCGGGCACGAAACGGGAGCTTACCGGCCGCTTCGGACAGGTTTCCACCGGAAAACGCGCTCAGCAGGGGTTTCGATGGAGATGGTGCGCTAATGGCAATTAGCAGCACCGACACCGCACAAACCATGAGTGACATATCGCCGGGACGCCGAACCCACGAGTTTTACCCTGGTTGTAGGTTCTCGGTTTCAGTGTCAGTTTCTCGATTTCATGTCAGTTGGCCGTCAGCGGCGTGTCAATTTCTCAAATTCGTGTCAGTTTCGGGAGCCGGAAAAGTGCCCCGGAGCAGCGAGATTTGAGGTCAGGTACGTGCAGGACTCAGGCGCTCCTGTCGCGACGACCCTCGCTGCGGCAGATCCCCATCGGATGATCCTGGGACTGCCAGTACGGAAAGTCCGCAGTCACCCATCATCGGCACTATTCCGGGATGTTCTGGTCGGGCCACCAGCCGTGGTCACGCCGGGCCTGACGCGAACTTCGAGCACCGCCGATCAGCGCCGATCGGACGATGCAATCCCAGTTGCTTCACGCCGCATCACCTCGGCCATCAGCCGGCCTTTCCTATGATGTGCGAGGGGCACGGACCACTGGGACGTACGGTCGGTCCTCTGCCGATCGACTGCTTCGGTCGCAGAAGGAGAGACACGATGTTGTACACCGGCAGAGCCAGCGTCGACCGAATGTTCTGCGTGAAAGACGCGGACGATCGGGCTTGGGAAGAACTTCCTCCGTTGCCCGAGCCAGGCTTCGGTCTGCTCGCTGCCGACACCGGGATGGTCTACGTGTACACGGGGATGTCCATGGGACCACTCGACCTGCAGGTCGAGGTCCTCGGTGATGCTCCCGATCTCGTCGACAGCGGGTGGGAAGACATCGAGGAAGCCTCGCTGCAGACCTACTCGGATATCGCCACGGTCCTCACCGGCGCGGAGGAACCCGTCGATGGATTCCCGGACACGGTGCTCTCGGCCGGCACCGGAACCTATCGGGTCCGTGCCTATGCCGCAGGACGCGACCTGGCGTGGGATCTCGTCGTCGACGAGGTGGTCGAGCGATACAAGCTGCAGATCTGGCCGGCACCGTACGCGCCGCCTCGTATCGTCCAGCATCACAGCGCCCACGCAGTGATGGGCTACTAGAAACTCTGTCGGCAGGCAGGATCGAGTTGATTACGTTGTCGAGCGGACGACCCTGCGAACACATGAGGTCATTCTGAAACGGTCAGTAAGACGAGACCGGAATTTCTGAGGGTTCCGACAAGTTCGTGAGAACCCGGACTGACACGAATTTGGAAACCCACAGTTCCAAGGACCGTCCTACTGACACGTCCGGCGAGAACCTACACTGGTTGTAGGTTCTCGGTGTGAAGTGACACGCGAGTGGTCCAATTGCCAACCCTTCTGCCCAATCGTGCCTAGGGTCTCTCCAATACTACTGTTCTACTGGGAAAACGCTCGCTCGCAGTGCCGTCGGGCACTTGCCTTCCGCACGCAGCTCGAGGGCCGGATCGATGGGGGACGAACAAGGCATGACAAGTACGGCAAGCGGGGTGTCCGATCGGCAGGCCGAGTGCAGGCGCATCGTCTGGATCAACGGCGCTTTCGGAGCCGGCAAGACAACAGCTGCACGCCTACTCGCCCACGCTATTCCAGGGTCAGTCATTGTCGACCCTGAAGCGGTCGGCGCACTACTACGTCCTGTGCTCCAACCAGTTGCAGCCGTGCGCGACTTCCAGATGTGGAGCGCGTGGCGCACACTCGTTGCCGCAACGCTCAATGCAGTCGTGCACGAACTACCGGATGACGGCCCGCAGTTGGTCATCGTTCCCCAGACCATCACCGACGAGTCCTACTGGACACAGATCAGAGCCGCACTCGATCCACGAGTCGATGTGACTGGCGTCGCCCTGTACGTAGACTCCGGCGAGCATCGACGTCGCGTCACCGAGGACACAGAAGAGCAGGATGCATTGCGCTGGCGGCTTGGTCATTTTGATCACTTCAACACTGCCGAGTGGATACGCACGGCATTCACAAGCATTGACACATCGACTCTGACGCCCGAAGCTGTCGCAGCCGCGGTTGTACACGTTCTTCGGCCAAGTCCCCACAAAGGCCATCAAGGCACTCGGTACACATAGCTAGACTCAGCTGAGATCAGCGAACAGCACCGAACGGCGCGAGCCCGGCTGTGAGAGTCCGACGTCAGCCGCACCCGCATATGAACGGATGTTCGTGTCGGCCGGCGGTTTGGGCGCCACGGCGGACCGCAGACGGCGATTGCTGCATTTCGCGTCGGCTGGCTCGCCGACAGTGCCTCCGTCGAACACTTCCCCGGGTATCGAACTCGCCAGTTTCTCGATTTCATGTCAGTCGGCTCCGTCCGCGATGGCCAGCAAGGGTTCGCGGACGGTCGAATACCTGCCATACCGATTTCCGAGCAGGGCTCATAGGGTGGGGTGGGTCTGGTCCGGCCGCCGGAAGGACCGTGGATCCAGGAAGTCGGTGTTCTCGTCGAGCTTCGTCCAGGGTCGTGACAGGCCCGTCCTGTGAACGTGGCGACATGGCAGGTCCGTGCGCTGAACTGTCCGTATCCCGGTGAATTATCGGCATCCCCAGCAGGACCTTCTTTCTCGACGGCTACTGCATCGTCCGGTGGGCGGGAATGCCGGGTCCTGCCCGGTGGTGAGCTCGGGGTCGGTCATTCAGGGGGATCCGACGCAACCCGCTCCAGCTGAGTTGACCCATCACTTCGTTTTGAAACAATACTTTTTCGTTGGGTTTTTCTAAAATAGCTGTATGTCTCGGAACGGGTCGGCACGTCGCATCGGCAATGTAATTCGGGATCTACGTCGCACCCTGGGACTGTCCCGCCGACACTTGGCGGAACTGAGCGGGGCGCACGTACAGACGATCGGCGCCCTCGAGCGGGGAGATCAGCGGCCGAGTCTGGACCTGGCAATGCGCATCAGTGCCGCGTTCGACCGCACTGCACACTGCGACGAGCGCCATCAGCCATCCGGCGGCAGAGGTCCCGAGCCCCAGCTCCACCGCGAGTTTCGGCATGTGGGTGGTGAACATGTAGAGCGAATAACCGCATCCCGCGAAGCTGAGGCCGATCAGCCAGAACTGAGGATCTTTCAGTGCTTGATGAAGGCTGGTTGCAGCGAGCGTCGGAACGGGAGTCTTCTCCGTTTCCAGTCCCACATCGCCGGGGCCATTCCGGGCGCCGAACCAGATGACCGGAACGACGATGGCGAGCATCACACAGCCGAGGATCGCGAAGGCGGTTTGCCATCCGAACGTGGAGATCAGGACTCCTGCGAGCGGAAGTAGCAGTAGTTGGCCGGCGTTGATGCCCATCGAGCTGATCGCCAGTGCCTGGGGGCGCCGGCGTACGTGCCATCGCGTCACCAGGACCGATGCGGGCATCGAGCTGCAGCCGGCGAATCCGATCGCGACGATGATTCCGAAGAGCAGGACGAACTGCCAGAACTCTGTGACGGCCGCGAGAAGAAGGTAAGCCAGGCCCATCAGCGCGGCGCTGGCGGTCATCACCGTTCGTGGACCCGACCGGTCGATGAGCCAACCCATGACCGGCTGGGCCAGCCCCCACATGAGGGTGCTCGCTGCGACGGTGCCGCTCGTGGCTGCGAGTGACCACCCGAAGTGCCCCATCAAGGGCGGGATGAATTGGCCGATTGCCAGATTCAGCCCGAAGGCGCCGGTCAGCGATATGAACGCCACTGCGGTGATGCGTGTGCCCCAGCTGCTGTGCAGTACGGACCCGTCCATGAATCCCCCCTAAGCTAATGGATGTGTATTGCTTGGCCGTTAATTAGGTATCGCAGCACGAGAGCTAACGCAAATCAAACGGGGATACCATTAGTTCTATGACGCGACAGCCCCATCCCTCCCCGACTGCGCCCGTGAGCGGAGAACCCCTCGCCCTGGAATTGGTGAACACCACCTACATCGACGGAGGACTCCGGGGGCATCGTGTCGACGCACTGACCACCACGGACCAGCTCACCGCCTGGGCGGGCGAACATGCCGGTCAGTTCAGTGATGAACTACCCGCGGTTCTCGTGGAACGAGCCTGCACCCCGCGCACGCACGAACAGTTCCTCTCGCTGCGCGAGGCGCTACGCAGCTGCCTACAGTCCGTTGTCGAGCACGCAGTACCCAACGGCGACTCCCTCGCGGTCATCAACGGATTCAGCCGCTACAGCGGATCTCGCCTGGAAATCTCACCCGGGAACCCTGTAGTGGTGACGCGGCGGTGGCAGGTCGACGATCCGTGGTTGATCGCGCTCGGCGAAGTCGCGTCCGACGCGTGCCGACTGCTGATGCCGGATCTGATCGGCCAGGTGCGGGCATGCCCCGCGCCGGGATGCATCCTCTTCTTCGTCAAGTCCCATCCTCGGCGAGAGTGGTGCTCACCGGTGTGCGGGAACCGCGCCAGGGTCGCACGGCATGCCCGTGCCGGTAGGACGGCGCCAGGGACGGCCTGACTTTCTCGTCGCCAGTCTCGCGCCAGAGACAACTCCGGCCAGCGGCACCATCAGGTCCACCGACCCACCCCGGACCACAGCTCGCCGGCACCGCGGTGCGTCAGCAGGGCGTGTGCACCGTCGCGGGGAGTCGTCGACTGCGCATCGTCGGCAAACCGCCCCGAACGATCGTGCGCCCGATGGTGTTTTGCGCGTAGCGGTGCTCTCACGTGGTACCTTCGTAAGGTCCGCTGCGCCACTTCTGATGTGGCTGCGATCCCATCGGCGGCAGAATCAGGATTCCTAGTCGCGAAGCACGCGACCATCCGGCGCCGGTTCCTTTCCGGCGAACCGTTTCCGAACCACCACCAGCCGATCGGTCTGTCTGGCGTGCGCCGGACCGGCCAGGAAAGGGCCAACCTACGATGACCACTTCAATCCGTCTTCCCGGCACCGAACGAGAACTGCTCGAGACCGTGCTCGACCAGGCACGCGCCGATCTCCTCGACACGGTGCGCGGCCTGTCTGAAGCCGACGCCAGAATCCGCCTCGTGCCCTCGCTGACAACCCCGATATCCCTGGTCAAACACGCCGCGTTTGCCGAGCGAATGTGGTTCCAGCGCACGCTCGGACGACTCTCTGATGACGAATGCGACGGCCCACTGTGGGCACACGGAGGGTTCGAGGTGGGCGATGACGAGACGGTGACCGAGGTGATCGGGGAGTTCGAACGTGCCAGCGCCCGAGCCAGATCTATCGCGGCGCGGATCCCCCTGGATGAGACCCGTGAGCATCCGCACGTGGGAGGTGTCGTCAGCCTTCGCTGGATCTATGTGTACATGACTGCCGAGTTCGCCCGACATGCTGGCCACGGAGACATCCTGCGCGAACAGATCGAGGCCCGGTGACCGGCTCCTCCCCTCTTTCACGGGAAATCGGGCTAGCTAGCCTGCCCCGATGTTCCCACCGCAGAAGAGTCGTCCTATTGACGATCCTCAAACAGCACACCCCGCAACGGCCCGGGACTCGATCGTGTCCTGCGGAAGCCGGCCGTCCGACCGTCCTGTTTAACCGTCCTGCATTTCGGTCCCGTATAGCTGACCCAAACAGCACTATCGTCGCCTCACGGACGGAATCCTGATCGGCTATGCCCGATGCAGCACCGCGGGCCAAGACCTGCGAGCGCAACGCACAGCCCTCAAACGCCTCGGAGTCCCCGACGACCGGCTCTACACCGACAAGGGCTACACCACCGGACGCAACCGACACCGACCCGGTCTACGCGAAGCCCTCGCCGCCTGCCGCGAAGGCGACACCCTCGTCGTCGCCAAACTCGACCGCCTCGGCCGCTCCGCCGTCGACCTCCGGGCGATCGCCGACGAACTCGAAGCCAAAGGCACCCGATTGAGCATCGGCGGCTCCGTCCACGACCCGACCGATCCCACCGGAAAACTCTTCTTCGGCATGCTGTCGCTGATGGCCGAGTTCGAATCCGACCTCATCCGCGCCCGCACCCGCGAAGGCATGGCCGAAGCAAAAAAGGCTGGCCGACTCAAAGGCAAGCAACCGAAGCTGTCCGCCCTGCAGCGCAAACGCTTGCTCGCCGACTACGAATCCGGCGAATACACCGCAGCCCAGCTCTGCGAGATCAGCGGACTGTCGCGCTCCGCGATGTACGCCACACTCCGCCGCGCCCGAGAAGAGATCACCGCTTAACGGCAAACTTTCTTAAGAAGATCGGCACCAACGACTATCGCTGTGTCTTCGAAGCAGACCGGATAGATCAACATGGCCGGGGTCATGGCCGAACGGTTCTCCGCCCGGCCATGACCTGGCATTTCACGAGAGACCAGGATCAGTCCGATTTCCGTGGTTTTGTCAGCTGTCCGACGATACCTAGCACGCCGTTCGCAGTGGTGATGCCGGCCGTCCAGTCGAACATCCATGCCGCAACGCACCCCGCCACAACAGCAGGTACGGCCGCGACCCAGGGCACCCAACGACGCCCATCGGGAATATCAGAGTTACGAGGAGAGGTGAGGGAAGGTACCTTCATAGGTGTTTCCTTCGTTCGATGGAGCGTTCTTGAGAGGGACGAGACATATTCGAAGGGACAGATTGACTGCCTCGGGGTCGCGCCAACGACTCCGGGGCAGTGCCTCTTTCAAGGCCGGAACTATTGTCGCAAACCACTCTCCTTGGATGTCCACAAAGACAACACTTAAGCCCGGAGATGCCCGATAAGCTGGTCGAATGTCCCGAGGCTTCGGCGTCAAACAGCGTCAACTGCTGGACGCAATGACCATAAAGCTGGCCGAACAGCACAACGGCGTGAAGCATCGGTGGCGATGGTTCACCCTAGAAATGTGCGGACTCGTCACGAAGGCCACACCGCGTTCAGAGCGAGTCGCGCTGACGCGAGCCGTACGGCGAATGGCAGAACAAGGGATCCTCGAAACTACCGATGAGTTCCCATACAAGTTCTTCTGGATGCCATGGGGACCACTAGACATCCTAGGACCGGTATTCCGGCCAGGGCGCAAGCTCTGGTTCCGACCGGCGCCCGATGAAAACGTCAGGTACGTCGAGCACGTCGTCCGGTCCTCAACCAGTCCGCCAGATGAACTTGAGGACTTCGACGACGAGGACTGGGACGATGACGAGAGCTGGGACGACGAGGACTTCGACTACGGGAGCAACGACACTTCGTTCTGGAAAATGGTCGAGCTCCTACCGGACGACGATGTACTGACCGCCAATTTCGTACCGTGGTGGTACGTGGGAAACGAGGCTCTCAGCGAGTTCTTCGACTTGATCTACGAGCGTCAAACGGTGCGGGCGAAAGACTCGGAGATGGGCCACCACCTCGCGTGGGTCATCTTCGGCACCGCCCCTGGTCAGCGGCAAGATTGAAGTAGATCCTCCCCCCGACGGCAGAGCACCTTCTCGGGTCAATCGCGTTTACGGTGTTGACCAGGGGTGATCCGCCCCCGGACCCCCTTCGGGTCGTCTCGGGTGTCGACGAGCAGTGTGGTCGAGGGTTGGTGTGGCAGTCGGATCTTTGCCTCGTTGGTCTCGGGGCCGGTAAACGTATGCTCCTGCGGCCGGCGGACGGTGCCCCCTCACCCTGGCTAGGAGGGTGCCCCGGCTCGTCTGCCGTGCGCGTGGGCTCTACCGATCCCCGGGGGCTCCGCCCCCGGACCCCTGTCCCTCCCTCCCAAGGTTCCCGCTGCTCCGCGTGCACCGCGCCCGGTCGCCACACCACGGCCCTACCGGACCCGCCGACCACCGAGCAAGGGAAAACCCGCCCTTGCCCGGCAGTCACCGCGCCCGGTTCACCAGGGCCGCACCGACCGACCGAGGTACCCGCTCCACCACCGTCACCGAACCACCCCGATACACCCGCAAAACCGCAGGTCAGAGCCTAAAAGCGTGTGACCG
>NZ_CP079229.1:0-79434 GCF_019317345.1 Rhodococcus sp. LW-XY12
GAATCCTGATCGGATATGCCCGATGCAGCACCGCGGGCCAAGATCTGCGAGCCCAACGCACGGCCCTCAAACGCCTCGGAGCCCGCGACGACCGGATCTACACCGACAAGGGCTACACCGTCGCCGACGCCCACACCTACGCCGTCCGCAGCTAGAGTCACGGCGTCGAAGGGGCCGCGACTGCTCGAACCCGGTGATCCCCCAGGTCACCGAGTTCGGGCCGAGGCCCCGCGAGGGATCTTCGGACCGAGAGTTGGGCAGTAGCGGCCCCCCGGACTCGCTGGACGGGACTGTAGCGCATCCACCAGACACCACCGACCATGATCACGAAGGGTGGGACTTCGGTGTTGTTGGGCCACCTCCGCCGCGCCGCCTCTACGGGCCACCGAGCGGGCTCCGGTCCCATCCCCGACCCGGTCATTCGAGGGCAAGCCGGCGCGCAGCGGTGGCGCGGCAGCACCAGATTCAGAGGCCGGCCGATCCGAGTCCGCGCACGAGGACGTGCGTGCCGCTCGCGGACGCCGCAGAACCGCGGCCAGGACGAACAGTGATGCGATCGCCGCAAACCGAGACCTGGGCCGGGTGAGCCAGCCGCAAGAAACCACGCCGCCAACAATGCGTCGAGCACCGCCAAGAGCAGACAGGTACCGAATCCCGCACGACCGAGCAGCATCTTCTGTACACCCCCATCACTCCCCCATCCTGTGGCAGTGTCCAGCACCTCGATGCCGGGCACGGGCCACCTTCGGTGTCCACCGAAACGAGCGTCGCTGACGCGCCGCCCTGCACAACAACCCCGAGAAGGTGCCCTTCTGGCCATCCGATTTTGACCTGCGGTCCGCTTCGCACAACCCCCGGCGCTGCGCGGCCTGGTGGCCCGGAAAACTCTTTCCCCCGCTTCGCTCCTCGAAAGATTTTTCCGTCCGGGGGTTGCACTCCCGCGGCCCTGTGCAGGTCGTCATCTCCTTGCCAGAAGGGCACCAAGAACAGGCGGGCCGAGCAGGTCCGCCCCGACACTGAGGAGGCGGCTCATGACCGAGCCCATCAAGATTGACAACACCGGCGAGATGATCGCTGCCATCCCCGCCATGCTGGGCTTCGTGCCGTCGCAGTCGGTCGTGCTGGTCTTCCTCGCGGGCAACCGGCTGTCCCACATCGCCCGGATGGACTTCGGCGAGATGGACCATCCGCTCGTCACCGCCACGATCAACCGCTCCAATGACACCGAGAGCGTGTACGTCATCGTGGTCGCCGAAAGCCGCACCTTCCACGAGGTGCTCGACGAGTCCGAGCGGGTGATCGCCATGCTGCTCGGCGCCGGAGCCGATGTGTGGGGCAGCTTCTACACCCCGAGCATCCGCGGCAGCGAGACCTGGACCGACATGCGTGGGCTGTTCGAGACCGGCACGGTCCCCGACCCCGCCACCACCGAGGTGGGCGCCGCGACCGTACTCAACGGCCGCACCATCGCCCGCGACCGCTCCGAGCTCACCGCCCGCGACCGCTCCGAGCTCACCGCCCGCTACCGCCGCAAGGACTCAGTGACCGTCACCGATCGCCGACGCGCCCGCGCCGCGAAAGAGACGATGGGAGAGGAGTTCGCGAGCAGCATCATCCGCGAGCTGGCCGAGCTGGTAAGCACCCGCACCACCCCCGACTCCGCTCTCGCCGCACGAGTCGGACTGCTGCTCACCACCGACATCCACGCCCGTGACGCCATCTTGGGACTGGCGGTGATCGACCCGAACGTCGCCTCCGAAACGATGGAAGCGATCGCCAGCAAGCTGCGCACCCGCGAGCGTGTGGCAGCGTTGACCGTCGCCGGGTTCTTCGCCTACGTGAACTTCCAGGGACCGGCCGCCGGAAGCGCGTTCACCGCCGCCCGAGAGGAAGCGACCCAGCACCCGCTGTGCGACACCCGGATGCTCGGACTGCTCGAGCAAGCCCTCACCGCAGGGCTGTACCCGACAATGATTCGCAAGCTCGCAGGCACCGGAGTCCGTATCGCCCGCGAGAAGTTCCGCGTCGAGCTCCCCGCGCCCAGCGGCGACTGGATCTGACAGCACAACACGGGCGAGGCCCCCGGAATCCCTAGTTCCGGGGGCCTCGCCCGTTGCGCTGGAGCGTCGGTCAGGCATCGAGCCTGACCGACGCTAGCGCACGTCCTACAGCGCACAGCATAACCACGCGCACGCCGTCAGAGACCGTCGCGCTCCGCATCGTCGGGGAACACGAAATCGACCGCCGACGGTTGCGACCGGGACACACTCTCACCGCTCACGATCGCTTTGAGCTCGCTCTCACTCGGACGGATGTCGTGCTTGATCGCGTCGTACAACTGCTTTTCTACGTGTGACCGTTCCACCATGTTGACCCTCCTGCCGGCCTGGAGTCTGCTCCTGCGCGTCGGGATGCGGAGGTCGGGTCACTGGTTCCGACCCGTATCTGTGTTCTACAGGCTGCTCGCGCGTTTCTGCGCACGAGCCAAGCTTCCTGTCACGCGCGGATCGTCGATGTTCTCCGCGCGACTGATTCTCTTCTTTAGTCGGCTACCTCGACGAAACTTGGAGGTCCAAGGCGACCAGGCTGCTGCGCTCAGTTCGATTGCCGCCTCCTGGACAAGATCGGCCAACCGACGATCGATCCCTGCATCCTCCTCGTCCCCGCCGCCTGCCTCCCAGTTTTCGTTGCTCTCCCACCAAGCGGTGTAGGCGAAAATCGTGTATTGCTCGACAACCCGCTGCGGAATTTGGGAGACCAAGGCGGCAGCTTCCAGTTCACGGATGCTCTCGCGGAACCCTGGACCGATTGTGGTCGTACTCGCCCACCGCACGGTCTCGGTCTGCGCCAAGTGCTTCAGCACCTCGCTTCTCAGCTGGCGACGTTGCTGTGCGCCGATGAGGTACTGGCCGATAAACGAGCCAATGCCCAGTGCACTGATGACAGAAGCGATAGCGGGTATGTCCACCACGAAATCGTAGTAGTGCTGCGGAAAAGATGAGGTCGCACCCATGCAGCACTGCTGATCGCCTCAGAACAAGGTGCCTTGACAATCACCCGGATTGGTCTTGGCATGGAACAACGCAGCTTCGTCGTAGCCGTTGCGCAGTGCTTCACGGATAGCGACAGATCGCTCGTAGCGTGAGCGCCCTTGACCGTCGAGCAACGCATGACCAGAAAGTCTTCCCTGGGCGATCGCGTAACGCACGTTCTCACTGTGCGTGGACTCCACGAGGTGTCCCGTCCCGACGCGCACGCACAGTGGCTCGTTGCACTTGTGCTCGCACACCACATCCGGTGTCAGAGGCCCGTGCACCAGCTCCACCGAGAAACGATGCGCAAGCATCGTGCGTTGCCGGTTCTCACATTGGAAGTTGAACCGCCCGTACCCGTCGGGCGCACTGATCGCGCCGACCCAGTACCAACACGTCGGGGACTTGACGACCTTCGACCAGAACGCCGCGATGTTCGCCTTCGACGGCCGCAACGAGTTGTCCACCACCCGGACCCGCCGCGGCCGTTCCTCCGACTCCTCAGCAACGAACTCGACGTCGAGATCCGGGAACCCGATGTCGAGCGCGGGTTCCACATCGTCAGTCATGACCGCAGCATCACGACGCCGCAGGCACCGTCTGCTGATCGTCGGACGACGGTGCATCCGACCCGGCGACATCGGCGGCACCGAGATCCGCCTTGGCTTGCAGGATGAGCGTCTTCGCCTCGCGGGTGCTCACGCCGAGCAACGGTGCCAGCTCCGACGCCGAGGCACTGCGACTGAACGTCACGATCGCTTCCGCGTACTCGCGCAGCAGCGACGATTCCTGCTCGCGCTCTTGCGGAGTCAACGTCTCCGTGCTGGCTTTCATCTCCCGCTGGATCTCGGCGATCTTCGCCGCGTATTCCTCTTGGATCTTCTTGATGCGACGATCCCGGGTCTGCTCAAGCCGCTCGATCTTCTTCAGCCGAGCCTGTGCCCGCGAGGCGACCGCTGCTTCGAGCTTGGACAGCTTGTCCGTCGCTTCATGGATGGGGCCGGCCAACGCTTCCAGTTCCGCCTGACGAGCGAGCAGTCGCTCCCGCTGACGGCGGGCGTTTTCCCGAACGTTCGGCGTCGTGTGCGGACGAAGTGAGCGGCGAGATGCCGATTGCGAAGTCGAGGCCATAGGCCGGAAGTGTAACGGCTCGCGCCCGTCGCGGGGAGGCCGACGACCGGAACCGAAGACACTCGACTGTCGTCCAGATCCGGTCACCCCACCGACCAACCATGACGCTCATGCGCCTAACACACGCAGCTCCGCTGCTCTGACAGGACCATCGAGGTCCTGTCAGACCTTGGATCGAACTCCGTTCGCCCCAAGAATCTCTACACACCTCATGCACTAAAGGTGCGACATGGCATAATCGGCGCCGTGATGACCGTCCACAAGCTCAACGCTGGGGACGGCTATGTCTATCTCACCAAGCACGTCGCCAAGGGCGACGCCACCGAGTCCCGCAAGCCCGATGCGGTCGACTACTACGTCGCCAAGGGCACCCCGCCCGGCGTGTGGTGCGGGAAACTGGCCGAGAAGGTCGGTGTCGAGGTCGGCACCGAAGTCACCGAATCCGCGATGCGGTCGGTGTTCGGTGCTGCGCGTACTCCGACTGCGTTGGACACCAAGCCCGGACCCGAAGCCTCGGTCGAAGAGCACCTGAACTGGTCCCAGAGCACCGCCCTCGGACGGGCGTTTTCGTGGTTTCAGAACAGTCAGGAGTACGTCCACGACGTCGAGGAACTGTGCACCGCCTACAAGGCCCAGCACGGTGAGTACCCCGACACTCAGACCAAGAGGGACATCCAGTTCGCCACCGCCCGCAAGCACCTGAGCCGCGAAAGTGCTGAGCAGGCCGGGCTGCTCAGCGATGAAAGTGTGTGGAAGTTCATCACCGAGCAGTACAGCAAGACGCGGCAGCCGGTGGCCGGCTACGACCTGGTGTTCACCCCGATGAAGTCCATCTCGTTGCTGTGGGGCCTGGGCGACGATCAGGTCAAGGCCGCAGTTGAAGAAGCCCACAAGCAGGCCGTGGACGAAGCGCTGGAGTGGATCGAAGATCACGTGATCTACACCCGCCGCGGCAAGGGCGGGGAGCGCAAGGTCAAGGCCGAAGGGCTGTTGATCGCCCGGTTCGATCACTTCGACAATCGCGCTGCGGACCCGAACCTGCACACCCACAGCGCCGTGCTCAATCGTGTCTATGCCGAAGGCCGATGGACCACCATCGACGGGTCCATTCTCTACAAGGCGAACGTGTCGGCGTCGGAGAAGTACAACACCCGCGTGGCCGATCTGGTGGCCCGCAAGCTCGGTGTCACCTTCGCTCCGAGGCCGGATATGCCGGTCGGCAAGCAACCGGTCTACGAGGTCGAAGGCATCCCGTTGTCGCTCATCGAGGAGTTCTCCCGCCGCGCCGCCATCGAGGCACGCCAGGAAGAGCTGGCCCGCGACTACAAGACTCGCTACGGCAAGAATCCCCCGAAGAAGGTGCAGTACGCCCAGGCGCAACAGGCCACCTTGGACACCCGCAACGCGAAGAACCCCCCACGTTCACTAGCCGAGTTACGGGCCGAATGGCGCGAGCGCGCCGAAGCGATTCTCGCCGGGAACAATCCCGCAGAACTGGTCGACGCTGTCCGCGGGGAACGTGACCGCCGTCCGGTGTTGACTCCCGAGCAGGTGCCGGCTCTCGTCGACGAGGTCGTCGACACGCTCTCGCACAAGGTCGGTTCGTGGACGGTGTTCTCGGTGACCGCCGAGATCGAAAGGCGCCTGCGAGAGTTCAGTTTCGCCGACGACGAGCAGCTACGCGCCATCCACGATGATGCACTCGAACTCGCACTGCGCGACTACTGCCTGCCCATCGACATCGAGGAATACCACCTGCCCGAGCGGATCAGCGACCGCGTCGAACGCGGACGCCGGCGCAGTCTGCTGGTCGATCGCGCGCAGATGCGCTACACCGCTCAATCGGTTCTCGACGCCGAGGACTTCATGCGTCAGCAGGCCCAGATGGACGACGAGCACACTGTGGAAGACCGGATCATTCGCCGCAAGATCCGCGCCGTCGAGGAGGCGAACGGCCACGAGCTCGGTGCCGATCAGCTCGCGATGATCACCCACTTCCTCACCGCCGGCAAACGGGTCGCCGTGGCGGTCGGTGCGGCCGGTGCCGGCAAGACCACCGCCGCGACGGTGATCGCCCGGGCCTGGGAAGCGGTCAACGGAAACGTCATCGCCCTGGGGCCGTCGGCCCGTGCCGCCGAAGTGCTCGGTGAGGAAATTTCGGTGCAGGGCCGCACCATTGCCGACGTGCTCACCCGCCACCGCGTCGGCATCGCAACCGGCATCGGCAAGGGTGATCTGTTGCTGGTGGACGAGGCGGGCATGGCCTCGGCCCGCGACCTGGCCGACCTGACCCGCATCGCCACCGAAGCCGGGGCGGTGGTGCGGTTGCTGGGCGATCCACAGCAGCTCGCCTCCGTCGAAGCCGGTGGCGTTCTGCGCGATCTGGCCGATCGCACCAACGCCCCGTTCCTGCGCAAGGTCCACCGTTTCGCCACCGACGGTGAGGCCGAGGCGAGCCTGCACTTGCGCAAGGGTGATGTGACGGTGCTCGAGTGGTACGAGCAGAACGATCGCATCCGGCAGGGCATGGCACACGAGCTGGCCGATCTGGTCTTCGACGCCTACGTCGCCGACGTCGAGGCCGGGCAGGTCGCGTTGATGGTCGCCCCCACCAACGATCTGGTGCGCGAGCTCAACGAGAAAGCCGCCGCCTACTACCGCACAGGCGGCACCGTCACCGGACCCGGCATCGTCCTGGCCGACGGTCTCGAGGCCGCTGTCGGGGATGTGGTGGTCACCCGGAAGAACAATTCGAAGTATGTCGTCGAGGACTCCGACGGCAACACCTCGGGCCGGGTGAAGAACGGCGACCTGTGGACCGTCGCTGCCATCGGCGACGACGGATCGCTGCGGCTGCGCAACAACATCAGCGGCGGTCAGGTCACCGTCGCCGCCGACTACATCACCGACAACGTGCAACTCGGCTACGCGACCACCGTGCACCGCTCGCAGGGCATGACGGTGGGAAGTTGCCATGTGCTCGCCGGGGCGAACATGGATCGCCAGTCGTTGTACGTCGCGCTCACCCGCGGCAAGCACGCCAATATCGTCTACGCTGCCAACGACGAGCTGCCCGACTGGGACTTCGAACATCGCCCGGATGAGCATCCCGGCGCGATCGGTCTGCTCGCGAAGATCATCGCCCGCGACGGTTCCCAGCGCACCGTGCACCAGATGATCGAGGACGAACAGCGCAAGGCCGCGTCCTGGTCGAAGATCGTCGATATCTACATGCTGGCCGTCGGGGAGCTGTACGAGGACTACACCGAACAGCTCCTGGGCCGGATTCTCACCGACGAGCAGTTCGGCTGGGTGCACAGCCTCGGCGGGTGGGATCAGATCGTCACCTACGTCGCCCAATCGGAAACCTTCGGCTGGGACACCGAGACTCTGCTGCGCGAGGCCGCCGCCGTGATGAGCTCCGAAGGCAGAGCCGGCCGGATCGACACCGAGACCAACTCCCCCGGCCAGGTCATCGCCCGCGCCCTGAAGAACCGCATCGACAACTCCGACGGAGCGCAACTGCCACGCCGCCGCACCGACGCGGTAGCCGCCTACCGCGTGCCAGCACTGACCGACGCCGCGGCCGCAACCGATCCCATCCTCGCCGCCTACGCCCGCTCGTGCGAGCAGCAGATGCACGCGTTCATCGACTCCTACACCACCACCGCCCTCGAATGCAGCGCGCCGTGGATCACCGCCATCGGCCAGCGGGGAACCGACCCTCGGCGGGTGCGGCTGTGGGAGTCCACGGTGCGGGAAATCGCGGTCTCGCGGGTGCTCGCCGACGCCCCCGCCGACGAGACCGATCCGATGGCGCACATCCGGCAGGCACGCCAGGGTGCGGTCGAGACGAACATCGAGCGGTTGCGCCGACCCGAGGACACCCGCGGCGAGGTGGCCGGACCCTACGCCCGCTACAGCGACGCCGAGCTGGTGTCCGCGCAAGGTGTCAGCCGGGGACGGCTCACCGAAGATGCGATGCTGCTGTCGCTGGCCCGCGACGAACTCGAGCGGGCACGAGGGGAGATGTCCGCCCTCTCGGGCGTGGAGCGGTCCCTCGCACAGGTCGAAATCGACGAACGCAACATCGCGGTGGTGCGTGCTGCCCGCACCCGACTCGATGCCCTGACCCGGTCCCCGCACGTGACCGAACACCAGATCGCCGCTGCCCGCGCCGCTGTGACCGCCGCCGAACAGGCAGCGCCGCCCGAGCGACGCTGGGCGGTGATCGAACGCGGTGCACAGCACTACCGCGCCGCCGAAGCCGCCAAGGCCCGCGCCCGCGCCACCGACGATCAGACCATCGGGCGGATCACCGACCGCATCACCCGACTCGAGGAATCGATCGCCGCCGAACGCACCATCCTCGGCCAGATCGACGCCGAACTCGCCCGACGCAAGGCCGGCGGACCCGACTACACCACCGGCACGTCGACGCGACAGACACGCACCGATTCGGGGGCGAACGTCCAGTTCGGTCTCGACCCCCTCGACCACGACACCGGACCGGAACGGGACCTGTAGGCCCGGACGCGGCGACCCCCGCCCCCGATGGCACAAGGAGAAGGACTATGGCGGACAACGACCAGAAGCGGCGGTTCCTGCGCAATCGGGGACGAGCAGCTCACCCCACCGAGGCGGCGAGTGCACCGAACTCGCCCGACGGGCCCTCGGCCGGTGCCCAGGCGAGACCGCAACCCCGACCGGCCAGGGCGCAAGCCAGCCAGGACGTGACCGACCTCGTCGGCTTTCTTCGCCAAGTCGACGGCCGCCGCGCTCAAGGGCATCCGGCCCCGGCACCGAAGAACCGAACCGAGGTTCTCGGCGCATTCCGGGGACAGCCCGCCGAGCAGACCACGGTCCAGATTCTGGCAGCAGCAGCAACAGCCCGGCATGTGGGCGCGCAGGCACAGATCACCCGCAAATGGGAGCAGCTCGCGCAGGAGAATGCGGCACGACTGGACGCACTGCGAGCACAGCAGTACCGGCAAGAGCAGCAGCGATATGTGCAGGTGCAGATGCCCCCGGACGAGATCGCCCGCCGCCTCGCCGAGCGGCAGGCCACCGACCGGGACGCCGACAACCGCGTCTTCGACGCCGCCGCCGCCGTCGCATTGACCTACGTCGCCGCCCGAAGTGTGCCGTCGTTCGACAAGCTCGCCGAACTGTCCGAACAGCACCTCGCAGTGGCCGAACCCACCGAGAAAGTCCCGGCAGCGGTGACCGAACCCCTCGCCCCCACCACCGACGAACACACCGCCGACTCCGACACCGTAGAGATGAACGTCGACAAGTCCGAGACCAACCCGGACGCGTCCAGCGACCGTGCCCCGCAGCCCGACCCGGCCGACGCAGTCGAAGAAGAAAACGAAGCGGATGTGTCCGACCAGCTCGAACGGATCGCAGAGACGGCACCGACGAGCAGTGGTGACCTGGGCAAGATCGGAGCTGCCCTCGAGTCCGCCGGCCGGGGTCTGGCCGCCGCAGTCGGCCCGGTCAACGGTGACGACGAGGTCGCTCCTCCCCTGTCACCCGTCAACCTGAACCAGCTCAGTCAGGAACTACTCGATGCGGTCGGTGCTGCGATGAGCAGTCATCCCCGGTCGGTGACCGAGATGCTCAACATCGAACGCACGCCCGACCACACCAACGAGGCCGCGTTCGTCCCTGACACCGGCGTCGAACACAGTCACGAAGCAACGCTCGGGTACTGACCGAAGACAGCACTGTGGGGACCACCGGACGGTGGCCCCCACAGGTGTCTTTCGATCAGCTGGAGTAGGTGTACAGCACGCAGATCGTGGCAGCGAGGACGAACACGCCGGTGCCCAGAGCACACAGCGCCATTGCGAGGGCCGTCAGCCAGTATTGGGCGGCTTTTTCCTTGAAGCCGCTGAACCACATCACCCCAGCAAGGCCGAAGACGGACACCAGTACCGCGCCCACCGCTACCACGGTGGCCCACCGCCCGTATCCCACGGCTTGCGCCACCAGGTCGGTGGTGTCGCCTGCCGGGACGTAATCCCACAGGACCACCAGGTCCCGGTCGAGATAGAACCAGCCGGCCACCACGATGAACACCAGGGTCGGGGCCGCGTACCGGACCCACCACCACCGGCTGCGAGGTGCATAGCGGGACAGTGCATCGAATGCTCTGCCCTGCACGTGAAGGGCGGGCACTCGAGGATCACGCTCGCGTAGTTCCTCGATCGCGGCCGCAGCCTGATAGAACGCCAGCTCCCGTTGATCGTCGCTCAACGACACTTCCCACTCGTCGAGCCATCGCTGCTGTTCGTCACGGATCATCTGACGCCACTGGTCACCGGCCGGTGTCAGATCCGGCTTGGGCAAAGTCAGTTTCATGCCATTTCTTCCCATGTCTCGTCCCGGACCGTCCCGGCCCAGGGTCGTCGTGTCGTCGCTCGGATTACTGCTGTCTCTTAGCTGTGCTCGCTGATGATCTGTGTCTCCCGTTGTTCGGCTCGGGCGCTCGAACCATCCACGAACCGGCCTGTTCGTCTACGAACCATCGACGCGATCGCGTCGAGCACCAGGGTCGCCACCAGCGGAGCAACGATTACGCTGACGAACACCGTCGGGGGGACGGTGCGGAATATCAGGGTCTGACTTAGGTCCGGAATCATGGACACGCCTCCCAGCCCGATCAGCCCGCACACGATCGAAAGCGTCGTCGGGGCGAGCTGTCGATCACGGATGTAGTGTTCGCCGACGGTTTCCTGACACCGGACTACGCGCAGGGCAACGACCCCAAGCTTCACCAGCAGGACGGTCGGTGCGAGCAGCAGGACTGCCCCCAGCATGAAACCGATGACGGGGTACGCCGGTGGTCCGGGCGGCGGGAGGACAGGGTCGATGGGCACAAGGGCGGGCGCGACGGTCTGGAGGATCAATCGCTGTCTCCTAGTTGTATTGGTCGAGGATTTCGTCAAGAACGTTGGACGGAACCGGGTCGGCAGGCAGGGCGGGCCAGCCCATGAAGCTGCGGTCGGCTTTGGCGTTGGCCATCGGTCCGGTGTCGCCGTCGAGGATGACCTTCAGATGCGGCTCGAGGTGCTGAATCCACCACGCGGACACCGCGGACATCGAATCCGACGCTCGTGCTTCCTCCCATGCCTGGTGTAGCGCGGTCAGTCGGGCCACGACCTCCGGGTATGCCCACCACCTCGCATCCCAGGACAGGCCGCCGTCGTTGTCACTGATCCGCCGGCGGATCACCGGCAGGAAGAAACCGTTCACCCAGTCGATGACATTCGCGTACTTCGGCTCTTTCTTCTCCTGCGGTTCCGGAGTGGAGCCGACTACTGCGGCCTGTTCCGGGTTCCACTCGTCGGCGGTGCCGTCTCCGGACTCGTTGCCGGTGTCCCAGCGATCATCGGTCGTGCGGGGCAGATTCACCATGTTCATTCCTTCGACATGAACTCGGACGTAAACAGGGCAGTGGTGCGGGAGGACTCCACGACAGGCGCGTCCACGACGCGTGGTTGCTGCGGACCCTCACTGCCTAGGCGATCGGACTCCCCCATCGGCAGCGCTTTTTGTTGGGCAGGGCCGAGCTGCTTGCTGTCCTTCGTCGACTGACGGATCGCCTCGGCGAACGGCGAGTTCCCCCAGAACGCCTTGCGGACCAGGATCGGGGTGGAGCCACCGATCGTCACCAGCGCCCGGGTTTTCGGCAGCGCCCGCAAGTCCCGCTTTTCGAAGATGGTTTCCTTCTGCCAGCTGCTCGACACACTCGCCTGACCGCTGGAGAAGAAGCCGGTAGGGCGGCTGCGGGACTCGGTATCGACGTAGTGGGTGCCGACGGCATCGACCAGACCCGACAGGAACGCATCGTCTTCGACATTGCCGCCGTACCAGACGACACTGCACGCATCGACCATGGACTTGAAGGCTTCGCGGCCCCAGACCTTTTCTCCCTGGGAGGGGGACTGGAAGAAGGTGATGAGGATGATGCCGCGGCCACCGAAGTGCGAGTACCAGCGGGGCAGGTCCTCGATCTTGCAGATATTGGCGGCCTCGTCGAGCACCGCAGTGAACGGGATCGGCATCCGTTCCGATTCCTGCTGCTCGGAGTATTCCTCGGCGCAGGTGAGGATCTGCCCGACCAGGGCACTGGAGATCGCCGAGGATGAACCAGGACCGTCTTTGGACAGCGCATACATCGTGTCGGTGCGGGTGACGAACTCGGCGGAGATGAACTCCGGTAGGTCGTGGACGTGCTCCCCTTCTGTGACGGTGACCCTGCCGGACTGATCAGTGCCGATGACGACCCGGCGGTTCGGCAGAACCGCTTCGGCATAGCGAGGCTCGTCCAACGGGGACAAGAAGCGCCGGGCCATGTCGTAGAAGCCGTCACGCTGCTTGGCGTTGACGGCCTGCTTACCGCGCATCGTGCGGGCCAGCTCCGGGTAGCCGTACTGCTCGAGCACGGCCGGGGGAATCTGCGACTGGGTGTTGGTCAGCCACTCGACCACATGCCGGATGTCTCCGCCGGCCAGGGCGGCGGCGAGCATGTAGGAGGCGAACAGATCGCGGGCGTTGCCGTCGAAGTAGGCATCGACACGGGCACCGGCGTCGGTGGCAGCGGAGATGAAGTAGCCGCATACCGCCGCGGCAGAAGGCAGGTCGGTGACGGTGCGCAGCGGGTTGAACCAGAAGCTCGCACGTTCTTGTCGGTTGCCGGTAGACACGCCTTGCAGGTCGAATACCCATACCCGTCCTGTTTCGCGGCGGATACCGACGGTGTGCGAGTACACATCGCCGCGGTTCGAGGCCACCAGCGCCGCTCCGGGGGCGTGGCAGATCGCGGGAATAGCGAACGAGGCGGACTTGCCCATGCGGGCGCCGGCGAAGGCGATCGCTACGAATTCCCAGGTCATGCGCAGGGTGCGATCCCCGACCACGGTGTGTCCGAGGGGGATGCCGAGGTAGCCGGGATGGGTCTGCGAGATGGCGGGGGCGAGCCGGTCGGTGGAGGCGGCGAGGTATTTCGGGTCGGCCTCGTCGACTTCTCGCGGATCGACCATCGTGCGGGCGAGGGCGTCGATGCGTTTTTCGAACTGCTTGCCCCGGACCGTGTCGATGACCCCGAACCGGCGCAGCGCGCACCATCCGGCCCCGGCGAGAGCGGCGAGCAGGACCAGTTCGAGGACCAGGATGATCGTCGCGCCGGACGGCCAGCTCGTCGATCCGAACCCCAGGGCGAAGAACAAGCCGAGCGGATTCCAGGTGGGATCTTGGCCCCCACCGGTGTTGTAGGCGATCGTCGGCAGATAGGCCGCCACCACGAGGGCGGGGAACGCTTTGAGGAACACCTCGTCGGCGGCCGAGGAGCTGCGTGGTCGCTCGCGTCTGGTGTGTGCCATCGTGTGTGCGCCCCCTTCTACTGCTGGAATCGGTAGTCGGTCAGTCGCCAGCCGTCGTCGGTGCGGACGGTGGTGGTGCGCCACAGTTGCGGGGTCAGGCGGGTGCTGCGCCCGCTGGCGTGCAGCACCGTCTGGGTGCAGATCACGTCGATGACCACGGTGCGCATTCCGGCCGGGGCCGCCGGGGTGGTGTCCGAGTGAGCGCAGACCGCAGTGACCGCGTCTTTCGCCGCCGCCCACTGCTGCCAGTCGGCATCGGGCCGGACGTCGGCACGGCTGCCGGATTCGGCGACGGTGAGCAGGTCCCCACCGAGATACGGTGTGGCTCGGATCAGGGCGTCGGCCTTGCTCTCGTCGATCGCGGGCTGCCAGGACAGGATCATCTGCATCGCGGTGATCGCGGTGTCGTCGGCGTCGATCTGCTGGGGTGAGAGCGGTTCGATCACGTGATGGTCGTCGCTGCCCTCATGGACGTGCTGCTCACCTGCGGGGTCGCTGCTGCCGCAGCCCGCCACAGCGACGGCGGCCGCGGTGCATACCGCCGCGGCGGTGACTCGTGTGATCCTCACGGGTTTGCCTTCTTTCACTGGTTGCTCATCGCCCGGTACTGCGGTTCGGAGGCGATGATCTTGTCGGCATAGGGGCGGGTCTGGACCACGTAGTCGGTGTGCCCGGTAGGGAATCCCCCGGAGTTCAGGACGGCGCCTTCGCCGGCGTTGTAGCCGGCCAGATACAGCTCGGTACGCCCATTCGGTGCGCTGACCACCCCGTCGTCGATCCAGCCGTCGATGGTGTCGGCGATGGTGCACATGTAGTGGCCTTGGGCCATGACGGCGTCGCCGATGCTGTTCACATCGACCCGGCCGTCACCGTCGTAGTCGCGGCCGTAGCTCGCCCAGGTGCCCGGCATGAACTGCGCCGGTCCCATCGCTCCGGTCACCGATACCGGAGCGGAGTCTCCGTGGCGGAAGCCGTTCTCGGCGGCGAGCTGGGCGGCGAGCAGCGACGGTGTGATCTGCGGGCAGATCGACCCGGCCCGCTCGATCCACGGAACGAACTCCGGTGGCACGGTGCCGTCGGCGAGGTAGTCGCCCACCCCTTCCCCGGAGATGAGGCAGTCCGCCGCCATCGTGGTGGCGTTGCCGCTGCCCCCGGGCAGCGATCCCCACGACACCACCCTCTCGTCGGTGCCCTGACCGTGGACGCTGATGTGCACGTGGTCGTAGTGGTTCTCGGTTTCGCTGCCGCGGTCTTCCATCAGACTCGGGGCACCGCCGACGGGGTAGTAGGTCTGTCGCCAGATCACGTACTCGACATTGAAGAATTCCGCATTGGCCAGCACGTAATCGGTGATCTCGTCCCCGAGAGCCACCCCGTCACCGGAGCGATAGTTCGCGATCATCGCATCCACAGCCCGACCTTCGGTGTGATCGCTGGCGTAGCCGCCGTCGGCGCGCCACCCGCCGATGCTCGAAATGCGGTCGCCGAAGCGCAGGTGCAGGGCGCGGGCGACCTTCTTGGCATCGACCTGCAAGCCCTGCTCGGAGCCGACCGACGGCGGCAACGGCTGCGCCAGATTCCCTTCCGGCGGGGCGGACGGCACCGCGGTGGGCGGCCCGGCCGGGGTCTGTCCCGGTGCGGGAGCGGAGTCGTAGTACGGCAGCGGGTCCACCGCCGCGGTGCCCCAGCCGCCGGGCCAGACTTCCCAGTGCAGATGCGGACCTGTCGATTCCCCGCGATTGCCCACGGTGGCGATCTGCTGACCGGCGCGGACCTGCTCGCCGACGGCGACGGTGTAGGTGTCGATGTGCCCGTACACGGTGGACACGAGCTGACCGCCGATCACATGATCGAGCACCACCCACTGCCCGAACCCGCTGGCGGGACCGGCACCTCGCACCACCCCGTCGGCCGAGGCGTAGATCGGGGTGCCGATGGCTCCGGCCAGGTCGATGCCCTGATGCTCGGTGCCCCAGCGCGGGCCGAATCCGGAGGTGAAGGTGACGGTGGAGGGATCGACCGGCTTGATGAACGAGCCCGTCGGTGCGAGCTTGTCGCCGGATCCGAGGCCGGAGCCGGGTCCGAGGCAGCTCGTGCCGACGCGGCGGTCTTGTTCGTCCTGGATCCCCATCACGAGGACGAGGAGCAGGAAGAACGGAATGAGTGTGAGCGCCAGGATGAGCGCGATCAGGCCGGTACCCCCCTTGTCGTTCACCGCAGGCTCAGATCCTCGGCGGCGATGCCGTGCTTGCGTGCCAACGCCCGGTTCAGCTCCTGTGCCAGTGCGAGCTCAGCTTCCAACGCGGCGACTTCCTGCGGGGTGCGGCGAGGGCGCCGGCCGGAGCGGTTGACCCAGCCCCGCACCGTCGTCTCCGCGACGTCGAGCTGCGTAGCGGCGGCTCGCGTAGCGGCGGTGAAGCTGACCCCGGCCTGCATGCGCCCCAGGACCGTCTCGATCGCGGCCTCACGGGTGAGGTCATCGACCAGGGTGTACCGGCGACGGCCGCGACGCTCCCGCCGGCTCACGCTGCACGCCCCGTGGCTCGGTCCTCGTCGGCCGCCCGCAGACGGGCATCGGTGTCGTGAATCCCGGAATCCTTTTCTGCCTGGGGCACCCACACCTTGAACGGGGTGCCCGGTGTCGCGCCTTCACCGAGCTTGAGCAGGAAATGTCCGACACCGGCGGCGGTGCGCTTACTGCCCGCCGAGACGGTGCCATCGCCGTCTCCGGTGACCTTGCGGCGTGCTTGGCGCAGCGCCTTCTTCTCCTCCACCGAGGAGGTGCTGTCGTTGGCCCAGCCGGTGACCATCGCCCGCTCAGCGCGAGAGAACTTCATGAACCGGCCGAGCCGGTCGAGTTCGGCCTCGGGGACCGGGCCGATGATGCGGGCGCGGGAGCGTTCGATCATGCCCAGCGCCCCGACTTTTTCGAAGTCGGCGAGCGAGTGGGTGACCATCGTCATCGCCACACCCATCGACCGCTGCAACCGTTGCACCGCATCGAGCCGGGCCACGGCCGAGCTGCCGGTCTGGATCACCTGCCAGACTTCGTCCAAGATGATGTGCGCCGCCAGAGCCTTGGCACCGGGCACCTTGTTGTCGGCCAGGATGTGCGCCGCCTCCACCGCCGCGAACGCTTCGTTCCAGCCGGCGAGAAGCACAGCGGCCCGCATCAACTCGTCGCCGGGCGGGACCGAGGACATGTCCAGGTCCACCATCGGCTTGGTGATATCGATCCGCACGGTGCTGTGCCGATTGAAGGTCTCCCCGAACCGGCCCTTGACCAGCGCGCGCAGCGAGCGCAGCAGCGGCTTGATCTGACCGCGGTATTCGTCGTCGGTGTCGGCCACCGCGTCGTCCCTCAGCTCCTCGGGGCCGGTCGAGATCAGTGCCAGCAGGTCCTCGAGGCGGGCTGCATGGTCGTTGTCGAACCGTGAGCCCGGGGCGTAGAGCAACCGGATCGCTGAGGCGAGCAGGGTTTCCTCGAAGTCCTTCAGGGGGCCGCGGCGGACGATCTCGAGCAGCGCACAGATCATGTTCAGCTGGCGAGCGTGCAGCGCGAACTCGGCCTTCTCCCGTTCGAGGGAACCGGCGGGCAGTTGCTCGATCGCATCGCCGATCGGGCCGCGATCGAGCGGGTTGATCGCGCCGGTGCCGTAGCCGACCTCGCTGACCTGCCCGCCGACCTGCTCGGTAAGCACCCGCAGATCCGGCTTGACGTCACCGGGCACGAGCACCAACGTGCCTCGCGCAATATCGCCGAGGGCGATCCGGCGCAGCAGCGTCGACTTGCCGAAACCGTTGAGCGCGCAGATGAAACACGACGGGGCGGTGATCGCCTTCATCTTCCAGGCGTAGAGCGGATCGAAACCCACGGCCGCGCCGGTGGTCAGATGCCGACCCAGCGGGGTACCCAGCAGCGGGGCCTTCGCCCCGACGATCCACGGGTAGATCCCAGCGACCTGAACCGAGGTGCCCCGGTATTCGACCGGGGGCATCACCGTGGACATCCGGCCCCCACCGGCACCGTCGAATCCGCGGGCGTCGAGATCGGCGAGCGGTCGGTCGAAGCCGTCGGAGGTGATCCGGGTCAACCGCTCGACCGTCGCCCGGCGACTGTACTGGCGATTGACCAGGCTTTTCTTCCATGCCTTCGTGAGCCCGGTTGCGGTGGCGGCCTGCTCTTCGAGACGGGACAACTCGTCGTCCGACAGCAGAGTCTTGGCGATCTTCTCCGCTGTGAGCAGCCGCGACGATCTCGTGGCGTTGCGTGCACTCATGGATGTGCCCTTTGCGTGTCAGTTGCTGAGGAAGCTGGGAATGGTGGTGTGGTCGGGGGCGATGACTCCCACGCCGAGGGAGGCCGCGAACGCGGCGGCCTGCCAGCACCACGAGCGGCGGATCGTCAGCCGGCTCTGGCGCGAGAGGTCCTCGACCAGGGCGTCGATCTTCGGCACATCGGAGCTTCCGGCCGGTTCGGTCACGGTCACCAGCACGCCGAAGCGCACCATCCCGGCACCGCGGGCCTGTTCCATGCGGGCCTGGGCCGTAGCTGCCAGCTCGATCTGCGACTTCGCCGAACCGATCGATCCGTTCTTGAGCGACCCACCGTGCGCTTCGGCCATCGCGTTGCGGTAGTCGCTGTCGGCGATGTCGGTGGCTTCCCCGGCCGAATGCGGGCGGTAGATCACCGAGACCCGCTTGAGCGGCACCGCCTCGTTCGGGGCCAACAGGCGCTGGAGCACCCGTTCGGTCACCGCTCCCTTGGGGGCTTCACGCATCTCCCAGGTCACCGACACCGCACCGTCGTGGACGTATTTGCCGCCATCGGCGCTCTCCAGCGCGGTCCGCGGACCGCAGTCCTCCCAGGTCAACCCCGTGCCCTCGCCGGAGTACACGCCGGCTTCGACATCGACGAGCGAGGCCGGGTCGTAGGAGCGGCGCACGAACGCCATGATGTCGTCGGCATCCATCGGCGAGCAGGGCACACCGGAGCGTGCTGCCGACGCCGTCAGACCGGGCAGACGCCGGCCGAGTTCGACAGACTGCTCGGAAGGGTCCTGTTTGCGTTCGGTGGTCTTGGCCTCGAAGGTGATCGCGATCCTCGCTGCGAGGCGGATACCGCCGGAGGTCAAGCCGGTGGCGAGCTGGTAGGCCGCATCGCGGGCCAGCTGCGGGGCGTCGGCGCGGGTGTTCTGGTGCACCGTCTCGTACAGCTCGATGCCGGTCTCGGGCAGCGTCTCGACGGTGGTGACCACCGCGAGGATGTCCGAGGTCTCACCGGCCCCGGACAAAAACTGTGCCCAGTTGCCGACATAGTGGTCGATCACGTCCTGGTCGACGGCTTCGGCGCCTTGGGGATAGGCGTCGAAGACGACGGTGTAGGCGCCCCGGCTGGGCATGTGGATCATGCCGAAGGTGCGCCCGTCGGAGTCGATGCCTTCGTAGAGCTCGGTCTCGCCGAGCACGCCGGGAAGTCGGTAGGCCCGCCCGGGAACGCGGGAGAACGTGCCCGACGCGTAGGCGTGCTCACCGCGGCGGCGGCCACGCCAGAACTGCAGTCGCATCAGTGCCCTTTCGTAGCCGGAGCGGCCGTCACGGGAGATGACCAGGGGAATGAAGCAGACGATCACCGGGATGGCCAGCAGCAATGCGACCGTCATGCCGAAGAACAGGCCCGCGATGATGACGACAGCTGCGGCGGCGATCCCGGCGATCGAGGTGCCGAAGGTGGCTCCGAGCAGGCCGGTGCTGCGGGGCCGGCGCCAGTTGCCGTAGGTGTTGAATGTCGGCTCGTTGCTCACTGTTCGAAGCCCCCTCGGTTGAACTGGTGGCCGGCCCCTGTCGCCACAGGCGCATCGGAGCCGGAGTGACCGGAACCGCCCGCGCCGGAGCTGCCGGACGCAGCGGCGCCGGGGGTGCCCGAGTCGTTGCCCTGCGGGCCACCGCTGCCGACGGCGGCGCTGCCATCACTGGCGGACGGAGTTCCGTTCTGATTGCCGCCTGCCTGTCCACCCCCGGCACCCCCTGCGGCCCCGAAACCCGACGGGGTAGCCCCACTCGGAGAATTCGAGATGCTCGATGAGGTGGTGCTGGTGGTCGCCGCGCCGGATGCTGCGCCGCTGGCACCGCCGGTGGCGATCATTCCGCCGACCTTCGCGCCGACTGCGGCCGCGCCGGCGGCTGCGGCCAGGCCGCTGCCGCCGCCTCCGAGTGCGCCGACGTTCGGGACGATCAGTCGCATCAGTGCGGGCAGCACCAGCGCCGCAGCGCACAAGGTGATGACCCCGGACAGGGCCATGAACCCGTCGCCGTTCTCGGGGTCGGTGATGGTCGGGGTGGCTTCGAGGAACAGGATCGCCGAGACCCCGATCACGAACGCTCCGACCGGTTTGACCAGCAGGAACGCGATCGTCCAGGCCAGCATCTTCTCGTATGCCTGGCTGCCGACCTTAGTGCCTCCGGCCGCGCCCGCGATCGGCAGCGCCGCTGCCATGAGCACGAGGATGCCGGTGCGCAGCAGCATCAAGAACGCCATCATCAACCCGCCGAGCATGCCGATGATGCCGATCAGGAACAGCAGGCCCACACCGGCCGGACCGGAGTACAGGTAGATCGACACCATCGCTTCGGCCAGGCGGGACGGATCGGAGCCGACCGCACTGTCCATGAACCAGGCCGAAATCTGGTCGGACAGTTCGGTGCCGAGCACGATCAGCGTCGATGCTCCCCCGGCGAGCACCGCCGCACGGGCCATCTGTCTGAGGCCCTCTTCTGAGGTGTCGCGGATCGCGCCGGATCGGGCCAGTGCCAGCCGGCCCCCGAGCAGGATCAGCGACAACGACAGGGCCGCGACCTGGATGTAGAAGGTGTAGTCGTTGACCGTCGCCACGGTCCTCTGGAAGGTGTCTCCGTCCATCTCGGTGCTGGTGATCCACCATCCGAGCGCGAACTTCAAGACCGCAACACCCGCGTTGCCGATCCACAGCGCCGTCTTCTCGACCGCGCCCGCAGCCGCATCATTGATGCCGTCCGCGATCGCCCCTGTTCCGGCATCGACGATGTTGCCGGCTGCATCCGCGCAACTCGGGACGTCTGCGTCTGTGAAGGCATTGAGTGCTCCGCTGGCGGCAGCCGCAAGAGGGTTGGCACAGGCAGCGCCCCCGAGAAGGGTTTCTTCCCAGGCAAACCCAGAATTGTTCTCGCTCTCGCCTGTGGCTTCGGTGCTGTCGAAGTTGCCGCTGGACGAGTCCCCCGGTGGAGCCGTTTCTTGTGCCAGGGCCACGCCCGCTGCGCCGATGCCGACCACTGCGACGGTGCAGAGCACGGCGAGCAGCCGGAACACACCGGCGAGCACGCCGCGGTTCACCACCACTGCTCCCACCCCTCGGAGGACAGCGGCTCGAAATCGCTGCTGAAGGCCGGAGAATCCAGCTGGACAACCCATCCGGTGCCTTCACGCCACACCATCGGAATCTTCGTCACCTGAATCTCGGTCGCTCCGTTGGACCGCTCGACGGTGACACCGAACTTGACCAGCGACAGGTCTGGGTTGAAATTGACCTTGACCATTGGCGCCGCCGAGACCCCCGTGTTGTCGGGCACTCTCACGCCCTCCAGTAGCAGGGTCGGGTCCGACGAGTGACCTGCTTCCGCGACCATCTCGGCGCGGTTGTCTCCACTGAGGAGGTAGGAGAGGTAGTGGGTTGCGGCCAGTGCTGCTCCCTGCGCCGTGCGCGCGAAGCCGGTGGCCACGCCGTTGCCGGTGAACCCGGTAGGACCGTCGGAGGTCGAGAACGGAAGATCCATGTTGCCGTGGATGCGCTCGAGCATCACCCCGCTCGGTGCCTGATCGGCAGGCCGGTTCCCGCTTGCGAGGGTCTCGGACAAGATCACCCCGTTCGGGTCGAGCGGCACGTAGACAACGCGCTCGAACCGGTCGAACACCGGGTCCGGCTCGAACAGACCGCCCTCGACCTGAGCGGTGGCGCCACTGCCGGTGGTCGGATCGAGAGAAACCAGCGGTTCGGCGTCCTCGCCTCGGAAGACCATCACGAGGCTGACCACGACACCGACGACGACGATGACGGCCACGGCCGCCAATCCGATGGTGAGTTTGGTTGCCGACGATGCGCGTTCGTTCTCGGCTTCGAATGAGGGAGTGTTCTTCTCGTTGGTCGAGTCGGTGGTGTTCTGCTCGGTCACTTGCGGGTCTCCTCGAGATCGACCAGCTCCGACGGCACGCCGTCGAGAGCGGTGATGGTGGCGGCGGTCTCGCTGGGCAGGTTCAGCCGCCAGTCGTCGTCGATCCACACCACCTGGGTGGTCGCGGAGGCGAGCGAGTTGTCGGAGAACCGCTGCACGACACCGACGGTGGCTGCGGTGTCGCTGTAGTCGGCGATGGTGTAGCCGACGATGGTCGGCACCATCTCGGGGTCGGTTCCCGACATCTCCACCAGGGCGCGGTGGGCGGCGTACAGGTCGCGGCCTTCGCCGGGTGCGGCTACACCGGCCAGGACCTGGGGCCAGGTGCGGTCGGAGGCGGTGGCCAGCTGCACCGACTGGGTGATCGCCGCCAGCGCCGCTCCCTGTGGGGTGTGGCTGAATCCGGCGAAGGGTTCCCATTCGCCGCCTCGCGGTCCGTCGGTGGTGCCGATCGGCACTTCGATCCCGCCGACGGTGATCCACCGGTTGATCTGCGGTGGATCGGTGATCGACAGCTCGGACTCGGGGGTGTGCGATCCTCCGCAGCTGGTGGCCACCAGCGCCACCGCGACCACTGCTGCTCGCGCCCATCGACGCCTCATCGTTCGTTCTCCTCGTTGCCGGATTGCTGTTGCTGTTGCTGCTGCATCTGTTCGAGCTGCTCGATGACGGTCGGGGAATGGCCGCCTCCGACCTGGTGGGCTTGGGGCCCTTGGGCGGTGGCCAGCAGGATCGTGGCGAGGGTGGCGGCCACGCCGCCGGCGAGGATCGCGCCGATGTTCGCCGCCAGGAACTCCGCGGCGGTGGGGGATTCGAGGCCGGCCCCGTGCTTGTGGTCCCAGGCCAGCCGTCCGCCGACGAAGATCACTTTGGCCACGCACAGGATGAAGACGATCCCGGCCGCGTAGCCCAGGAGAGTCTGGAGACCGTCGAGGACGTCGGGGGGCGGGCTGACCACGCCCTGTGCGAACACCTGCATCGATCGCCCCGCCTCTATGCCGCGCTGGTGACGGCGCTGAGGATCTGGTTGGCGGAGATGGCGACGATCGCGCCGACCAGCGATCCGACGAGCATCTTCGGCGAGTCCCCGGAGCCGTGCTGCCACTTCTCCCATGCGAACTTGCCGCCCGAGAAGATAAGGGCCGCAACGCACGCGAGCGTGACGCCCCACAGCAGCCAGTTCAGCAGCTTGAGCAGGCCGTTCGCGCCCGGCGGCACCTCCGGGTTGATGTCGAAGTTGACCGAACCTTGTGCGAGATACGCAACGTCCACGACGGTCTGAAGCATGACGTGTCCTCCGTGTCTTACTGCCCCGACCACAAGGCGGGCAGGCTGGATTGGATTGCCGTGATGATGCCGACGCCGGCAGCGATCACGTCCTCGGGAACGTCGATGACTGCTCCCTTGGTCTGGATGGGCACGCCGTCGAGGGCGCGCCAGGTGGGCAGGCTCGATCGGGCCGCCGAGGCCAGGAAGCGGTGCCAGCCGATCGCCCAGTGCGCAGCCACCGCGCCGGTGACGATCGAGCGCAGCTGACGCACCTCCTTCGGGGGCTGACCGGGCGCGTTCGCCACGGTGACCAGGCCGAGCAGCTCGCACGCCAACCCGCGGTTGCGGTGCTCGAGGATCAGATCGTGGGCACTGGACAGGCCCTGGATGGTTTCCCGGCAGACCACCACCACATACGGCGATTCGGTCTCCCGGGCGTCACCGCACGGCCACCGATGCCGCGCATCCTCGGCGAAGTCCCAGTACCGGGCGAGGGTGGAGACCCCGGCCCCGCCGTGCGCGCCGAGCAGCCACACCGCCGGCCCGGGCGCAGCCACCGGGTACGGATCGACCCGCACCTCGACGCTGATGCGTTCTCTGCTGCTCATGCCAGCTCCTCGGTCCCGGCCCGGTGGTCGGTGTCGTGGTGGCCGGCCTCGACTCGGCCGAGGGCGTCGAGCACGTCGGTCCAGGCGTCGATCGAGTCGACCGACAGGTGCCGGTGGTCGACGGTGCCGGGGCGAGCCAGGCTCGCATCGAAGGGCACTTCGACGAACCCGGCGGTCAGCGGGGCCAACGCCTGCCGGATCGGGGTCAGATCGACCAGGCGCTGCGGAAGCTGGTGCGAGATCGACACCACCGTGCGGGAGAGCACGTCCGATCCGTAGGTGCGCATCAGCCATTCGAGGCCGTCGCGCATCCGGCTCAGCGGCTCGGATCGGGCCGGGGCGACGACGACGATCGCGGCACCGGCGTCGATCAGCGGAGCCAGACGGCGCGAGCGCAACGCCGTTCCGACATCGTGGATGCGGGCGAGATGCCGATCGGCGAGAAGGCTGTCCACCAGCACCGAATCCGAGGATTCGCCGTGTCCGACGACCACGGCACCGGCCGTGCTGAGGGCCATACGGGAGCCGAGCTGGCGGATCGCCCGCGCAGAATCGATCGGTTCGACCCCGGCGCGGTCGAGCAGGTTTCCGCCGCCGAAGGTGCCGTCGATCGCCGCGACCTGTGCATCGGTTCCCAGGCGCAGGGCGGTGGCCAGGCCGAGGCAGGTCGTGGTCGCGGCCGCTCCCCCGGAGCCGGCCACCACGATGGCCGAGAGGTGTTCGGGTTGCTCGATTTTCGGGCTACGGCGAAATGCAACAACGTTGTTCATCGGTTCTCCACGTTCGCGATCTTCATGCCGCCGTCGGCGGGCATGGTGGTGATCCACTGCTTGTGGATGCCTTCGTCTCCCACGGGCGGGAATTTCAGGAGCACATCGACCGACCAGCGGTTGGGGTCCTCGGTCGGCAGCACGGTCACGCAATGCTCGGTCCCGGCCGGAACGGCGTCGATGAAGCTCTGAATATCGCTGCCGGGCAGGACCATCAGCTCTGCGACGGCCTGGCCGTCCCGCTGGACGTAGTAGGCGTGCTCGAATGCCTGGATCACCGCCGGGCCGGAATCGCGTCCACCGGGGCCGTTGCCGACGATCCGGTCGGGTTCGTCGACCGGGGCGCACCACAGCGGCGGCGCCGCGGTCGCGGTCGTCGAGGGGGTGGTCGAGGGCGAGGCCACTACCGAGGAGGACGGCAGCGGCGGCGCCTGTGGTTCGTCGGTGCTGCCGGTCATCGCGGTCACCACCGCAGCGGAGACCACCGCCAGCACGGCGACACCGCCGCCGACGAGCATCCAGGTGCGGGACCGATCGCCGCCCGGCTTCGCGGGAGCAGCGGCAGCGGTGTCGGTGACCGGCACGGCGGGGGCGCTGGTGGGGGCCTCGGCCGACTCGGGGGCCGGAGTCGGCCGGGGAGGGCGGGCACGGCCGATCGCGGACTTGAGACCCCCACGGCTGCGCTGCGAGATCACCAGCGGACCTCGCGGAATGTGGACGTGCACCCAGTCCGGGGCATCGGCATAGGGATCGACCTCGGTTGCGGCATCGCCGTTGTCGGCAGGGTCGTGGGCCCCGGGATCGGGGAGAGAAGGTACGTCGGGATCGGGCTCGCCGGTGGTGTCGGCGGTGAGAATCGGTTCGAGTTCGGTCTGGATCACCACGTCGGCATCGACCGGTTCGAGGTCCGATGCCACCACCGCGTCGGCGATGGTCTCGTCCGGGATCGGGAAGTGCAGCGATCCGGTCGCAACGGTCTCGGTCGGAGTCGGCTGCGGCCCGTAGTGCTCGGTCACGTCCGGGAAGAGTGTTCCTCGATTGTCGGTCGACAAAGTGTCCTCCGTCGTCGGGTGGTGGGGGCGGGGCGTGCCCGCCCCCACCGAAAGCTGGTCGAGCAGGTCAGGCCGGCACGATGCCGTCGCCGATCGCGGTGGAGATCATCTCGGCGGCAGTGCCGGCCGAACCGCCGAAGAAGGTGTCCAGTGCGTTGTCCACACCGGCGATCACGCCTTCACCACCGGGTTGGACCTTGACCCACTCACGGACCTGGGAATCGACCTGCGGAGCGGTCTGCACGACGTTGCGGACTGCGTCGGCGGCGGCCTGTCCGACCGGGCCGGAGGACTGCCACTGCTCGACCGTGGAGTCGGCCTGCTCGGTGAGCACGTCCTCCCCTACGTCCGGCAGTTCCACCTCGATGGGCTGACCTTCGTCGTCACCGGCACCGAAGGCGGTTCCGGCAGCCAGACCGGCCGCGCCACCGAGCACTGCGCCGGGAACCGCGCCGACCGCAGCGCCGATCGCTGCTCCGGCTGCGGTACCGGCGACACCGGTAGTGACCTCGGGCAGCACCGGGATCGGCAGCGGCACCACACCACCGGCGGTGGCACCGGCGATACCGCCGATGGTGCCGCCGATCAGGGCACCGGGAACGGCACCGGCCGCCCCGCCGGCTGCCGCACCGGCCACCGTCGCGCCGATCTGAGCAGCAGCGACACGATCGGCACGGCTGGCTTCGATACCGATCGACTTGTAGAACGTCGCCACGTCCGACCGGATCAGACCGGCGGTGTTGTTGGTGCGCTCCCGGTCGTCGTCGGTGACCCAATTCGGCTGGTTGAAGTGGACATCGCCGATCATGATCTTCTCGGGCGGAGCGATGTAGATCGGTTCCGGCTCGACCGGCTGCGGGGCACGCAGCTCCAGCGGGTTGATCGGCGCCGGAGTGGACTGCCGCTCATAGCGGTTGGTGTCGTAGTTGTAGTCCGGCAGCGGCGCGTACTCGCGCTGCTGCGCCGGCGGCGGGGTCCAGTAGATCTGCTTGGCCGGCGGCTTCGGCGCGCTGGTGGTGCCGCCCTGAGTGGACGGTGCCGGGGTGGTCACCCCGCCCTGCGAGGGCAGCTCGACCGGAGCTGCCCAGGCCACACCGGTGCCCGCTGCCACGATCGCGGCGGCCGTGGCAGGCACGACGCTCGCCTTGGCGATCCGTGACGGCCTGTGATGCTTGCTCATCAGTGGTTCTCTCTTCTGTCGAGGCGTGAATCAGTTGAGTTCGGCGGCCGAGATGCCGCCTTGATCGAGCACCGTCGGTCCCGCGTCGACCACAGTCGTGGTGGTCACGGCCGGTTCCGAGGTGGTGGACGTCGCCGTCTGCGACGACGGGGTGGTCGAGGTGGTCGCCGACGGCCGGACCGTCGTAGTGGTCGGCGTCGTCGCGGTGGAGGTCACCGTCGTGGAGGTGGTGGAGTCGGCCGCAGCGCTGAGGTCGGATGCCACCGCAGCGAGCCAGGAGGCAGCGAACCGGGTCGGGGCCTGTCCGCTGGCAGTAGCCGGGACCGACCCGTAGGAGCCGTGTTCGGCGGCGACATTGCGCACCGTCGTCATCGCCACCAGGTCGAACGCGTCCCGGTTGGCCTTGACCTCGTTCTGCACGACCTGGAACGCCTGCCGCACCAACCGCTGCGAGGTCGCCGGCGGGACCAGCTCGGGCAGCACACTGACCGTCTTGGCCGCGAGCACACCGAAGGCCGCAGCCGGATTGGCCAGCCCAGCCGCCGCGACCGCCGCGATCGTCTCCGGGGTCAGCACCTTCTTGACGACCGTGACCGCCGCATTGATGCCGATCAGCCCGACCTTCATCAACGCTGCCGTGACTTCCTGCCCCGTCGGCGGCGTCGCCCGAGGATCGGATGCCTCGGCCAGACGCTGCGAGATAGTCTTCTTCGGCTGGACCGAGATCGCCGACAGCGCGCTCTTCGGAGCCTGAATGTCCTGGTTGACCACATCGACGGCGGTCTTGAACGCCGTCGACGCCAGCGCCCGTCCGACCGTGGAGATCGCGACGAACGGATCCCCGCCGACCTCGACCTGACCGGCGACGTTGACCACCGCCCGCACGACCGGGGCGTTCGCCGGCGCATCACAGGCCAGATCCCCGCCCTGGCACCAGGACGACACCCGCCCCGACAGGCTGCCGTAGCTGCTGGTCAGATCGGCCACCGGCCCGATGCCACCTCCTTCGGGGGCGGTGAACGACACCGACGACAGCGCCTTGACCGCCTCTCCCCTGGTGCCGGGAACCGGCGACGGGGCCATCTGCGAGGTCCCGGGGAACAGTCCCGATCCGGGGCTGCGGGTCGGCGCGCCGAACAGGGCACCGGCTGCGACCGAGCGGGCCGGAACGACCCCGGTGCCCTTGCCGACCGACCGCAGGAAGTTCGACGCGGCATGGGCGCCCTGGGAGAAGCCGACGACGGCGAGCTTGGCCGAAGGGCACTGCGAGAGCACCTTCTGCGCCGCCAGGGACAGATTCTCCTCCCCTGCCGTCACCGACTCGACATACGACTCGGTGCCGCCTGGCGTCAGGCCACCGAACGAACCGGGATACGGCACATACGCCCGATCGACGCTCGCGCCCAGCTCACGGGCCTGATCGAGCAGCGGACCCATGATGTTCGAGAGCATTCCGGTATCGACCTTCACCGGCGCGTCCGGCGACGTCTCGGTGGTGCCCTGCATCCCGAGCACGTACAGATCCGGGCAGTCCGAGACCAGCTCACCGAGCCAGTGCGGTTCATCGCCCGTGCTCGACTGGGCATAGGCCGGGGCGGTACCCAGGCCGGCAGTAGCCAGCACAGCAGCCGAAAATGATATGGCCGCAAAGCGTTTGGGCCACGCGCTCATATTCCCCTCCTTCACGGCTACGACCTTACTCCAGATCGAAGTTATTTCCCACAGTTATTTCCTACAGAATGTCGGCGGTGATTTCCACCTAGCTGCGCATATGCGGCAAAGTTGGTGTGAGAGTTACCGGAGTGGACCCGAGACGGAGGTGAGTGTGCCGCGCCGCGCCCTGTACGGGTTCGATCCCACCCGGCTCACCGAGGTGCGCCGCGAACGGGGCCTGTCCCGCTCCGATCTCGGACGCCTGTCCTCGGTCACCTACAACACCGTTCGCAACTGGGAAACCGGTGAGAGTGCACCGAGCCCGAGCACACTGGAGCGAGTGGCCGAAGTCCTCGGAGTCACAGTGCACGAACTCGCCGTCGTGCCAGAGCAAGCGCAGACCCTCGCCAGCTGGCGGACTCGCAGAGGTCTGGCACAGTCCGACATCGCCCAGGAGCTGGGTATGTCGAAGTCCACCTACTCCCGGCTCGAACGAGGCGAACGCTCCCCGACGAGTGACGAGAGGCGGAAGTTGGCGACCATTCTCGACACGAGCGAGGAGCAGGTGACGTCGCTGTGGATGCGCGCTCACCGCAGACCGGGCGGATCACGCTGACACCACCGGCACCCTTACCTGCGTTCATACGTTTGACCGACCAAGCGGAAACCCCCATACGTCTCTATCACAATAGTAATATTACCGTGGTGATAGGCAATGGGCGCGGAGGAGTCCCCTGGCGGCGATTCTGATCGCCGCCGGGGTGGTTGTAGATTTGACGAGCCCGGTTCACCTGGGCCGTTGTTGATTCCCGATGAGGAGGTGGGCGTGGCGACATTCGCCGAAAAGCTCCGCTATCTGATCGACAATGTGCACCCCAAAGACCGAGGCCCGTTCACCATGAACGAGATCGTGGATGGCATCCGGCGCAACGGCGGCTCGATCACCCAGGGCTACATCTCCATGCTGCTCAACGGCCAGCGCCCCAACCCCGGACTCAAGGTCGCCCAGGACCTCGCCGACTTCTTCCACGTCCCGCTCCAGTACTTCGCCGACGACGACTCGTTCGAGCAGGCCGTGCGCTACATCTCCTGGGTGCAGTCGCTACGAACGAACGACGTGGCATCCGCCGCCCGCGCGTACAACCCCTATGACACCGGCGTCGGCACCGACGAACCGAAGCGCCCCTAGGAGACGAGGTTCGCGACCGCGAGGTAGGTCAACGGGGCGATAGCCAGTCCGGTGGCCGCACCGACCGCTATCTCCCTGCTCGTGTGATGCCCCAGTTGCATCCGGGACCAGGCGATGGCCGGCGCGAGAGCAAGCCCTGTCCACCACCAGGGGCTGAGCCCGACCGCGAAAATCGCTACGACGCCGCACCACACGCCCATGTGCACCGACGCCTTGATGCCGACCATGCTCGTCCAGACAGCGACACTGACCAGAGTCGCTATGGCCGCACACGTCAACGCGATCATCTCGACCGGGCCCTGCGCGACGAGCTGCACCACGAGAGCTGTGACGACCAGGGCAAGTATCGCGAGGATCAGACCATGCCGTTCCGAATGCTCCGTTACGTGATGGTTCCCGATGCGCTCGCGCACCATCCCCCACACGATCAGCATCATCGGCAGCACCCCGGCGAACAGCGCGACGAAAGCCCCCCACCCGGGGTGTCCGATCAGGATGCCGAGCGTCAGGCACGATGCGACATTGACCGTCCAGGGCGCAGCGATTTCGGTCAAGCCTCTGGCTACCACATCCTTCAACGCTGCAACTCCACCTCACCGGAAGCGCGAAGCACCTCGAACGCCTTACCGACTGCCCGCACCCACTTCACCGTGTCGGTCCCGCTAGGGGGTCGCAGCCCGTCGACCCCGACGCCCCCGGATTCACCGGTGCACACCCATCGCGCGATCGACTCCGGTGTCGCCGGCCTGCCCCGTTCCGGAAGCCCGTCCTCGTCGGCCTGCATCGACAGCGCGTCGAGCACTTCACTCGCCCGATCCGATACCTGCCGAGCCGGAACGAGCGCAGACCACGATTCCCGCATGACTCCGGGCCAGCGCTGCTTCACCAACACCTGGTACAGCTCCGCGAAGTCCCTCCGCTGCGACCGGCCCATGAAGAACCTCTCGATGGACGCCCACGTAAAGCCCAGCATCGTCAGCACAGACCCCACCAGCGCCAGCTCGGTCGACACATCGAACACGTGGGTGGAGGGTTCAACCCACCCCGCACGGGCAGCAACGATGTACCCGGCGCGCATCCACGCATACACCGACAGAACGGCGACCCCCACAGCCACGATCGCCAGACCACGTCCGGCGGGAGTGCCGAGATCCCAGCCGTGCACCACCACCACCGTGATGATCGTGCACAGCACAGCAGCTACGACCATCACGAAGGCCGCGGACTCCGCATAGCCCGGCAGATGACCGTAGAGCTGATCGAACTGGTAGCCATCTCTCGCCTGCGGAGCATCAGCTGCGCCGAGAAACAGGACCACAGCCACAACAATCGCACCGACCGTACCCAGCGATAAGGGTCCTACCCAACGGCGTTGAGCACCTGCGTCATGGACGCACAGCGCCACCAGGAGCAACGCTGCCCCCAGACACATCCCCAGGAAGAGGCCTTGCTTCACCGCCGATGCGGCATTGGCAACGCCTATCGCGTTGCTGACGAACCGATCGACCGGCCCCACGTTGACGGTCGTGTGCGCTGCCATGCAGACGAAGACCACCGCGATCCCGAGCGCCAGAACCGAGTGCGATTGACGCCATCGGCGCACCCTGGTGAAAGCGACCCACCACAACAACACCGACAGAACAATCGTCGAGTACACCGCTACAGCGCCTCATTGAGCAACGACCGAATACGGGCCGACCTGGCGATGCCGGCACCCCAGATCCGCCGGCACAACTCCGAACCGAATGCCTCCGCCTCCATCTCCAGTCGGCGCACACGCTCATCGGAGCAACTCCCCTGTCCACACTCGCGAAGCATCATCCGAGCCATACCGTGCCATTCGGGTGGAAGAGTCCGGCGCGCCGTGTCGTGGACAGAGCGTCCCTCATGCCCCATGAGGATGTGGCCGAACTCGTGCCCGATCGCGCGGTCCAAGTCCGCAACCCACGGAGCGTAGTGAATCTCGTCCCAGTCGGGATATTTACGCCAGAGCGCGAAGACGCCAGGGCCAAGGTCCACGTCCCTGGTCACCACGAGTGGACGACGGCGCATCCGCTCGATCGTCGGCACCAAACCGAGAACGGAGGCCGCTTCATCACCCCGCGCATGTGCAAGCAGTTCGCTCACTGCCCCCGCCACCGGGTCCATAGACGCCTCCTCCACCTCGGCACCTCGATTCGCTCAACAGAGAACTCGGCACATACATCAAATCGAGCGGTCACAGCAATCGCTTCGACTGCCGATGCCCCCGACCGAACATCGATGGATCCCGAGATCCCGACCGGCCGGTATCGTACCGACTGACACCACCCCGTACCCGTGATGCACGACACCGCATGCGCAGGTTCCCCCGGTATCCACCTTCGCCCCCCACCGCGAGGTTCACGAATAGGCCCCGGCAAGGCCAGCCGGACCAGCAATACTGGCATTGATGCGGAGGTCCCATCGAAATGGCATTACAGGCAATTTCGCTGTAGCCGGCCCGTGCACGGAAGGCGCCAATGCCGACAGTGACATCATCGCCATCAATACTTGCAATTGCTCGACCACGCAGGATCCTCCGAGCCGGGGCGATCGCCCCGACTCACCTTTCCACCTCCTTGAGCAGCGGGTCCGCAATACCAGCAATGCTGGTATTGCCGCGAAGTCTGCCCGATGCAAGTAATACTTGCATTATGGTGATACCTGGTAATGTCCTCATTGCCAGCAATGACGAGTCGCCTGCAACCCTCGGGGTGGCACCGACTTCACCAGGAATGCCGGTTTTGCTGGCAAAAGAAGCAAAACCTGCATTGATTGCTACGACAGGAAGGGAAGTGCAGTGGTCACACGCGAGAAGGTGTCCCTCAAGCGCGACGCCGCGGCGCTACGACGAGTCGTCGCGCTCATCAACAGCAAAGGGGGAGTGTTCAAGACAACACTGGCATCCAATATCGGTGGCCTACTCGCCGCTTCCGACTACAAGGTTCTACTCGTCGATCTCGACCCTCAGGGTAACGTCGCCGAGGATCTCGGCTACACCAACACCGAGCTCGACGACGAGGGACGCAACCTTGCGCAAGCACTCGCATTCGGCGGCCCACTCGAGCCGGTTCGCGATGTCCGGCCAAATCTGGACGTCGCTCCCGGCGGACACCACCTCGAAGCAGCAACAGCAGCACTCACCTCGAGAGCATCCAAAGACCCAGCAGGAGCGAAACTCGCCCTTGCAATGGCCTTGGCACCGATCGCGCACCAGTACGACATGATCCTGCTGGACTGCCCACCCGGCGACGAAGCGTTGCAGACGGCAGCTGCGGCCGCAGCACGATGGCTTCTGATCCCGGTCAAGAGCGATGCATCCAGCCGCAAGGGCATGGCCGGCGTGATGAACCGCCTCAATGCGGTCCTCGCTGACAATCCCGACCTCGACCTTCTCGGCGTTGTGCTCACAGGTGTCGGCACGTCCGCAACCAAAGTTCAACAGAACGCTCGAGACGCAATCGCTGAGGCATTCGGTGGCAGCACCGACGCCATCTTCGACAAGACGGTGCGGCACTCCGAAGCCACCGCGGCAGCAACACGAGAACGGGGACTGCTCGTCCACGAACTCGACGACGTGGTTCGCAACGGACCCAAGTGGTACGAGGTCCTGCGCGGGGAGGCTCAAGCTCAAGCCCTCGCACCCCAGTCCTCCACGTCCGTTGCGGACGACTTGGTGGGCATCACCGAAGAGGTCGTGCGCCGCATGACCGCAGCAGAAGCCGAGGAGGCAGCATCGTGACCGAGCCGCGCCGGAAGCTCTCAGGTCTGCCTCGCGTCTCGTCCGGCGCACGACAGGTCACGGGAGATCTGTCCGGGTTGCAGGCAAAGCACCGCAACGTTGCACCACCCGCGCAACCAGTCGAGCAACCTGCTGAGCAACCCGAGAAGAAGCAGAGCAACAAGGCGGTGACGGTGTACATCGCCCCGACGGTGTACACCCAGGCCCGCCTCGCCTTCAACGCCACACGCACAGCCGAAGCCGACCGCAACTGGTCACAGTTCGTCGAGAAGGCCATTGCGGAAGAAGTCCGGCGACGGTCCGAACTGCACAACGGCGGGAAACCGTTCGAGGGAGTCGATGCGCCCCTTTCTCCCGGTCGACCGCTCGCTGACACCTGAAGTCAACCAACGCTTTCAATGCCTGTTTTGCTTGCATTCACAGGAATGACGGGCGTCCTGCAAGGAATTGCCGCTCCGCAGGACGCCCTGACCAGGAAAACCACCAGATAGGAGATCCCCAGGTCATGTCCGACGATACAACCCAGTCCCAGGCCCCGTTGCGCAGGAATCTGCCGATGAGCCACTCGAAGATGCTGGCCATCGCAGCAGTTGCAGCGATGGCGTTGTTTCTCGCAGCGCTGGCGTTCACCCTCTCGTTTGATGCGTTGCGCGCTCTGGCGATCGAGATCAACGTGCAACCAGGGCGGGCGTGGATGGCACCGGTTGCCATCGATGTTGCACAGGCGGCTGCAACGGCCGGCTATGTCATCTTCCGGGTGTCCGGCAAATACAACTACGCCCGCCTGTACTGCATGGCACTGGCGATCGTCACCGTCGCACTGAGCGTGATCGGCAACGCCTACCACTCGTGGCAGATGGCTGATCGCAACCTCGCCCGCGTGGCAGCGGGGGAGGATCTCGGTTTCATCCCGCAAACCCCGTGGATCGCGGCAATCATCGCGGCGATCTTCCCGCTGTTGTGGCTGGCGTTGTTCCACCTGTTCACGATGCTGTTGCAGGTTGTCCTCGACGAACGCGCCCAGCACCGGGCCGTCGCAACGGACGAAGATCCGGTGCAACACCGTGTCAACGTCGAGGATGAAGCATCCGCCCTCGGTACCCCTTGGGACCACGAGACCGGCACTACCGCGAGTGTGCGCCGTCCGGAGTTGCATCCCGCTGAGGAAGCGGTTGCGCCCCTGCCGGTTACGAAGGCGTCCGAACGCAACGATGCAGACGGGGCAGGAACCGCCGTTGCCGTTGCCGTTGCCGTTGCCGAGGACACCCTGCCTCGCTCCGATGGGGCGACCTGCAACGGCTATCCGCAGACCCGGGACGGGTTGCTGCGATTCCTCGAAGATTCGGACTCCCACGAAACCGTCAAGATCGTGGCGTCGATGCTCGTGAGCGAGCCGCAACTGAAGCAGATCGACGTTGCGCAACGGTTGAAGATCGACAAATCCACCGTCAGCCGCCGCTGGCGGCAGTTCCGGGACGCCGCCGAAGCCGAGGGATTTTCGGTGCCACCGTTGCCCACGGCCGAAGCAAGCGAGCGCAACCGGGAAACCGAGCGAGTCTGAACCACCCGGCCGGCCTCGGTGCGCACCGAGGCTGGCCCGGTGCAGCCTCCCGGAGCCCAACGACTGGTCAGCTGGAATCTCGCGCACGACGCGACACGCCGAACCCGAATAGTGTCCGACGCACTGTGGCCCAGCGGTGTAGGGTCATGCCCGCACACAGCGAGTCGGGGGAGGACGGGGAGAGGTATGGCGACGGAGTCGAAGCCACGTAAGTACGCACCTCACACCAAGCGAAAGCTCCGACTGAACCCGAACAGTGAAACGCCCGAATCACCACGTCGTTCGGTGCGATTCCCCGATGTTGTGGACGAAGAGCTCGAAGCGCTCTCCCGCCAGACAGGACTCACGGTGTCGAAGTTGATCCGCCAGGCAGTGGACAACTACCTCGCCGAAACCCGCCAGAAAGCGAGCTAAGCCCCAGAAAAAGCCGAAACCCCCCGGTTGGCAGCCGAGGGGTCCAGCAAATTGAAGATCAGATACACACTCTCAAGGGAGAGATCCCAAGGTAGAAGCACGTACCTGGCCTAACACACCGGTAATGCTACAGGGTCTTTGAACACCTGACTACTTTGGGACCAATCCCAAGACGGGCGTGTCTCCGGTCTTCCTCCACGAGAGGACCCAACATGACCACCGCCCCGTCCGAAAGCAGCGGCAGCACCTTTCCCGATCGGTCGGGCCAGACCAGCGACTCTCCTCCGGAGAACTCGCGGCGGTTCGTTCTGATCGACCTCACCGTCCTCGAAGAGTACGACCTCAGTCCACAAGCCTTGGCTTTGTATGCGCACCTGAAGAAGTTCGCCGACTACGAGACGGGTCGGTGCTGGCCGAGCAAGGAAACCCTCGCCGCGCGACTGGGGATGACACAGGGCCGGTCCGCCGATCGGTACATCACGGAACTGTGCGAGTGCGGCCTCATCCAGGACGTCCGCTCCCGATTCCGCAACCCCGACGACAAGCGGGACTGGGTTCTCGACGAACCCGACGAGGTGCACACGACGCAGACATCGAACCTCTACGTCGTGAACATGGAACCCGCATCTCCGCAGGTCAGACCGGGGTGCGCTCCAACGCAGGGGGAGCGTGACCCACAGCGCAGCGGGGGGGCGCGGCAGAACGCAGACGAACAAGAACCATCCACCAATAACCATCTACCAACAACCAATCTGAATACCTCTGCTGAACCGACCTCTGCGGAAAAGACCTCGGTCGGCGGCGCCGCCCCGATTGATGAATTCTCGGAGAAGTTGATCGAGCGGAAACACCGCAACGGCGAGGGGACCCCGAAGGCCATGCCGTTGCATCCGCGGTGGCAGCCCAACAACGCCAACCGTGCCGCCGCCAAGAAGCTGGGGGTAGACCTCGACCTCGCGGTCGAGCAGTTCCGGAAGACCATGGCCTCAACTGGTCAGAACCGACGGTGCTGGGGAAGTGCGTTCACCAAGTTCCTCAAGGCAATGGCCGAACAGGAAACCACACAGTTCGGGATCTCCACCGAGGAACTCATCGGCACGTCGATCAAACGAGCGCTGCAAGGCGCCCCGACTCCTGCGCAGCCCAGCACCGAGACGGCACAGACCACCGGATCCTCCAGCAAGCCGGACATCCGCGACGATCCCGCCGCGGCTACCACGAGCACGCGCCGATCGTCCGATATCGACGGCCCCTTCACCTTCAAGGCCGCGATCTGGACACTCGAGGAGGACGGATATTGCGGCGCAAGTGTTAGGGATCGGGCGCGTGAGCTGTTCAACGCCGGACGGGACGTGGCCACCATCATCCGCCTGGTGAAGCGAGAGTTCGTGCCCGAGCCGGAGTCCCTTACGGCCTAACACCCGCAGCGACGCTGGCAGAGGAGGGTCTTCTGTGACGGATCCCGCACACGACGCAGCCCGCGAGTGGGTTGGTGAACAGCTGCGATATCCGCAACGCCTGCCCCGTACCGTGGTCGTGCTGGACTGGAATTCGGTGCCGCACTCGGTGCAACGCGGGCTCGAAGAGGTCGCCCGCGTCAGCAGGTCGATCGACGACACCCAGCTCCCGCTACGCCGTTGGTGGCGTGGGAACGCTCCCGGCCTGAGTACCGGCGAACTGCGGGTTGTCGAGTCGGCGGCATCCGAGTTGCGGTGGCCGACAAGTATCGACAACAACGAGACACGGTTGCTCGCAATCGTTGAGGGAGTTGTCGATCGGGTTGCCGAGCATCCGGCCTGGCAGCACCCGGTTCTCACCGGTTACCGGTCGGTTGTTGCCCTGCACATGGAGTTGCATACTTTCGCAATCGCCGCTCATGAGTTGCTGCAACTTCGATGCTTGACACCGGAGGTGCCGGCCGATGCCGCACTGGAGTCCTATGTGCGGCAGGAGTGGGATCGTCGGCAGGTTGCGTTCGCACACAGTCGAGTTGCGCTCATCGAGCGGGCCGTTGCGCTTCGCCTCATCGAGCTAGCCCTCGACCGTGTGCACCGGCTCGCCGAGGATTTCCGCATCACCCAGCAGCTCGCAGCGCAATCGACCGCGATCGACGATCTCTACCGTCGGTTGGCCGGCGCGGATGTTGCTGGCTCGACGACGCACGCCACTGTCCACGAACTGGAGGCGGCGGCCGAGAACCTGCGAGCGCAACTTGCGTATCTGTCCATCGGTCAGGTGTGACGGAAAGCCCCGGCAGGGGGTGACCCCGCATCCCGGAGAAGAGCAGTGCTGCCGCGCCGCTGACTCCGCACCGGCTTGCCATCGAATAGTTGCTGGTCACGTCGGCTGACATTGCCTGGCCGGTACCGTCATCGCTGCTGTATAGCGATCGGACCGTAGGGGCGACGTCGCACAGACTGCAGAAGGGTGGACACTCCGATCTACCTGGTGGTGCACTCCAGTCTGTCCTGCCAGCAACATTGCTGAATGAACTAAAGTGGAGGCATGATCGGATACGCCCGAGTCGGTGACACAGCGGACGAAGACGGTCAGCGCACTCAGCTCACCACCCTGGGGGTTCGATCCGATCACATCCACGTCGACACCGGGCTACAAGGCACCCGGCACCGCCTGCCGAACCGCGATGCGATGCTCGACGCCCTTTGTCCCGGAGACACCGTGACGGTCACCGGCCTCGAACGCCTCGCCCGCACCGCCGCAGAGCTGGGGGACGTCACCACCACGATCCGCGAACGCCAGGCCCGACTGAACATCGGTGGTACCGTCTACGATCCCGCAACCGAGGCCGGCCGAACCGCATTCGAGTTGTTCACCAGCGTCTTTCCCGCATTTGAGGCCGGGGTCTACGAGCTGCGCCTGACAGGGCCACGGGAGCAAGCCAAGGCTGCAGGACGGTACCCGGGCGGACAGCCGAAACTCACTGCCGAGCAACGACGCCAGCTCTACGAGCTGTACGCCTCCGGCAGCGAGTCCGTCGCTCAACTTCAGAAACGCTTCGGCCTCAGCCGATCCGGGGTCTATATGCAGATACAACGTGAACGCGAGACTCGAATCCACCCGGCGTCTTCATAGTAGATTCGTGGATCTCAGACGGCCGAGATCGCGCTTCGCAGCAAGACTTAGCGATACCAGCGTGGAAGTGGCCATGCAGGACCCGTGGATCCTTGAGTCCAGCGACTTCGGGGGCTTATGTCCTGCATGCACAAGCGATCGAGCTCGGAGTCGCTGAGTAAGGCAGCAGCTTCATCGTCAAGCTGTTGCTGACGTCGAGGAGGAACGGTAATGGCACAGGCGATTGCGTCACCGGGACGCTCGAATGTTCCTCGATCGGCCCCAGCTACCACTTCGATGTTGATGCTCTCGGTCTCGGAGCGATTCAAGCGGTAGGGGCCGCGGTGGGAAAACCCAGGGCGCAACATCACCAGCACGTGGAACGGATCTACCGGGTAGAGCACTGCTGCACTTTCGGCTCCCAGGGAATGTTCTCTTCCGAAGGGCGGGCCGGCGACGAAGATCACCGGATCGTCACAGGTGATGATAGGTGAGGCAGTGCGGTAGACAGCCCATTCGCGCTGATAGAGACCATGGGCAACTGGCCATCGAACGTTCTCGAATAGGAGGTGTAGCGCTTCCTCTTTCGGGTCGGAGTGCTGCTTCTGCATAGCCTCATCCAGTTGCGCAGACGTCAACTGCGGATGTAGGCGCTTCATCACTCGACGTTTCTGCTGGGAAGGAGCCTGGATCAGAGCGAGGTAGCGATTGCGGTTGCTGACCGTGCGGGTCACCTGTAACCCCAAAAAGACGGATAGATCGCGCTTCACTGCCGCGTCCGAGAACACTCCGGTCCAGTTGCCGAGGACATCGAGATGGCGGGTACAGGCGGTTTCGATGCGACCGAGGTGCGTTTCGACCCACTTCATCGGGAAGTCCATCGTGCTGCCGGTCCTCGGGAGGGTATAGAAGTTCGGTTTCTGCGCGACCTCCGCATAAGGCTGGGGGTTGTGCACGTATCGTGTCTCCACCTCGGTTCGCTGGACCTTGCCGCTCATTGCCCAGCGCTTCAGATGCATCTTCGGGACGAAGTGATGCTTCCTTGGAGAGTTCCCCGATTCTTCAGCTGCGGCCGATACCCTGCGCGATTCAGCGATGAAGTCTTCGGACAACCATTCATGTTCGAAGCAGGTCTGAGCGCGCAGATCTCTCGGATGCGGAAGCACTCCCGGAGTGTAGGAGACGGCTCCGACAACGCCTTGCCATAAAGGCACGTGCTCATGCTGTATTCGCAAGGATTACCTGCAAATCGCTCATAGGCTGTCTACCTGCACTGTTCTATCTATACCTATAGATAGATACACTCAGAGTGTGACCTCCCCCCTCGAATCGCGTCCGCTCCGGGTCGTCGTCCTGGTGCGAGTCAGCACCGGAGGGCAACTCGAGGGCTACGGCCTCGACGTCCAGGAGCGGGACTGCCGCAACTACGCCCACGTCCACAACATGCGCATCGTGAAGATCTGCCGCGACGAAGCGATCACCGGCAAGGCCGGCGACGACGAACGACCCGGCCTGTCCGAAGCCTTGCAGATACTCGCTGAGGGGAAGGCCGACGCTCTGCTCGCTCCCAACCTCGATCGTCTTGCCCGCCACCTCACCCAACAGGAAGCAATCCTGTCGGTGGTTTGGGCGCACGGAAAGCGCGTCTTCACCGCAGACCGAGGCGAACACCTCCCAGATGACGACGACGACCCGATGCGCACCTTCGTCCGACAGGTCATGGGAGCTGCTGCCCAGCTCGAACGCGGATTGATCGTCAAACGCCTGAAATCAGGCCGACGGCAGAAGAGCGAAAGAGGCGGATACGCCACAGGATCGCCCCCCTACGGGCAGCGAGTCGTCGATGGGGAACTCCTCGAGCATCCCGAAGAAGCTGCCGTCCTTCGGCAAATGCAGGCATGGGCCGCCGAAGGAGCCGGGGTGCGAACGATCGCCCGCCGACTCAATGACGCCGGCATACCCGCCAAACGCGGCGGACGATGGCACCCCTCGACCGTTGCGCGCCAGGTCGATCCCCAGGTCAGGGCCGACTCGCGTCGGCGTTCCGCTGCTGCTCGTTCCGCTGAGCGAGAAAGAGAGCGACGGGCACGAGCCAGCCGTGTTCTTGTCCGTGTCACCTGACTCGGTGGCGAATCTCGACCGACGACGAGCGTGCCACTTTTGTGATGTCAGGACGGTTGGCGCGTGTAGGTGTAGTACCGATCGGAACCTTCCTGTCGGACGAACCCCACTTTTTCCATAACCCGAACACTCTTCGCATTCCACGGGAAAACTGTGCAGCAAAAGGTCTCGAACTGGGCGAACTGCGAGTCTCGCAGCATCTCCCGAAGTATTGCCGGGCCGATTCCGATTCCTTGTCGGCTGGGGTCCACCTGATAGTCGAATCCCATCTCCTTCGGGACTCCCTCTTTCACCACACCGATGATGTAGCCCACGAGGTCGGCCTCTTCGTCGTACGCGGTCCAGCCGTATTGCCCCGGAGCCAAGAGCTTCGTGTGTGCCTTCAGGTCCTGGAAAGCGGCACTGAAGATGAGGGTGGTTCCCATCAGCCTGTACCGTTCCTCTTCCCCCAGGTTGTCCCACCAGTGAGCCGCCATCTTGCGATCAGGATGCTCAGTGTCGGAAGGCAGCTCGCGCAGCTGTATCTTGACGGGTTTCATACGAGTCGATCCTAGGAAAGGCCAGAGACAACTCCAGGCGTCCTTGGCGCAGCGAAGCCATGCACGTGCCCGAGCCGCAGCAAATCCCACCGAAATCACGGTATAGTCCGTCACCCTTGTGGCCCAATCGGCAATATTGAAGTATGGACATACATAAGTGGGTTGACACCGACGCTGTACCGCCATCTGGAGTAGTCAACGCCCAATGAAACACCTACCCGAGTCCTATGGCCTGTAGTGCGAGTTGAGCGCCTTCTGTTGCGGCTGCCGAGAGCACGGCACTGCCGACTTCCGAGGCCACGCGCTGGAGAGCACGTGCCCGTCGCTGTACTTTTTCAGGTTCGGCGTTCGATGTGACGACATCTTCGAAGTCGTCGATTGCTTGCTCGACGTCAGCTCGATCGTCAGAGTCTGGCACTTCGTCGAGGGCGGATCGCATCTGCGCAATCAACTCGGCAAGTTGAGCGGATACCGCACCATAGTTCATTTGCGTCTGCTGCGACCCTGCACCCTGGCCGATCACGCCCGAATTCGTGCCGACGTTGGTTGTGTACTGATCCTGAGAACCATAGAGATTCACCTGAACAGCCGAATCGACCTGATTCTTTGAGGGAAGCTCGTTCATGGGTACGCCCTTCGTCATATCTGCCACCATTTCCACAAGGGTTGTCCGAACCATTCCGACGATGCCGGCTATGGAAGTTCGGCCTACCTTCCAATAGAGGCTGGTGATCTCTTGGAAAGCCCCAATTTCAGTACTCCAAGCTGCCGCGACAGCGGGTAACACGTCGCTCGTAAATTTCTGGGTGTCAGGGCCATTCGTAGCCATAGCTTCGAGCTCTTCCACTGACTGGCGAAAGACCACCTCGGAAGGGACGCGGTCCCGATATTTCTCAGGAACGTGCAAAATGGATATCAGCTGTCCCGTTGTTACTACATTGCCGCTTACGCTGTCGGCGAATAATGGGAGTGCCAGCTTTCGATAGGCAGGGACGTCTCCATCGTCATACCCGCGCAGCTCCTTGCTTGCCCAGCGTCGCAGGTCCACGGACCCGGTCTCTGCGCCGAGCATCAAGCATGCACGGAGCAGTCCAGCCACAGGTGCGGATTCGTCCAGTACGCGTTCGCGCAGACTGTGAAGAAGATTCTCGGTCACTGCACCACTATGCCATTGCCTACGACAGAATCTGTCACGGCAAGTCGTTGAGCGGCTGGGAAACCAGGCTCGGGATCGTGATTAGATGACTTCTCAAGTCAGATGGTCGGTGTTTATTGCAGCCATAAGTGCTGTGTGGGAAAGGTATCGCTTGTTCTGTACAAACGCCGATCCGCGTCCATTCTTGTGGTGTTGAATCGGAGTTGATCTCTTGATGGTGTCAGATGATTTGAGATCGGATAGCAGGAAAACCTGGAACTGTTCTCCTGCCTCCCATCCGTTCTTCAATCCATATCCCATGACGCGAGCGAGATGCTTATCATGAGAGAATTCTGAATTAGAAAGCCTTCTTTGCTCGTCCTTGTTCCATACGGTAGGTACGATGATCTCTAGGATGCGTGGAAAGTATGGCTCGATCTTTTTGTTTCCATAGAAACCCATGTATTCCATGGGTGCGAAGTTGCGATCTGCTGGACACACGTAGGCGCTGACGCGCTCATACATGGCGATCGCATCTTCGGCACTGGCGCCTACGATGACGACATTGTTCCGGGGAGGAACTGGACGCGCCGCTGCGATTTTCGAGACGCTTTCGATGGACTCGATCCAGGCGCGGGCATCCGGGTCGATCCACTCGGCAAGGGACAGCAGCTTCTTGAGTTCGATACCTGGATCGAAATCAAGAAGTGAGTCCTGGTGTGCGCAGCGGTTTCGTAGCCGATGCATGTCTGAAACGGCTTTGGAGACGGATTGTCTGGTTCCCGAAGACCCTGGGAAGGCGTGACGAAGGTGCTGGCGCCAGAGTTCGTCGTTCTCGGGCGAGTCTGCAAGGAGTTCTCTCCAGAATCCCAGCATCAACTCGGAGATGATCGAGTCCGGTGAGGCCACCTTGGTTTTGTGGTGTTTGCGTTTGTCTGCTGCATCGGCGATTGCTTTCGGACCCCGTTGCCACGGGTAGTTCATAGGATGGGTCTTCTCCAGTTCGCGCATCATCGCGTTACGGAGAAGCACTTCTGTGTGGTGGAAGCACTCGAACAAGGCGGAAGCTACCTTAGCGTTCCACTCATAGAGCGCCCAGGCGCGCTCCGCGTCCTGGTCGGCGGCGGCAAGGAAGGGTTCAAAACGAGCTTGCGAGATCCACGAAACGCGTCTTTCCACCGCCGCATGTTAACCTAAGCGGGAACCGCCTCTGACGCTCTGCGTTACCGCGGTATGGGGTCCGAACGATGCCTCTGTCAACCTTGTTGGCAAGCACGTCGGACCCCTTCTGGTTTGTAAGAGGCTTTGCCGCAGTGATCCTCGCGTGCTCGTTACCCGTCCCGTTGCTGTGATCGGCCTACTCAGGCACTAGTCGATCCTTCGCGTACGTACTTGTGGAATTGCTGTGACGGCATTGCTTGTGCATCTCAGGCCAACGGCCAGAACAGGGCCAGTACGGGAGTTTCCTTATCAGTTCGAGACACCTCAGAATGTTCGAGCTGGTGTTTTCGGAGCTGAGAGTCCGTCATGCTTGTAGGCCAATCAGCAATATTGCACAATGGACGCACTGAACACCAGCCGAGATAGAGGGGGACGCGGCATGGACGACGACCTACTGCGCGCCGCATGGGAGATGAACGCCGGGGGTGCCGACTGGCACGCGATCGGTCAGGAACTCGGCTGCACACCGGAAACCGCCCGATTGATGGCCCAACGCTACGAACGCGACACCGACACCGAGGCCGCGAAGAGCCAGTTCTCACTGTTCGACCTGTAGGCCGACCCGGCACCTAACACAAGCTGACGAGAGGATTCGCTGTGAACTTCTTCGTGGTTCTGATGTTGTTCAACCTGCTCGCCACGGCCAGTGCGATCGTGTGCGCACGGCGCTCGTATCGCCGCCACGCAAGCACCGGCCGGGCGGTGCTCGCCGGCCTCGGCGGACTGATGATTCTGCCGCTGCTGTTCGTTCTGGCGACCGCCGCGGCTGCTCCTCGCGCCGCCCGACTGCCGTAGGACCCAGCACCAACAAAAACACTAAAACCGCAGGTCAGAAGTGGTTTTATGTCGGAGTTCCTAGTAGAATAGACCTCACGAGTCGTCCCGTCGGATGGGGATGCTACGCCCGGACAGGGCGCAGTCGAGGAGGTCGCGTGGCAGACGAAAACGCCCAGCAGGGTGCATTCGGTTCCGAAGATCAGGAAGGACAGGGCAGTGGCGCAGAGCGAGGAATTCGCGACACAGGTCGAGGGGATCGACCTGACGATCGCGGCCGAGACCAGGCGGATTCTGGCCGAGTGGCTGGGCGTCGATCCGGCGACCGAGCAGGAACGGATCGACCGGGAGGCCCTGCGCCTGCAGCAGCTGACCGAGGACGCGGCCGAACAGTTCGAGCAGGCGAACCCGCCGGCACCAGACGCGACGTACCAGGACGCGGTACAGGCCAAGGAAACGGCATGGCGGGCAGCACGGGAGATGGTGCTCGAGAACGAACTGTATCCGCAGGTGACCCCCGAGATCCGACAGGACTGGGAGCAGTTCGAGCAGTGGGCCGAACAGGAACTCGACAAGGACTGGGAAGCAGCCCGGAGGGCGCAGGACCCGGATCGCTGGCGGACACGGAACGTGAAGCCGAACCCGACGGCAATTCGCGTGGTCGAACGAGTGTGGCTGGACAGGCCGGGATGGTTCCGAACGTTGGCGAAGTCCCTGATCGCACAGCGGATCGAGGACAACCAGCCGGTACCGATGACCTCCCGCGACCGGTTGGCCGACGAGCTGACGAAGCTGATCGAGGACGAGATGCGGCGCAACCCGCCGGAGGACCCGGATCTGCCGTTCTGATCCAGGCACAGTGGGCGCAGGCCCGTGACCAGCTCGTCGAACTGGAAACACAGGGGGAGAAGCTCGGTGATCTCCTCGCCAAGGCCAAGAACGCCCTCGCAACCGCACAGGAACGTGGACTCGACCGTGGCATCGAGACCAACAGTCAGCGCGTCACCACGCTGACCGAACGGCTCGACCGTCTGCGTGGACGCTGGCGTGAGCTGCGGGCGCAGGAGAACCAGCTGCACAACGAGCTGCACGCCTGGGGCATCAACCCGGAGGCCGTCCCCAAACAGGCGGTGCGCGAGGTGGCCGCCGCGCAGCCGGCCTGGCGGGAGCATCCCGCAACGGAGCGGCAACTGCGCACCATCGAGCGTCTGGCAGCGGAGGCGAACGTGCCGTTCGTCCTCGACGACGGCATCACCAAAGGTCAAGCGCACGATCTGATCGCGGCGATGCTGGCCGGCAACCTGCCGAACGCCCAGTTCACCGACCGTCCCGCAGGGCCGATGTTCATCCCGGCCGCGACACCGGCCGAGCCGGCCACACCACCTGCCCCGGCCGCTGCCGAGGCATCTCAGGGCGAAGAACCGCAGGCCGAGCAGCCTCAGCAGCCGCGGCCGCGGATCGACCCCCTGGCCGAAGTCGAGCGCCGGTTGCTCGAACGCCTCGCCGAACCGGACACCGAGGCCGACGCTGCCGCCAACCCGCAGGTCAACACCGCAGCGCAGTTCCTGGCGTGGGCCGACGGGCATTTCACGGTCAAGGCCCAGGTCGCCCTCGCGGATCTGATGGCCGATCGCGACTCGCTGACCGACGAGCAGTTCCTGGTGTGCCGAGTGATGCTGTCCGACCCGAAACGCTGGGGCGAGCTCGGGCACCGCGCTGCCGAGGCGTACTGGCAGGCCCGCACCGGCGAGCCGACACAGCATCCGGTCACCACCGAGGTCGCCGACGCGATCGTCGAGGCCCGCGCCGACGTCGAGCGTCCGTTCACCGAGGACTTCCTCGACACCACCCAGGCTGTACTCGACACCCAGGAGCCGGCCGAACCGGCCACCGCCGAGCAGCGCGGCGAGCACGTCGCCGCAGTGCAGGACGGGATCGACCACGCCGCCACGGTCGAGGCCGATCAGTGGTGGGACAGGGGCCGCGCCGCCTACGACCCGGCCGATCCGCTGACGCTGCCGCAGCCGGACACCGATCCGAAGGTCGCCGCCGCGATCAGCAAGGTGCGCAGCCGCACGGGTCGCGATGAGATCCGCCACCAGTGGTTCGCCGGTGTCGAGCAGGCACGTCGCGAGGCCACTGCTGGCGAACGGCAGGCTCTGATCGCCGAGGTCGCCGTCGATCCGCGGCTGATCGCCCAGGTCGAAGGCCGGCGCCCGGACTACTTGCCGGCCGTGACCCGTTCCGAGGTCAAGAGCCTGATCGCCGAGGCCGCCCGCGAAGCGCCCCCGCTGCGCCAGGCCGCAGCGAAGGTACTGCTCGAGCACCGGTTGCCGGACGAGCTGTATGAGCGGGCCTACGCCGAATGGGAACGTGTGCACGGTCCCGAGCTGACCTGGGATCAAGGCACCGCCGCGCAGTGGACGGCGTGGATGACCATGCACGCCCGACGGGACCCGCTGCTCGGATCGTGGGTCGGGCTGCCGATGTACCCGCGCACCCCGATCATCGAGATCGGTATCGAGACCGCCTTCGAGGTCATGGCCGAAGAGCGCCCCGATCTGATCGCCGCCACCGCGGACATTCCCACCGAGCGTCTGGCTGCGGAGATGCGCGGGAACATCATCCCGAACCTGCCCGCACCCGACCCGTCGGAGCTGTCCGCCCAGTTCCAGGACGGGGCGGCCTACTGCGCCCTGACGTTGAAGGACCATCCGAACAGCAAGGTCGCCTACTTCCCGATGCGGGGCTGGGACTACACCCTCGGCGGCGAGAGCAGCTCCGTAACCTGCGGCCGCAACGCCCGGGCGGCAATCGGTGCGCTGCTCGAAGCCCGCAACATCGCGCTCCCGGAGTGGATCGAGCGGGCCTACCGGCCCTACGCCCAGGCCCGCGCCACCGTGCTGACCAGGGCGATCGCCTACGCCCGCAACAACGAGTTCTACCACGCTGCCGCCAGTGCGGACCTGCTGTGGCGCTACAGCCAATCCGGTTCCGCGGTTGCCGACCACGCACTCATCAAGGATGTGCGGCGCGGCATCATCGACCAGCTGCGCAGCGACTTCCCGGCCGAAACCGCCCTGCTCGACCGCTACGGCATCGACCTGGCCTGGACCCTTCAACACGATGTGGACCCGAAGGTTCTGCGCGAGCTTCGGGCAGCCGGGGACGACCTCTACAGCCTCACCCCGGCCGATCTGACCTTCGCCGGGGCCGGAGATGTGGTCATCGGCGACCCGGACGGCCGGCACGTGACGATCCGCTTGGGGCGGACACCGGGCAGCAAAGAACGCATCACCACCGTCGACGGCCGGCCCCGACCCGAGCTGACCCTGCGGGACGCGATCGCCGAAGCCCGCACCGTGCTCGCCGCCGAACACGACGGCGAGCAGCTCGACCCGCAGAACACCGCCGAGATCGGCCCACAGGCCGAGGCCGATGTCGACGCGGGAGCAGAACCGCAGCGCGAGGAGGCCGAACCGCCGTCCCCCCGAGTCGTAGCGCCTGCGATCGACGACGCAGGCGCGGTGATCTTCGACGAGGTCGACCCCGCTCCCACCGAGCCGTCGACCCCGACCGTCACCGACCCTGCCCTCGAGACGTCCGCAACCTCGTGGGTGCTCACCGAACACCTGATGGTCGGCCACGCCAGGCCGATCACCGATCCGGCCCCCGAGCCGGTTCTGGAGCAGGAAGAACCTGCCGCGCCCGCCGCGACCCCTCCGGCGGCGACCGTCGAGCCGGAGGCTGCCGCCTCGACCGATGAGGCGGCGCCCAGGACCCCGGCTGTGGACACCGACGAGCTGGTTGTTCCCGAGACCGAGTACGGCGAGCCGCTGTCGAGTCCCCTGTGGCGGGACAAGCGCCAGCTGGTGCGCGTCCGTAAGAAATCCGGCGCACACATCTGGGTTTCCCGCACCGCCGCCGCCAAGTACACCGCCGCAGCCAGCAGCGAGCTACCGGCCACCGCGGCCGCGGACCAGCCGACCGCGCCCGAGATGGTCGCGGAGACCGGCCTCGAGGAAAGCGCGCCGGCCGCCGAACACGGTGCCGACGCCGCGGTGGCCCGCCCTGCCGCCCCAGCCGCGGCGGTGCAGGACTTCGCCCTCGGAACCGAGGTGCTCGTCCCCAGCGGGGCGAAGGCCCGGGCACGGGCGAACATCGCCGCTCTGCGTCTGGTGCAGCACCTCGACCAGCAGCAGCGACCGGCCACCGCCGACGAGCAGGCGGTGCTGGCGCAGTGGTCCGGCTGGGGAGCGATCCCGGAGATCTTCGACAACCGAGCGAAGATCCTCGCGCAGTGGGGTAACGAGCACGCCGAGCTGCTGGACCTGCTCGGGGACAAGGGCTTCGCCCAGGCCCGTCAGACCACCCTGAACGCGCACTACACCGACCCCGCGGTGGTGGCGGAGCTGTGGCGGGCGGTGGCGCGGGCCGGGTTGCCCGACGGCGCCGTGGTGCTCGAGCCGGGCTGCGGGGCCGGCCACTTCGTCGGCACCGCACCGGAGTCGGTGCGCATGGTCGGCGTCGAGATCGAGCCGATCAGCGCGAAAATCGCACACTACCTGTATCCCTCGCAGCAGATCCGCAACCACGGCTTCGAGCGCAACTTCGCCCCCGAGAACACCTTCACCGGGGCGATCGGCAACGTACCGTTCGGCAAGTTCGCGCCCGTCGACCCGATCCACAACGCAGACGGTCTGTCCATCCACAACCACTTCATCGCCAAATCACTGGCGTTGACCGCTCCCGGTGGCTACGTCGCGGTGGTCACCTCGATGTTCACCTCCGATGCCCGCCGCGCCGAAGAACGCGCCGCGATCGTCGCCAAGGGGGATCTAATCGGGGCGGTACGCCTGCCCACCGGGGCATTCGACCGGCAGGCCGGCACCGACGTGGTCACCGACGTGCTGGTATTCCGCCGCCGCGACGACGGCGCCACCCCCACCGAGGACACCCTCGAATGGGCACAGCCCGCCGTCCAGGTCGAACCGATCGACGCCAAGACCGGCGAAGCCGCCCACACCTGGATCAACCCATACTTCAAGAAGTACCCGCAGCGGGTGCTGGGCACCCTGACGGTCGGGGGCGGCATGTACGCCGGATCGTCGCTGCGCGTTGCCCCCACCACCACAAAGCCGCTGGCGACGCAGCTGCGCGAGCAGCTCGACCCGATCATCGACCACGCCGTCGATCGCGGACTCGGATTCACCGCCCCGGCCCCCGCTCCGGCGCAGGTCGAAGCGTTCACCACGCCGGGGCTGCGCACCGGCGCCGACCTCGATTCCCACGAGGTGCTGCCCGGTGCGATGCGCTTCAACGAGACCGAGGACCGCTTCGAGCAGTTCACCCTCGGTCGCGGCTGGGCCGAGGTCGGCTGCCGCGGCAAGGACCTGGCCGAGCAGTGGAAGGTCATCACCGGTCTCGGTGAGACGGTGATGGAGCTGGCCGAGGCCAGCCGCTCGCGCACCGCCACCGTCGCCGACCGCGACGTCATCCGCGCCCGCCTCGGTGGCCTCTACGACCGCTACGTGGGCACGTGGGGGCCGCTGAACCGCTTCAAGCTCACCGAACCGACCCCGCTGTCGGAAGACAAGATCGCCGCCCGCCTCGACAAGGCGATCGCCGAGTGGCGGATCAAGACCGGTCGCGAGGAGGCCCTCGCCGACGGGCTGGATCCGAAGGATGCCGGCCCCTACACCGGGTCGATCCCCGACGAGGTGTACGAGGAGCTGTACGAGAAGGCGTCCGAGCAGCCGCAACCGCGCCGCTATTCCGCGCATCTGCAAGGCGCGATCGCCCGGGATCCACGCCTGGGCATGGTGCTGGCCATCGAGAACTTCCAGTCGAAGTTCGACGGCAGCGACGCAGTGGCGACCAAGACGGCGATCTTCACCGAGGACACCACCCCGTTCAAGGACAAGGCCGCCAGCGCCGCCGATGTCGACGAAGCGCTGGCGATCAGCTTCGACGAGCTCGGGCACATCTCGCCGCAGCGAGTCGCCGAGCTGCTGAAGATGTCCGTCGAGGACGCGCTCGAGCAGGCTCAGGGGAAGATCTATCCGTCCCTGCACGACGCCGACCGGTGGGAATTGGCCACCGTGGCCCTGTCCGGGCAGGTGCGAGACAAGCTGGCGCGGGCGACGATCAAAGCCGGCGACGATCCTCGCTACGCGCCGCTGGTGGAGGCACTGGCAGAGGTGGTGCCGCCGGATGTGGATCCCGCCGAGATCGGGGTGCGCATCGGCGCGACCTGGGTGCCGATCGAGGACTACCGCGCGTTTCTGGTCGAGGAGTTCGGGCTGCGCCCGGACCGGCTGACCGTCGAACACGATCAGGTCAGCGGAAACTGGCAGATCAAAACCGACCAGAAAAGCCGCCACGAATTCTCCGGTGGCTACCCGGACAAGTACGGCAGTGCCCGGCTGCCGGGCGTGAAGATGGTCGAGCTGCTCGCCAACAACAAACCGGTCCAGGTCAACAAGACCGGCGACGAGCTCGAACGCTCCCCGAAGCCGCGGTTCCACGTCAAGCTCACCGAGCAGGCACAAGCCTCGGCCGCAGCCCTGCAGGAGCGGTTCGAAAAATGGCTGTGGGAGGACGGCGACCGCTATGTGCGCCTGGCCCGCATCTTCAACGAGCGCTACAACTCCTACGTCAAGCCGGTCCACGACGCGACCGGCAAGGCGTTTCCCGGCATGAACCCGAAGTACACGCCGTACGACTACCAGGCCGCCGCCGTGACACGGTTCCTGCACGACGAGACGATCCTGCTCGACCACGTCGTCGGGGCCGGCAAGACCCTGACGATCACCGCCTCGTGCATGGAAGCCAAACGGCTCGGGCAGATCCGCCAGCCGTGGATCGTGGTGCCCAATCACCTGCTCGGACAGTGGTCGGTCGAGGCCCGCGACGCCTATCCGAACGCGAACATCCTCGTCGCCGCCGACCTGGACGGGCGCGATGACCGGCAACGCTTCGTCGGGCAGAGCGCCGTCGGGGACTGGGACCTGGTGATCGTGCCGCAGTCGGTGTTCAGTCGCATCGCCATGCGCCGCGAAGCGCAGATCGAGTACCTCGAAAGCGAACTCGGTGAGCTGCGCGACGCCCTCGACGCCGCCAACAGCCAAGGCGCGGAGTTCACGGTCAAGCAGATCGAGCAGGCGATCAAGAACGCCGAGGCCAGGGTCGAGAAGATCATCGCGGCCAAGGCCACCGACGAAGGACTGACCTTCGAACAGTCCGGGGCCGACTTCCTGTTCATCGACGAGGCCCACGACTACAAGAACCTCACACGCCCGTCCAACAGCGCCGATCTGGCGGTCACCAACGGCTCCCAGCGAGCCACCGACCTGGAGATGAAGGCCAAGTACCTGCGGGAGAAGGCCCGCGCCCTGGGCGCCGAGCAGGGGATGGCGCACGCGCCGGCCAAGGCGATCGCCTTCGCCACCGGCACTCCGATCAGCAATTCGCTGTCGGAAATCTGGGTGATGACCAAGTACCTGCGCCCGGACCTGCTGCACGAGGCCGGCCTGGGACGGATCGACAACTGGGCGGGTACCTTCGCCAAGCCGGTGTCGGTGCCGGAGATGAACACCACCGCCACCCGCATTCAGATGAAAACCCGCATGGCCGAATACGCCAACGTCCCGCAATTGGTGGCGATGCTCGACCAGTTCCGGGACGTGGTGACCTCCGATCGGATCCCGGTGCGCCTGCCCGTCCTCGACGGCGGAGCCCCGAAGATCGTGGAGTTCGACATGGGCCAGGACTCGATCGACGCGATGGCCGACCTCGATGTGCGCATGTCCCAGATCCAGGGCGATCGGATGGATCTGGACAACAGCCTCAAGATCGCCACCGACGGGCGGAATCTGACGATGTATCCGTCATTGGCGAACCTGGGTGCACCGGATCCGCAGCACAGCCGGGTCGAGCATGCCGCCGACCTGATCTGGCAGGTCCACCGCGACCACGCCGACCTGCGCATCCCGGCCGACAAGTACGGCCCCGAGATGACCGGGGTGTTCCAGCTGGTGTTCTGCGACCGCGGCACCCCCAAGGCCGGAGCCGGCCCCAAGGCCCGCAATCTCTACACCGAACTACGCGACGCCCTGGTGGCCCGAGGCATGAAACGGGAAGAGATCGCGTTCATGCACGACTACGACAACCCCAAGGCCAAGGCCCGCCTGGTGCAAGCCTGCGCCGACGGGCGGATCCGGGTGCTGCTCACCTCCACCAAGAAGGGCGGCACCGGCCTGAACGTCCAACGGGCACTCAAGCAGATGATCAACCTCGACCCGGCGTGGACGGCCGCGGACATGGAACAACGCCTCGGCCGCATCATCCGCCAGGGCAACGTCCACGAGACCGTCAGCGTGGTCAACATGGTCGCCCGCCGCTCCTACGACGCGATGATGTACCAGTACGTCGCCCGCAAATCGAACTTCGTGGCGATGATCCGCAAGGCCGATGTGCCGCCCACCATGGAAGACCTCGGTGGAGATCTGACCGTCTCGTGGGCGCAGAGCAAGGCCGCAGCCACAGGTGATCCGGTGTTCGTCGAGCAGGTCGAAGCCGACCAGAAGGTCGCCGAACTCGAAGCCCGCCGCGATGCGGTGCGGGGCGCCAACGCGGCCCGCAATGCTGCGATCCGGGCACTGAGCCGGTCGATCACCGCCGACGAGAAGCGACTGCCCGAGGTCCGTGAGGTCGCCGGCAAGCTCGCAGCCTGGAGCGGCATCGAAGACCGTGCCCAGCGCACGTGGGCGTTCCCCGACAAGGCGATCCCCGACTCGCAGACGGCGGAGCTGGCCGATGCCCTGCGAGGGTCGTTGATCCGGCTCAAAGACGAGGTGACCCGCAGCAACGACGAGCAGGTTTTCGGTGTCATCGGCGGGGTGCCGCTGAGCCTGGGCTACAGCCAGACCCTCGGCCAGTTCTCCGTCACCGTCGGTGAGGAAACCGCCTGGTACGAGCGGGATCGGTTCTTCAACGTCCTCGAACGCTCCACCGGCGCCCAGGGAATGTTGTCCACGATCCGCAAGATCGCCGATCGCGCCGACCGGCACATCACCACCATCGAGTCGCGGATCGAACACAACCGTCGCCGACTCGCCGAGGCCGAGGCCGAGCCGGAACTCGACTTCACCGACACGGCCGAACTCGAGGCCGCGAAGCTGCGGGCTGAGGAACTGCGGCTCGAAGTCAACGCCCGCGAGAACTCCCCCGAGGCGTTGCGCCGAGTCCGCGAAGACCAGCAGCGCCGGGCTGCGGACGGGCAGTACCCGCAGTGGACTCTGGATCTGAACCCGACCGATGCGTGGGCCGAACACCGGAACATGAGCAAGGCCGAGCTCATCGCCTCGGTGCCCGAGCGCATGGCCGCAGCCCGGCAAGCATGGCTCGACGGCGCCGAGATGCGCGAGGCGAACCGCAAGGCCGATCCGTGGGTGGCCCTCGACGACACCGAAGCGATCTGGCAGTACGGCTTCGACTCGGGCAGCGGCCGGCCCGGTGCGCGAGTGCGCTGGGACGAGCGGCAATGGCACCTCGAAGCCTGGGACGGTAACGGCGGCATCGACCGCGAGGCCGTGAACACCCGCGGCGAAGCCTTCAGCATCGCCACCCGAGCGGTCGAGAAGTTCGCCGCCGAGCAGAACATCGGCCGTGAAGCGATCCACCAGGTCGGCATCGAACGCCGCGAACGTCTCACCACCACGACGGAAACCACAACACTTGCCGACACGGCAATCGGAGTTGACGACCAAATAGTGGTGGGTGACGAAACGGACACCGATGCTGTCGTCGAGCCGACCGAGACGGTGATCGACCCGGACGAGGCGATCGTGGACCCGACCGAGACGGTGGCGCTCGCCGAGGACACCTTCGTGCTCGACGAGATGCTCGAGAAGGGACTGCGGGCAGCCGGCGACCTGCGCCCGCTACGTCCGATCGATCCGCGCCGCACCGGGCCGGACCAGCCGCAGTACACCGATCCGATGCGCCGGTACGAAGCCGGATGCGACGGCGGATACGAAGACGGTCGCGCCGTCTGACCTCGCCTTTAGGCTCGACATCACCGGTGGGGCAGAACCGGCCCCAAGGCTCTGCCCCACCGCCACCACCGACCAAGGGGAATCCGTGACACCACGCAAGACCGAATCCGAAGCTCGCGCCGCCCTCGCCGCAATGGAACCCATCATGGCGATCGAAGGCCGCCAGATGAGCGACGGCGACAAGGAATTATTGGTCGAGCTGATCCGGGGCACCAAAACGGTCGAAGAAGTCACCAAAATCATCGCCCGGGAGGCCGGATACGACATCGACTGATATGACCCCGCGATATTCACCAGAGTGGCTGGACTACTTCATTCCCGAGACGATCGAATGGAACGCGGACGACATGCCCGACCCCAGCCGCGCCGTCCTGAAAAATTTGCTGCTGCGATCGGAAAAGTGGCCCCACGGCATCCCGGACGCCGAGGTCGTGCATCGCGTCGAAGGTGCCGTCAGCTACTCGCGGATGCAAGAACTCGCCGACCGTCCCCTTCCGGGCCGCTACGACCTGGACCACTTCCAGCGCACCCACTACCAGCTGTTTCAGGACATCTACCCTTGGGCCGGGCAACTGCGCACTGCCCCGCAGGACTGGCCGATGGTCAAGTGGGGGCCGGACGTCGCCGCCATCCGCAACGGGCAAAACCGCGTCACCGAAATTCCGCACAAGTATTTCAAGGCCCGCGAAGTCCCCCAAGCCGCTAAAGTCGTTCTCGACCGCATCGCTGTTAAAGACAATTTGCGCGGACTTGCCCGCAGCGACTTCATCGGAGAACTGGCCACAGTGTGGCTGCGGATAAACTTCGTCCATCCATTTCGTGAGGGCAACACCCGTACTCAATTCTCCTTTTTCCGGCAACTGTCCGCCGAGGCCGGCTACAGGCTCGACACCGACCGTTTCCGGGCCGTCAGCAAGGCCGAACTGAAGCAGAACCCGCTGGTTGGGGACCTGCGTGAGCAGTTCGTCTGGGGACGCTTCGAGTACATGCAGACCGGCGACACCCGCCTGACGGGCGAGGTGCTGGACATGGCGATCACCGACGCGGCCGATCCTGATCCCGCCGGCCCGATCATCGACCACGGCGTCGATCTGCGCGCCATCACCGCCGCCATGTCTGCGCACCCACGCTCTGTCCACGACTTCACCGCCAACACCTCCACTCCGGACCCCGTGATTCCACCCGTGGACGCGCCTCGCAGCCGACCCACCCTCGACCTCGACTTCTAGACCGATACGCAGTTGGCGGTTGGCGGTGCCGCAGCATCGCCACCGACACTCGCATCTACGCCATGGTGCATCCACCCCCCGCCGCGCCTGCCGGTCAGGGTTCTGCAGAGGAAAGTGGACCGTCATCGCTGGCCCGCCGTGCATCACCGAGCACCACCCGGAAGTGTTGCAGCGAGCAACAACAGGGTGAAACTGCTGTATACACGCACTATCATGAGAGCGATCCGTGCAGAGGGCGCAGATGGTTCGAGCCGAGGAGGTGGACAGATGAGCGTGGTCACACCGAAGACTGTGCGTCAGCAGCTCGTGCAGTCCGCCGTGCTCGACAAGATCATCACCACCGGTCTGTCGGTCGACACCGAACCGGTGCGCCGCAGCCTGCAAACGATCCGCCGTCAGGTGAACCGGAGCCCACTGATGGAGCGCTACCTGGACCGATGGGACATGATCGTCCGCACCAACGACATCGATGACATCCGCCGGATCGTCGAGACGGACGACGACACCAGCCGGGAAATGCGCAACCTGTCCCCCCTGTCGGTTCTGCTCAGCGATGACGAACGTCGCCGCGTCCTCACCGAATTCGGCACCAGACTCAAAGCTACTGCGCAGCGGTGAACCGGGACGAACTCGGACGGGCGATCAGGGCCGCGTGCGCCAACCTCGACGAACCTCGCGTGATCGTGCTCGGTTCCCAATCGATCCTCGGCAGCTTCGACACCACCGCCCTGCCTCCGGCCGCCTTCCTCTCGCGAGAAGTCGACATCCTGCCCCTGAGTGGGATCACCGATCCACCTGCCGTCGAAGACAAGCTGCTGCTCCTCGATGCCCGACTCGGCGAGGGCTCCCCTTTCCACATGTCCTTCGGCTTCTACGTCGAAGGCATCCACAAAGACGTCGTAGTCCTGCCCCGACACTGGGAACACCGCCTCGTCCACTTCATCGTCGACGACGACACCTCCACCCTCTACGGCCGAACCGGATTGTGCCTGGACCCAGTGGATCTGTGCGTGTCGAAAACGATCGCCGGCCGCGAGAAAGACTACGAATTCGTCGCCGCCCTGGTCGCAGAACAACTCGTGCGAGCCGCCGACATCCGCGCCCGCATCGACAGCGGAATCGAGTGGCCACCGACCTACACCGAGAACAAGGACCTCTCCCTCGATCGAGCGCGGAACTGGCTGAGCAGTCTTGCCGACCCCACCGCGACCCAGGGCGAGGAAAATCCTGCCTCCGATCTCCCGGCGTCGGTGGCCGCCGACATCGCCGCCGCTCTCCTCGGCCATCCCCGCTCGGTCGAGCAGATGCTCAACAGCAAGAACCGAGGCGAGAACCCCTCAACGTCCGCTGCTCCCCCTGACACCGGACCGACCCGAGAAACCGGACCCGACCTCTCTCGGTGAGTGCTGCGCGCACTCGACGACAAGCCTCGAAACGGCTTTCCTCTCGTCGAGCACGCCGAGCACCAAAGAGAGCTCCGTACCGGCAACGACAGGCGAGGTCGACCTCTACTCCCCCGCGTCAGGGCCACCTTCGGTGTCCACCGAATCGAGCTCCGCTGCGCTGCGCCCGGGACAAGAACTCATGGTGTGCCCTTCTGGCCATCCGATTGTGACCGGCGGTCCGCTCCGCGCAACCCCTGGGCGCTCCGCGGCCTGACGGCCCGAAAACTTCCTCCCCCGCTGCGCTCCCCCGGAACTTTTCGTCCCAGGGATTGCACTCCCGCGGCCCTGATGCCGGTCGTCATCTCCCTGCCAGAAGGGCACAAGAACAGCCGGCCCCGGCCGGTGGTTCTTACTTCGAGCGCAGGGAGCGCACCCATGACGTCGCAGAAACCGAGCATCTTTCCGAGCCTGACCACCCGCAGCACCATCATGATCGCCGGAGAACACCAGCAGGTCCGCGTGGACGTGACCAGCGCGCTGACCGCCAGCGCCGCAGTGTTCGTCACCTTCGGAGCCGTGCGCATGGTCTTCACCGACCCGGCCGTGGCCCGCGTGCTGATCACTGTGCTGCGCCGTCCGCAGAGCGGGGGCTACTTGATGGCACTGCCCGAGCACTTCATGCTCAGCCCCGACCGGTTCGCCTCCGACGAGCACCTGGTCACGGTGAACTGGTCGCAGGTTCCCCAGACCAGCGTCGTGCCCGGCGGTGCGTTCTCCCCCGAGCGTCGACGCCACGTGCACTGGGTCGATGTGGAAGCCGGACCCCTGACCTTCCGCTTCTTCGACAAGGCTGGACACAAGGCTTTCGTGGCGGAACTGGCCCGCACCGTCCAAGTCGCCCGATCCGTGCTGCTCCCCGCCGACGAGAAAGCCCTCGCGCTGCACGGACACAACTGAGTAGTTATCCACAGGTGGCCCGGTTCTCCACAGAACCGGGCCACCTGCCCGTCTGCGCTCCGGTCCGCTCGCCGGAACCGGACACACTGACCTCCAGCACAGCACTGACCTTCCACCTTCCAGCCAGGAGAGACCACGACATGCACACCTGGACCGTCACCTGCGATCCGCACCTCGACCACACCGTCGCCACCACCGGCACTGCTGCCACCGAGGTCGACGCCGTTATCGCCGGTGCCACAGCACTGCGCCGACTCATCCGCGCCACCGACAACTACGACCCCGCTCCCTTCCTGAACCTGCTCATCGACGCCCGCCCCCGCATCGGCATCACCATCCCCGCTGAGCACATCGCCGGCGCCCTCGACCGCATCGACGAGTACGAATACACCGCCACCCTCGCCGCCGCAGTCGACGACAGCATCCTCAGCCGCCTCGACACCGAGACCAGAGAAGACACCCATCTCGGCGAGTGACGACACGTGCCCCGGCTACGACACCGGTCCAGAGTTCGACCGACAGATGAAATACCGCATAGAACGGAATGCAAGATTATCCAGAATCACTAGGTCGAATGGCGGCCCACCTGTGTTGCCATCACCGCAGCCGCACTCGTGCTGGTCGCGGTGGCTGCTGCGGCGTGCCAGTCAGCCCGCACAGCACCGCCGCACGGACGCAAAACACTCCGTGAGCAGCAAGTCCCGACGGCGACCGTGCCCTGTCGCGTTCGTCGCCCCCTTCGGCGACGACGCTGTGAGACCAGTCGTACCGAACTGTCATGATCGGCGGCGCTCACCACCACACCATCTACGACGAAGGAGACGAGAGTCTGTGACGAAGATCGACGGCATGTACAGCGGGGCGGATGTGGACGACGAAAACCCTCCCCGGCCCGCGCACTGACGCGGATGCCACGCCGACGTCGGCCGCACCCGCCCACGCCCTGCCGCCCACCGTGACTCGTCGCACCTTCACCCGTGCCGAAAAGGTCATCGACGCCGCCACCACCGCGCACAAGCGCCTGCGCGGTGTCTATCCCGGCGCTCACGGCTCGCTCAACTCCTTCATCGAGGCAGCCATCGCCGACCACACCCACCGACTTGAGCACACCTACAACGACGGTCAGCCCTTCCCCGACGTCGAGAAGGTCCGGCGCCGCAAGAAGCGCACCGTCGGGCAGTGACGGCACCGACCGCCACGAACCAGCACGAACCGAGCACGACCGGATGATGTCCGCGAAGGGAACGCCATGCCCGACAAGCAAAGCCGCACTCAGGCTCTCTGCGAAATCTTCGCCTCACATGGCGAAGAAGCTATCAAGAACCACATCGCCCAGAACATCCGCGCTGCCAATGCAATTGCAGGAAAGTTCGACATCGAAGATCCCCGCACGATCATCGACAGGCTCGAGGCCGGTGAAACGCCCGACGATCTGATCAATGAGCTGCTCCCGCCCAGCGGGGACGCGGAGTAACCCCGCAGCGATCAGCGTCGTCGACCTTCCAGGGTGGACAGCAGAACGAACTTCGTGCCCATCAGATCGAACGCCGCCTCGCTGTCCCCGGCGACGAGAAGCTCCCGCTCACGGCCGTGCAGCGCCGCAATCGCGGTCTCGAGCTCATCGTCGGTCATCGCATCGGCGGTATTCCCGAGAGCTCGCGTCCTGTCCTTCACGCGCCCGAGAGTAGCCACTGTGTCGTCCGCTGCACGCACAGCCCAGCAGCGGAAAAGGCGATGGTCCCCGGCGGGGGCGCCGGGGACCATCCTTCGACCCGTCAGGGAATCACTCACCTACCGGGGAACTCGGGTGATTGCAGCGGTCACCGTAGCGAAAGGACGGATCGGAACCAAACAGGTGAAGCGGAAGCGACCGGCACAGGAAGAGCCCTCGCAGTCAGTCCTCGACAGGCACGAGATCGCTCACGCGCGCCGGCCACGGATACGTGAGCGGGCTGTCGGCGTTGACCTCGATCATCGCCATGCCGGTGTCCTCATCGACGTCCTTGACGGTGAACACGAACTTGCCGAGTGCGCTGACCTTCACCTGATCGCCGGGCTTCATGGTGGTGCTTTCTCCGATCGACACGACAGAACGGGACGTGTCGTTTTCCCAGTTCAAACCACAATTTTAGCGAAGCTAATTTTCTGGATCCCGGCGGGTCGCCCCGTCCGCGATCCGGCCGGCTCGCTCACCTTCCGAGTCGCGCCTTGGTTGCTCCTGTGTCTGTCTCGGCGGCCACTGCACCCCGGAGAACGGTGGCCCCGTATGGGGCGGAATGAGGATCTCCGCATCGCAGACGATGCACAGGTACGTGCGGTGTCCGGTGACTCCCGAGGGGCGCAGCGCCGTCGCGCAGGTGCACGGTGTCCAGCCCACGACCACCCGGTGCGGTCACAGTCGGTGCCCGTTCGACCACCCGACTGGGTGCGCGTTCGTAGGACACCACACCGCAAATTTTCGCACTGGTGTTCCCCTGAGCTGGTGCTCGAGTGTCCATGATGAAGTCGACGAAGTTGTCTTCGACCGAGCTACGGTGTCCCCATAGGGCCGCTGTCGCCTGCACCCGAGGTATCGGTGCGGGGCGGGAATTCGTGTAGGTAGAACGTCGCTCCTTCTTCGATCTCGCCCGCGTTGAAGGAAGACGACTCGAAGGTTGCGGCATAGGGTGCCGAACTGCTCACGGTGACCGTGTAGCTGCGTTGATTGGCAGGAACCGCCTCGAAGTGCGCCACATAGGTACACACTCCCGTGCCGTCGGCATTGCGTTCGACGGTATCGATTTCCAGCACGGAACGTGCCGAGGCGGCCGCGCTTTCGCCGTGCAGGTACACGATGTCGTTCGGTGCGATCGGGATCGTGGTGATGATGCACTGTCCGGTCCGGGGATCGGCTTGCTCCGCGTTCCCGACGACAGTGACCGTGGCGGGGAAGGTCTCCGGTTCCTCGGTATTGGATACACATCCGCTCAGGAACAGTGCCCCAATCGACAGTGACGCTGCAGCCAGTCCACTTATTCGCCCCATGAGGTCACCGTAGGGCGTCCGGAAGACAGCCGGGGACCGTGTTGGTCACTATTGGGCATTATCGCGCTGGATAACTACGCCGTCGGCCCTCGCTCGTACACGGACAGCTCCGCAGCGAACGGATCAACCGCCGAAGACGCCGTCCGCGAAGCAAACCAGCAGTTCAGAGAAGGTCAAGTCCAGATGCGTGGTGTAACGAGGTCGCCGCGTGATTCCTCGGGTGGTTATGCGGTCAGTGCTGGTGCAACCTCCTCGGCGGGTTCGGTGGCGGTGTCGGCGGGTTTGTCGCCTCGGGCCTGGGAGAGGACGTCGAGGCCGAGGTAGCGGCGTCCTTCGATCCACTCGTCGTGCTGTTCGGCGAGGACGGCGCCGACGAGGCGGATCAGGGCGGTGCGGTCGGGGAAGATCCCGACGACGTCGGTGCGCCGGCGGATCTCCTTGTTCAACCGATCGCGGGTTGTTGGACCAGATCTGCCGCCAGATCTGCTTCGGGAATCCGGTGAACGCGAGGAGATCGGCCCGGGCGCCGTCGAGGTGGTCGGCAACCCTCGGGAGCTTCTCGGCGAGGGCTTCGATGATCCGATCATATTGTGCGTGAACAGATTCCGAGTCAGGCTGATCGTAGACCGAGTGCAACAGCGTGCGCACCCACGGCCACGACGTCTTCGGGGTGACCGCCATCAGATTCGTCGCGTAATGCGTGCGGCAACGCTGCCACGATGCACCGGGCAAGGTGGCGCCGATCGCCGCGACCAGACCGGCATGGGCATCGGAGGTCACCAACCTCACCCCGGATAACCCGCGGGCGACCAGTCCGCGGAAGAACGTGAGCCAGCCGGCGCCGTCCTCGGCGGAGGTGACATCGATGCCCAGGATTTCGCGGTAGCCGTCGGCGTTGACCCCGACCGCGACCAGGGCGTGAACGTTGACCACCCGGCCGTTCTCGCGGACCTTGAGCACGAGGGCGTCGGCGGCGACGAACGTGTACGGGCCGGCGTCGAGGGGCCGGCTGCGGAACGCCTCGACCTGCTCGTCGAGCTCCTTCGCCATGACGCTGACCTGGGACTTCGACAACGAGGTGATACCCAACGTCTCGACCAGTTTCTCCATCCGGCGGGTCGACACCCCGAGCAGATAGCAGGTGGCGACCACCGTGGTCAGGGCACGCTCGGCACGCTTGCGGCGCTCGAGCAGCCAATCCGGGAAGTAGCTGCCGGACCTCAGTTTCGGGATGGCGACATCGAGGGTTCCGACCCGGGTGTCGAAGTCACGGTGCCGATACCCGTTGCGGGAGTTGACGCGGTCGTCGGTGCGTTGCCCGTAGCCGGCGCCGCACAGGACGTCGGCCTCGGCGCCCATCAGGGCGTGGATGAACAGCGTCAGCAGCTCCCGCAGCAGATCGGGGCTGGCGCCGGTGAGTCGGTCTTCGACGAGCTGGTGCAGGTCGATATTGTGGGCAGTGGTCATCGTGTGGTCCTGTCTCGAGTCGACTTGGTAGGTCTCTCGAAGAATCACGCGGTGACCGTCTTTCGTTCGGCTACGACACGCCGGCCATCTCATTCGGATCCAGCTCGTACACCATCCTCATGGACGTAACCTCAGAGAACCGAAGTCAGACTGAACCCTAGGGAACGTGTGTTCGACCGGGGCGTTATAGTCGGTGGGCGGCAGGTCGATGGAGGGACGCGATAGCGGACTTCGGGAAGCATCGGCCTGCCGCATCGTTTCCGCAGGAAGCCGGGCATTGAGAGCGGAAGAACCTCTCATGCCGGCCAGCCCTGCGGCGGCCCTCGCACCCGCTTCGGTGCGGTCATTGTCGTCCATGGACCGGTGCCTCGCGTGAGTTTGCAAGGACTGGCGACTTCTGCTAACTTTGATCTTGAGCCGTCTCGCATGGCTTCACCCGAGTCACGTGCGCCCGCATCGCACACGACGTCTGAGGGCAAGGTCCACAGGATCTGCGAAATCAACCATCCAACGCACTTCCGCGTGCAGTGGATGCGGGCTGCTGCGCGCGTTGAACAGTGGTTGGAGGACCAATATGACAAAGGATTCTGCTCGCAAGAAGGCCGTTCGCGCATACCTTGCCGCGCACCCGGACCTGACGTACCGCGAGGCTGAGCAAATCGTTACTGCCGAGCACAAGGCCATGAAGGCTGCGGAAGAGGCCGATTGGATGTTCTTGAGCCTCGAAGAGTTGGTGGGTAGCAGCATCGCTGGGGACGAACAGTTGCTCGACCGCGAACTCGACGTCGATACAGGCAGTAGAGGCGCATTCGAGGTGGACATCCCTGAGGTCACTCAGGGACCGGTCGATGTCGTGGCCGTCACCCATGACTTGGACACTCTGTTCGTCGATGAACACGAAGAGTTCGAGGGCGGTACCACCATTGGCGAGGCGCAGGTCGACGCCGACATCAAGTGGGAAGCATGCGTTCTGAAGACCGAACTTCCCGCCGTTCCTCATGACGTTCCGTGGCGCGTGATCGATCCGGACTGGGACTCGGACCATGTGCGGGTGAGCGGTACATTCCGTGCTGAGCTGGTCTACCACTACGTGGCCGATGAAGGCGCGCAGCTCGTTGACACCCTCACCCTTCAGGGGATCGAGCAGCTGTAGCTCACTTGGCCAAGTTCGGCAGACGAGGATCATCGTGTGACGCCTGCGAACGTGCGTCCGGTGCCCTGAGATTCCCGCTGATATGGAAAGCAATCACCTCAGGGCACCTCGGACGCAATCGCCGTATCAGGTCTTTCGATGGTGACCGTCTTGCCGGTGGTGCCGATTCTTGTGGTCAGGGCATAGCTGGTGATGCGGGCAGCAGCACCGGCCGGGGTCAGGGCCGAGCCGGGGTGTCGTCGGCTGCGGAATCGGGTCCGCTCCGGTCACACAGCTTCACGAGGTGCCGTGGTCGCAGGTTGTGCACTGGAATGTGGTGCCACTTCCCCGTGGCAGGGGTCAAAAACGGGGGCTCGATCAACGGGGGCTCGACCCCCGGCCGAACGCGCCCGTGCGGTGCGGTGGACCCGGGAAATGGTGAAACTTGTGCCGGAAACTTGAGCAGGTGCTGCTGCTCGAGGGACGCTGCCCGCGACGGCTGGGCCCTCGCCGGCATCACCGGCGATTTGTCTGTGCTGCCCCGCAAGATTCCGCACTGCTCAGCCCCGCAGCCTGAACCCCGGCGGCCGGGACCGTTTCGAGGCGGGCGATCGCCCAGATCGCCCACTCCCTGATCTGCTGACTTCTGCCTGCCACGGCCGGGCGGAGGATGCCAGCCGGGGGCCTTATCGCGCTACCGCGACTGCTCCCGCGATGGCGGAAGCCACGTCCTCCGGCAGCTCGTGCTCCCAGAACCGAAGCACTGTCCAGCCTGCGTCCCGCAACATCTCCGTCGAGCGTGCGTCCCGCTCTCGATTACCGGCGATTTTCGTGGACCAGAACTCGGCGTTGATCCGCGCGGGCCGGTAGTGCTCGGGACATCCGTGCCAGTAGCAGCCGTCAATGAACACTACGACCCTCGCCCGGGTGAATACGATGTCCGCCCGCATCCGAAGTGCGCCCGGCAGCGGCGCAAAGTCGACGCGATACCGCAGGCCCAGGGCATGTAGTCGCCGCCGCACCGCCAGCTCAGGTCGGGTGTCGCGGCGCCGATTACCCCGCATCGACGCCCGCACTGCGGAACTCGACGCCCAGCTCTCACTCACCACCTCAGTCTGCGCCACGCTAGTCCCGATACCCAGAAACACCGGTCCCACCGATAGCCTTTGGGGCATGCGTAGCGTGGAACTCTTCGCCGGTGGCGGTGGCTTGACTCTCGGCACTCACCGGGCCGGATTCTCCACGGAGGTCGTCGCCGAGTGGAACCGATGGTGCTGCGATACCCTCCGCGAGAACAGGGACGCCGGCTATCCTCTGGTCAAGGGCATCGATGTGCGAGAGGGTGATGTCCGAGACGTCGATTGGTCCGGCGTGCCCGATGGGATCGATCTGGTCAGCGGAGGTCCGCCCTGCCAGCCGTTCTCCGCCGGCGGTAAGGGTAATGCCGCCGACGACAAGCGCGACATGTTTCCGGCCACTACCGAGGTTATCCGGCGGCTACGCCCTCGAGCCTTCATTATCGAGAACGTCCGCGGGCTCCTGCGACCTGGCTTCTCGGACTACTACAGCTATATCCAGCTGCGGCTGGCCCACCCCGAGCTGGTAGCCGCCAACGGCGAGTCGTGGGGTGACCACTTTGACCGCCTGCAGGCCGAGCACACCTCTGTGCACACCGACCTCAAGTACAACGTGTTGCCGACGCTGGTTAACGCCGCCGATTACGGCGTGCCCCAACAACGATGGCGCGTGTTCTTCGTCGGTTTCCGCGAGGACGTCGATGCCGAGTGGAGCTTCCCCCGACCCACACACTCCGCCGGTGCCCTTCGCGCTGCCCAGGAGGACGGCTCCTACTGGGACCGTCACGAGGTCGCCAAGAAACACCGTGCCTTCCGGGTGCGTGAGGGTAAGAACTCCGACCCATCACTCAAGCCCTGGCGCACCGTCCGCGACGCCATTGGCGACCTGCCCGATCCCAATTCGGGCGCGGGCACCAAAGTTCTGAACCATGTTCCACAGCCGGGCGCCAGGTCCTACCCGGGTCACACCGGCTCTTACATCGACGCGCCTGCCAAGGCCCTCAAAGCCGGCGTCCATGGCGTACCCGGTGGGGAAAACATGCTCCGGGACGTCGACGAGTCGGTCCGTTATTTCACCGTCCGTGAGGCTGCGCGCTTGCAGACCTTCCCCGATGATTACCGCCTGCACGGCCCCTGGGGCGAAGCGATGCGTCAGCTGGGCAACGCTGTGCCGGTCGACCTCGCCTGGATAGTGGCGGCGTCGGTGCGCGAGCATCTCGACGAGGCCGCCGTCCGCGCAGACCAGGCCGACTGGCGGGCGCGCTCGGCCTAGTCCCGGGGTTCGGTCAAAGCCCGTGGCGCGTACATCACTGTGAACGCCTCGACGCCGATCAGCGCGCAGAACGACCGCACGCGTGCCCACTCGGCATCATGCAGCGCCGTCATCGTCGGCCGGGTGATCACCACAGCTACCCGCCCTTCGCCTTCGACCCGCGCGCCAGACGCCGCCCAATATAAGTCGCGCAGAACCCGGTACGATCCCCAAACGACGACCGCCTCATCACCGGCCGCGCTCACCGCCCGGCACCGCATGGGCTTCTGCTCGATGGAGTCCGGCACGACGGTCCAGTCCGCGCCCAGGGTCGCGGTGACGAGGACGCTCGGCCCCGGGTATCCGCGCCTGGTGTAGCGCGCGGTCGGGCCGATACCCTCCAGCGCGCGCGGGTACTCCTTGGCTGCGCTGTCCTTGAGCCACACGCGCATCTGCGCTGGCGTGTAGTAGGGCCGGAGCAGCTCGCTGAACTGCTCGTCGGCGATCAGCTTGTCGAAGACCCCGCCTCGCTCGCTTGGGGCGACCTGTTCCCATTTTCTGCGGTCGAACTCCGCGTAGACATACGCCAGAGCCTCGTCTCTGACCTCGTCCGGCAGCCTGGTCACGCCCACCTCCTCGCGCCGACGTCGAGCCCGTCCATCGACGGCGGGAACTCCAGCCTCACCATATCTGCGGCCGTCGCGAGGTCTCCGACGTCGGCGACCCATTGGTCGATAAGCGACCGCACGCCCTGGTCCTCGAAGTCGAAGCTTGACCGGTGGACGCTGAGGACCTCCGTTTCCGTGGCCTCCATCTGTGCCCGAAACGCCGATACCTCAGCGATCCGTCGCAGGTCCGAGACGCAGTCCAGGACGGCGACCCGCTCCTTACCGGCACGCAGGCGCAGCCCGCGTCCGAGCTGCTGGATGAAGATCCGGCGCGAGTGCGTCACTCGGGCGAAGACGATGATGTTCACGTCGGGAACATCGATACCCTCATTCAGCAGGTCGACGCTTACTAGCAGCTCGGTCTGGCCTGAACGAAAGCGGACCAACCGCTGCTGCCGCTCACGCTTGCTCATGTCGTTGTGGATCGTCTCGACCCCGCGCCAGGGCGAGTGGCCTCGCAGAAGTTCGGCGAAGCGCTCGGCGTGGTCGATTGTCTGGCAGAAGACGATCCCACGGGGGGCGCGCGTGGAATTCCACACTTTGATCAGGCGCTCGATGATGGCCTCGTCGCGCTCGGGGATGAATAGGCGCCGGTTCAGGTCCTTGATCGTGTACGAGTGCTTGGAGGACTCCTTCACGAATTCCCAGTCAATATTGTCGGCGAGCAGCTGGTAGTCCACCTGCGCGAGATAGCCGCGTCTAATCCCGTCGGCAATCGACATCTGGACTACTGGTGAGCCGAACGTGGTCTCGATATCGAACTTGTCCCCGCGCCACGGCGTGGCGGTGACCCCGAGCCTAGGTACGTTGTCGAGCAGTTCGAGGATATGAGCGTAGTACCCACTCTCGCCGACGTGGTGGACCTCGTCGATGACGACCAGATCGGGTCGATAGCCCCGCTCCACATAGGCGTGCGCCGTCGGGAGCACCGCAAAGGTGACGCCCGACAGATTGTCGCGGTGTTCACCCTGACCGATCCTTTGGGTCGGGACGTTCTTCGGGATGAATGGCCACATCGATTTCTCCAACTGGTCGACCAGGGGGGCGCCGTGTGCGATCACCAAGATCTTCGCCGAGGGGTCGCGGTCGAGCCGGTCGGCTACGATCGAACCGGCTACGACGGTCTTGCCCAGACCGGTGGCCAGGTACACAAGGGCTTTGCGTCGGGCCGGGTCGTCCAGGCCGTCCAGCGACTCCTGGACGGCCTCCACCTGGTACGGACGCAGGTCCACCTGTGGAGGCAAGTCCCTGGCGCTGCGGTACAGCTTGGCGAGCGCCGCCCCGTCCCATGCCTTGAGAGTGCGGCCGACCCTCTCGAACGCGGTGATCCGTGTCCGGGCCGTCTTCGTGAATCGGCCGTTGGTAACGACGATGCCCGAGGCCGCGCCGTAGGCGTCGATCGCGTTCGAGACCTCGTTCACCGCGTCCTCGCTGACCGAGCCCTTGACCGGATCGAGCCGCCACTTGGCCTGGATGGCGATGAGCTTCCCGCCGAAGCGCGCTAACAGGTCCCCGCCCTGGTCGTTGGGGCCGTCGATGTTCACGACGTCTGTGAATCCGAGCAGCGGCAGCAGCCGCTCCAGCGCGCGGGTGAACCCTGCGGGGCCGCCCTCGACCATCCGGTCCACCGAGAGGAAGGATCCGCCGATCATGCCTGGGTCCCGTCGGGGGTCACCATTGCGCTAAGCGACTCCAGTCCGATGGACAGCCTGAGCAACTCTCGGGGGCTCAGGCGATCGGTGGCCGTCAGCGTCCGCTCCAGATCCCGGACCAGGCTCGTCAGGTGGCTCTGCCTCTCCTCGCGGATCGACTCGTCTTGCCACGAGCTGTAGCTCGACGTGAAGACCCCACCGTCGAGCATCAGCTCGGGTGCCTCGACGATCAGATCCTCGAATGCGCGCGGGCTGAGGAACTGCGCGTAGCCACCAGAGGCTTCCAGGGCGTTCCAGTCCGCGCTCGCGTCTGCGGCGGCGGACTTCTGAGTCTGGATCTTCGCGGTGGGCGACAGTTTCGTCCAGAATCCAGCCGGGTCGCGCTCGACAAGCGGCCCGCTGACCTCCCTGATCCGATCGAGAAGGTCCTCGGCAGAGAGACGTACCGTCGCGGCGTCAATCCGGCGGTCGCCGACCTGATCCAGAATGCCCTCCACGAACTCACCGGCCTTGCCGGCGTATCGCAGATACGCCGCCGCCGCATCGTGCAGCACTGTCGCGCCGACGTCGACGGGGTTCCACCCATAGTCAGCCAGCAGCGGATGCCTCTGGTCAATGAAAAGCTCGATTACGTTTGCCTGAAGATTGGGTGCTGAGAACTTGTCGGCACCTTCCAGGAGATCCACCCCGTCCGTCAGATACACGGTCACCTTGAACGTCCGGCTGCCGCCCGGGATCACGATCTCCGCACTGTCCAACTGCGGAATCACCCGGCCGTTCGCGCGATAGCGGGCGAGCCGGTCGTCGCGGGTCTCCAGCTCTGGCGCCTCATCATCATCAGGGCTGTCGTCGCCGCCGTCAGGATCCCCGGACGGGTCGCCACCAGACGGGAGCAGATCGTCGACGTTCGGCTCGCCGTCTTCCTCGTCGTCTCCCGAGTTTCTGGCTTTGATCTCTTCATGATTGACAACGTGAGTCCACCACATCTCGTCGCTCCGGTAGGCCGACAGGCCCTTGCGGAAGTTGGCGCCCCACTTGCGGGCCTGCTCGGCCATCGCTTTTTCGCCGTCTCCAGGCACAAGGTATCTGTACCCGGGGTTGTACCGGCGATAGGCGTGGAACAGCATGCCCAGCTCCGAGGTGTTGGGGCTGTACTCCAGCTGCTTCGCCAGATTATCTAGGAGCGGGCCGTCGCCGCGGATCTTGTCGCGTACGGTTTTCCAGGCGAGGCTGTCCCGGCCGAAGTTGGTTTTGCGGTAGTTCACCGGAAGATGGTCCAGGTGCAGCTCGCCCACGATCCGTCCGCGCCCGAGTTCAACCGGGTACTCCACGACCTTCTCGCCGGTGTCGGGGTTCGACCACTCGAACAGGTCCTTGTCTAGGTGGACGATCGTTCGCCCCTGACGCAACAGCGAAATCCCATAGTCACCGCCCGCATCGTCATACCGCTGGATGCCGAGCCAACCGCGGATCGTCCGATCCCGCATCTCCACCTGATCGGACCCGCACTCGACGCACGCATCGAGCTCCGCGATGGTCTCGGAGTGCCAGTGCCCGCACGCCAAGCAGGCGAACGCCGGTTTGAGGTCGTGGCGCACCTCCGTCACCGCCGGCACGTCCTGGCCCTTGTAGACAACCGACCGCTCAGGCGACCACACGCATGGAATGTAGGGCTCCACAGGGCTGCCGTTGAGAGTGAGACTCAGACCCAGTCCGCCGATAACCTCTGCGGCGGCGATGTCGGTGCCGGCGACCGAGCGGAGCATGTACGAGTAGGTCTCGCCCAGGCGCGCCTTCACGCGGTTCGCGATTCCGGGCCAGCGCAAGCTCTTGACCGTGTCGCTGCGAAGGCGAGAGACGCTTACCGAGGTGCCATGCTCGCCAACGCCCTTAGGCTCTGTGGTGATCGGCACCTGGAAGGAATCCCGCGATCCCATCGCCTGGATGTCGATGACCGCGATCGTCCAGTAATCGTCCTGAGCCCTGCCGGACCTGACTGTCGTTAGGTGGCCCAGCCGCCCGGTAGCCACGTTGAAACCCATTCCGAATAGGCCAAGGGAACCGTAGCGTGCGTTACCTGACGAACCGGCCCGTAGTGCTTTTCGCATCTGCTCCACCGACATTCCCCGGCCCGAGTCGGTGACGCTGATCACCGAGTCCGTGTGGACTTTCGAGCCGGACGGGAACTCGATCTCCACCCGGCCCTCGAAACCCGGGTCCTCGCGCTTAGCCGCGTCGATCTCGTCGAGCGCGTTGTCGATCAGCTCAGCGAGGCACTCCTCGACTTTCATGTCGACGTCGGCGATCACGTCGAGGATCCGGGGGGAGGGAGTTAGGTCAAGGGTCTCTTCGGGCATCGCTCAGGATCCTCGTCGGTAGTTCTTGGTCACACTGTCGGAGCAGTTCCCAATGGTTCGTCGGCTGTTGCCCAAAACATTACTTTGGTTGCGGACAATCCAACTCTTCCGGAAATGGAGTGCAGGAGACAACGTGAAGATCCGAGCTTGATGCTGGTGTCGTTGCCGTAAGAAGGACCCCGTCGTCGGGCAGGGTGCGCCACCCGCAGCGGCAGTATGGTTCGACTTCTCGACGAGGTCCTTGCGGTTGCCAGCCCGAGGTGGGCAGATCGACGCGGCCACGCCGTAGTGTTCGGCGCCGCTGGCGAAGCGGGCGGTGATCCGTCCGCTATCGGGATGACAGACGGTGGTCATACGGTCGAGACGCCAACTGCGGGTTAGACCACCGAAACCGCGGCAGATGCGGTCGAGACCGTCTGCTGCAACTCGTGTGCCTGAGAGCTGCGCCGAGTTCGCTTGGACGGGCGCAGCCAGGACTGTAGATAAGGGACGTCCACATTGCGGTGCCCGTCGCGTGTCCATGACTACTGATTCGCATTGTCGAACCGCCGCCAACGGGTGTAAGCAGACTGCCTGCTGATCCCGACAGCCTCGCCAATGTCAGCCCAGGACGACCCACACGCTCGAGCGACCGCCACAGCTTCATCCAGCCTACGGCCGGCCGCCTGCGCTTCACGCGAGGTCCGCTTCACTGCTTCAAGGCTGGGTGGCCGGACATGCTCGAGCCACTCGGTGTGGCAACTGTCCTCTACCCACTTGGGAGCAGGCCCGCCTTCAGGGTCATACACCTGATCGGGCGCAGGCGTCGCGGAACGATCCGTCAGGCGGCGAATCATCAACGGAGCCTTCCAGCCGCAGGAGCACCGTGCCAGCCACCCGACGGTTTCCGAAATGCTCACCGTGTTTCCGTCGTCGAGGACGAGATTGTCGCCCCGTATCTCGGTCACTCGACGTCCGTCCGAGACTTCGATCGAGGCATGTCCCTCATGCTCGCCGTCTACTGTCTGCCAACTCATCGTCATCCACCCATCGTTGCGATATAGATCCAATAGTAGATGGTGATGTCAGGTGAACACATAAAAAAGATGTCATGAGATTATGACGCTAGATCGCGATGTCATGAAGACGTTCGAAGCACTCCATGGAGAAAGGTTGTGCTGTTTGACGATCCCCAAACAGCACACTCCGAAACGGCCTGGCACTCGATCGCATCCTGCCGAATCGAGTGTGGGTTTGAGTGCTTTGCGGCGGTTTTCTGTGATCGCTTGGGGGCGTTAGTTTCCGATCACGAGGATGCTGGCGGCGGATTCTATGACGTCGTCGGTGATGGTCTCGAGTTGGTTGATCTTGAGCACTCGGGCGATCTGAGGGAAGAGGCGTTCGAGGAGGCGGAAGTTGCCCCGGGTGATGCGTTCGATCGCGGCGATCGCTTGAGCGTCGGTGAAGTCGTCTGGGTCAAGAGTGCGGCCGAGGCGTTTCCAATGGCGATCGAGGACGAAGAGCAGTTCCTCGCGTCCTAGTACTACAGCCGTAAGTTGATCATGGGGGACTGCTGCACGATCCGGTGACAGATTCGGTCACGCAGCCTGTGTGGCTGGTGTGGTCATGATGGTCTCGAACTCGACAGGCGTCAATCTGCCGAGCCGGAGCTGACGTCGCCGGCGGTGATAGGTCCGCTCGATCCAAGTCACGATCGCGATGCGCAACTGCTCGCGTGTGGCCCATCTCTGCCGGTCGAGGACGTTCTTCTGGAGCAGCGCAAAGAACGATTCCATCGCGGCATTGTCGCCGGCCGCACCCACCCGACCCATCGATCCGACCAGGTCGTGGCGGGCGAGGGCGCGGACAAATTTCCGGCTGCGAAATTGCGATCCACGGTCGGAATGAACCACACATCCGGCAACCGAGTCCCGCCGTGCCACTGCCGATTCGAGGGCCGTGACAGCCAGACGGGATTTCATCCGATCGCTGATCGAGTAGCCGACGATCCGGTTCGAGTACACGTCCTTGACCGCACACAGGTAGAGCTTGCCTTCCTCGGTTCTGTGTTCGGTGATATCGGTGAGCCACAAAGTGTTTGGAGCATCCGCGGTGAAGACGCGGCCGACGAGATCATCGTGCACCGGCGGCCCGGAGCGGCCCTTCTTCGAGCCACGTTTCTTGCCGAACACACTCCACCACCTGTTGGTCGAACAGATCCGCCACGCCGTGCGGTCCGACATCGACTCGCCCGCATCGCGGGCTTCGTCGGCGAGGAACCGGTAGCCGAACTCCGGGTCCTCGCGGTGGGCGTCGAACAGGGCGTTCGCCCGGTACGCCTCCTCGAGTTCGGCGTCGGTGACCGGGTCGGCGAGCCACCGGTAGTACGGCTGGCGCGCGATCCCCAGAACCCGGCACGTCACCGCGACGGGAATCCCGCCGGCGGCCAGCTCGCGGACGAGCGGGTACATCATTTTCCCGGAAGATTCGCCTGTGATAGATACGCCGCGGCCCGCCGCAGCACTTCGTTCTCCTGCTCAAGCAACCGGATCCGCTTTCTCAGCTCGCGGTTCTCTCTGGACTCCTCGTTCGTCGTCCCTGGCTTGGTGCCGTCCTCGACGTCGGCATTCCTGAGCCAGTTGGTCAGGCAGGATTCGCTGATGCCGAAGTCGGCGGCGATCTGCCGCAGGTGCTGACCTGGTTCGCGGTTGCGGGCCACGCGGACGACGTCGTCGCGGAACTCTTTCGGATAGGGCTTGGGCACGGGGTCCATCCTTCCAGCAGTGCCTCACGGCACCACAGTTCAGATGTCACCTATCCGTGCAGCAGTCCCTGGTGTATGGCCTCGTCGTTTGTAGTGGCAGATGCGGGCGCGGGCTTGATGATGTCGTCTCCACCACGAGCAGTGCAGGAGATGGGCCACCGATCGGCCGGATCGGGCGTTGTCGATGAGCGTGGTGAACAGTTTTCGTATCTCGTTGATACTCAGACGAATCAAGGTCGGTGTCGACGGTGCACGGCGCCGTGAGATGACCGCTGCGACAGCGAGGAACGCGTAGCCGAGCATCACCAAGGTGTGCCACCGATACCACGAGGTCCAGGTGCGGACCTGATGTTGATCGAGCCCGACCTGACCCTTGGCTGCCTGGAACGACTCCTCGATCCGCCACCGCAGCCCCGCGACCCGCACGAACGCTGCCAACGACACCGAGGTGGGACTGTAGCAGCGGAAATAGGCGAGTTCCTTCGTGCGCGGATGTCGACGGATGAGCACCGCGTGCACACCGGATCCGGCGGCGCCGGCCTCCTCGCCGGGGTCGATGGGAATACGCGCCCACCGGTAGAGCCGCCTGCCCTTGGCGCCCTCGCCGGCGGAGGCCGACCGCCACGCCGTCGACGGCAGGCGCTGGGCGAGCTCGTCGACGCGGGCGGTGCCGTCGGCGGTGGTGACCCGATGTGAGCACGCCACGCCCAGAACATAGCCCAGTCCGTGGTCGGCGAGCTGTCGGCGCAGCACCGGGTCGGCGCCGTACACTTCGTCGCCCGCAGCCCACTTCGCAGGAACATGCGCTGCGGCGGCGACGATCATGCGCCCCGCCAGCGCCGGTTTGGTGGCGAACGCCCGACCTTCTGGCACATCCTGCGCCCGGCACCTCCCGCGGTCGTCGGTCCACGACTTCGGCAGGTACAACTCCCGGTCGATCAGGGCGTGACCCTCGGCGGTGGCGTAGGTCAGGTGCACCGACACCTGGGCGTTCTCGATCCGTCCGGCGGTGCCGGTGTACTGCCGTTGCACCCCGACGGTGTGGCGCCCCTTCTTCAGGTCTCCGGTCTCGTCGACGACCAGCACGGCGTCGGGGGCGCCGAGATGCTCGGCGACGAAGTCGCGGACATCGTCGCGTACCCCGTCGTGATCCCATTTCGCTCGTGAGAGCAGGTACTGCAACCCGTCCGGGGACCGGTCGCCGAGGTGCTCGGCCAGTGTCCAGCAGTTCTTGTCGTCGAGGCCGGCAATCAACCCGTGCACCATCTTCCCGGCCCGGGCATGGGTCCGTCGGCGCGCGAAGCGGCCCGCGCATCTGCGCAGCACGGAGTCGAATAGCCGACCCCACCCATCGAGGTCTACGCTGTGCGCTGCGGCCACCGCAGCGTCCTTTTTGTTCCACACAAACAAGAAATGATCGCGCGGTGGTCGCTTCCCTCGGTGAGGACACGCCGTCAAGATCAACTTACGGCTGTAGTACTAGTGCCCGGTATCGGTGTGAAAATCCGAGGCGGCTGTAGAGCTGAGGGTAGTGGCGAAACCGCTGGTCAATGCCAGGCATGCCGATGAGGATGATCGCCAGGTCGTAGCGGTCGTGTTCATCACGGAGGAGTTCGAGTGCGGTCGGGGCCAGTCGTTCGGCTTCATCGATGATGAGCAGCTCGACCCACTTGTTGGTGTGACCTGAGTGGGCGCCGGTGACTTTGCCGATGTTGCGCTGGTGTTCGTCGATGCAGATGCCGAGCTTTGTCTGCAGGTGCGCGATCTCGTGCATGAGGATTTTGGGCCTGGGGAGCACCTCGGGGGTGTAGAACACGGTCCGGCACCGGTTCGCAGTTGCATAAAGCTTGGCGTCGTCTTCGGTGCGCGGCCCCCATTCGGTGATGAACGGTTCCACGGTGTCCCAGTGGGCGTATCGGCGTGCCGATTGGGTCTTGCCGATGCCGGCGTCGCCGTGACAGATGCCGATGGTGCGTTCCTTGCGTACCGCGGTGGCGAATTCGGTGAACCGGCGATGTTCCTTGGTGATGATGAAGTCCTTGGCCATCCTTAGTCCTCTTCGTAGGTGCGCAGCTTGGTTGGCCGCGCTCCGGGGGCGGCGGTGCGCGGTTCGGCCCGATCGGCGATACGCGGGATGCGGTCGTTGATGTCTTTGCGCAGTTGGCGCCGGCGGGCTCGGCGTGCGGTCTCGACTTCTTGCAGGCTTACCCGTTGGTTCGGGTGCGCCTCATCGATGGCCACGCAGAGGAAGGTGTCGCGGTCGTATACGCGAACCTCGGAGATGTCACGCGGGTCGTAGCGGATCGTCACCGGGCGGCCAACGAACGGTGCCAGAGTTGGCGCGAGGTAGCGCCGGCCTTGGAAGTGGATGCCGTCACGCTGCACGGTGCGGTGCTTGGGCACCGTCAGCAGCAGTCCGTCGAGTTCATCGAGGGATTCGGGCATGCGTGGCAACCACCCGTCACCGATCCACGCCTTCTTCGGGCTCGTCCCGATCTCCCGGTGGGTCCGCTCGTTGTAGGTGGCGATGAAACCGGCGATCGCCTGATCGAGCGCAGGTAGATCCAGAGATGGAGGTGTCTTGGCCCCTGGTGCCAGATGTCCGGGCAGGGTGGCCAGGAGCTCGGTGTTGACTGTGCCGAAGAACCGCTCGATCTTGCCTCGGCCTTGCGGGCGACCGACGGTGGAGAAGATGAGGCGGATTTTCAGTGAGACCGCGGTGTACTCGAGGTGGCGGCTGGTGAAGTCGCTGCCGTGATCGATATAGAGGACGTCGGGTAGTCCGCACATCGCCCAGGCCGGTTCGGTCTTGCGCCAGATCGCCTGTCGTAGCACCAGCGCGGTGTTCATCGCCGATGGCGCCCCGGTGAAGACCATGTACCCGCAGACCGCGCGGGAGTAGTCGTCCATCACCACCGTCAGCCAGGGCCGGTCGGGGGTGCCGCTGGCGCCGGTGATGAGGATGTCGAGTTCGGTGTGATCGGCTTGCCACGTCACATTCGGCCGTTCGGCGCGATGGCGGAACACCAGTTCATAGCGGTCCCGATATGCTGCCGGCCCCTCCAGAGCAAGCGTCACCAGGGCCGGGTCCAAAGCGTGGACGATGGCGCGGACCGTGGCATAGCTCGGGGCCGTCAGCCCCAAGCGACCCGCTTCGGCCGTGGTGAGCCGGTGCAATGCAGCGGTGCTCGGGCGTGGGCGGGTCAGCGCGAGGTGCTCGAGAAACGTGACCAGTTCCGCCGGAGTGCGTCGAGATCCCGTGTCGCGTCGTGGCCGCGGCTCCAACGCCGCGATGCCGCCGGTCTTGTAAAGCTGGTGCCAGCGTTGCAGTGTCCGCAGCCCGGTGCCGGTGTCACGGGCCAGGGTCGTCAGCGAGATGCCGTCCTCGACGTGAAGCCGGAGGATTCGCCACCGCTGCGGCCCGTCCATGTCACACCTGCTGGGAGACCATGTCGCGGTCGCGGGCAGCCTGTTGGTGCCGGTACAGCGTGGCGCGAGACCATCCGACCAATCGGGCGGCTTCCTCGGCGGTGCGACCCTTGGCGCGGGCGTCCCGAGCGATGTCGAGTTTCTCCGCAATCACCGCCGGGTCAACAGGCGGCCGACCGAACCGGGTACCGCTCTGCTTCGCCGCAGCGATGCCGGCATTGACTCGCTCGGTGATCAGCTCGCGCTCGTACTCGGCCAGCGTGGCCAGCATGCCCAGCATTAACCGGCCGGAAGTGGTCTCCGGGTCGATGCCGTCCGAAAGCGACTTGATCTTTACGCCCTTGTCGCGCATCAGGTTCACGGTGTTGAGGACATCGATCAAGGATCGGCCGAGCCGGTCGATGCGCCACACCACGACCGTGTCGCCGGACTCGGCATAGTCCAACAGGCGCTTCATCCCCGGGCGTTCGATCGCGGTCCGGCTACCCGAGGTCACATCCGCGAACACATCCCGCTTCTGCACCCCGGAATCCACGAGTGCATCCAACTGCAACTGCGCGTCCTGACTCGCGGTACTCACGCGGGTGTACCCCAAGAGCCTCATGACATGATTATGACTCACAAACCCCTACCGAGCACCACCCTGCGACAGTTCACGGTGAGACGACTTCGCGAGAGGCAGAAGGTGCCCATCGGCCCATGAAGCGGTCTCGGCGTCCGGTCCCCGCCTGGTGTCTCATAAGACTGTAAGTTGATGAGGCATGCTTCTTGGTGCCCGGCGGAAGTCAAGGTGGATGAGACCAGTGGGAGTTACTCGGCGGGCTGGTAGGCCGTCTGGTCGTCGGGGTCGGGCAATCCCCCGGACCGACAACCGTATCGTCCCCTGATAGGTGCGCGCTCGATCCTACGAGCGGAGCATCCCCGGCTCACGGCCGCGATGACTGTATCGATGATGAGCGAGCACGACACGAGCGTGCCCGACAGCATGAACCCTCGGGAGAGCGAACCGGAGCGTGAAGCAGGCGGGAGTCAACAGTGGACGAGGACCCCCGCCGGTGACGGGAGTCCTCGTCGTGGTCCCGGTGACGGTGGCCGGGGTCGTGGATTTCTGGAGCGTCAGCCCTGAACCTTGGCGTCTTGGCAGCAGCTTCCGTCTTCCTGCTGAGGTGCCTCAGCGTTGCCGTTCTGCTGGGTGTCGTCGTCGGCGGGGACAATTTCGACGTTGCAGCAGTCCGACTGCTCCTTGCTCGAACGTCCGGTGAGCAGGTCCTTCAATCCCATGATGGTTCCTTTCCTTAGGTGGGTTTACTGGGACAGTTCTGGGGTCAGGCGGTGATCGAGATGAGGTAGCCGCCGATGATCGCCACGGCCAGGATGGTGATGACGAACGTGGCCAGGAGTCGCGTTTTGAAGATCGCAGCGAGCATCGACACCTCCGGCAGGGAGGCCCCGGCCCCGCCGATCATCAGGGCGAAGATGGGGCCGACGGCCACACCGGCGGACTGTAGGGCGAGGCCGACCGGGAGCATGGTTTCCAGCCGGATGTAGAGCGGGATGCCGATGACCGCCGCCAGGGGCACGGCCCACCAGATGTTGGCCCCGGCGAACGCGGTGAGCTGGTCCGCGGGGACGAAGCTATAGATGCTTGCCCCGATCGCCACGCCGACGAGCATCGGGATGAGCAAGGGTCGCAGATCGGTCCAGGCTTGCCGCAGCGCTCCGGGCATCTCACTGCGAAGACCGTTCCATGGCTCAGGCGTCCCCTCTCCCTGTACGCGCACGCGCTTGAGGCTCTTTTCCATGCCCAACGCGCCCCAGACCCACGGGGCGATCAACGACACGGAGAGCGTGAAGATCGTGTAGGTGATCGCGGTCTGCCACCCGAAGATGATGCCGATGCCGCCGACGATGATCGGGTTGAGCAACGGCGAGGAGATGAGGTAGGTCATCGCCGTCTGGAAGGCGACTCCGGCGTTGAGCATCCCGACCAGCATGGGCAGGGTCGCGCAGGAGCAGAACGGGGTGACCGCCCCGAGGGCCAGGCCTTTGACGGGTCCGGGGATGCGCCCGCTGCTCATCCAGTCCCGCATCTTCTCCGGCCCGAATCGCCGGTTGATCAATGCGACGATGGTGGACACGACGAGGAACAGGGCCAGCAGCTGGCCCAGGAGTAGGGCGAAGGTTCCGAGTGTCTCAGTCAGCATCGGCTACCGCAGTGCTCGCCGGAATCGTGGCTTCGGTGCAGCAGGCCTGCTGTCCTGCCGGAGTCAGGGTGGCCAGGTGGGCCAGCCACTGGACCGGGGCGGCCAGTTGCTCGCAGCAGATCGAGACGAGGTTCGACCGCCCCCGCGGAGTGGAGTCGACCAGGCCGGCCTTGCGCAGGGCGGCAACGTGGTGGCTGACCAGCGCCTGGCTCAGCCCGGTGGCCTCTTGGAGTTGCGTGTTCGTCTTCGCCCCATCGGCCAGGGACAGGGCAATCGTCAGCCGGTTCTCATCGGCCAACGCCGCCAGGGTCGGCACCAGGTAGGCGGCTTGTTCTTTGGCCGTGAGGTCCGAGACCACGGCGGGGAGCTGGATTGCTGAAGTCATGCCCTCACACTAACAAGCGACCATTGCTATCACAAGCCTCTGTTGATGGATCGCGGGTGTTGCTTTGCGGCGCCGGATGCCTGGAGGCGTTCGGTGATGTTACGGACGGTCGCATTCGCGGTGCGGCCGACTCCGATCAGGGCGGCCGAGGCGAACCCGGTCCAGTCCCCTCGCCCTGCGGGGACGGACTTGCTGCGGACCGCTGGTCTCAACTCACCCTGACACGCAGGGGCCGGGCACCGCTGGCGAGCAAGCTGGCTACCCTCGTCGTCGGCATCACCAACTGAGGCCGCCACGGAGCGTCGATAGAACACCGCCATTTACGGCCGAAAGTCACA
>NZ_CP079230.1:0-2041 GCF_019317345.1 Rhodococcus sp. LW-XY12
CGGCCTTTCCCGGGTGTCAGAACTTCTGCAAGAGGTGTGTCCCGATTTTGGCAGCACGAAACGACCAGTGGGAAGGGCAGGAGTCGTGCCAACGAAAGAGCGTCCGGCCCGCAGGGGGTGGGGCCGGACGCTCGATACCTGATCTTTCCAGACCAAGATCGTTATGGCAGCAGACGGGCGTGGTGTGCGGCTGTGGAGAGTGGTTCGTCGGCGCCGTTGAGGGCGAGGCCGGCATCGGCGAGAGAGTCGATCACTTCGCGCACCGAGGTTTCGGTGTCCGCATCGAGGGTGTCCGCGTCGAACATGTTCACCAGCTCCGCTAGGGCGCGTAGCTCGGTGTGTACGGCGTCCAGTTGTGCTTGCACCGCAACGATGCGTGCCGCGATCGTCTCGCTCACGCTGTCGCCTCCTCGGGCTGGGACTGCTCCGCCTTGCGAGCGTGGTGCAGGATCGTGCCGACTCCACCGACTGTCATGCCGACTTCCTCGGCGATCTCGCGCAGTTTCAGGCCCTGGGCGCGTAGTTCGAGCACCCGATTCCGACGCTCGGCAGCTCGAGCGAGGTACTCCTCCCGCGGCTCGGCCATGATGCGGCGCACCGTGCGAGACGACGCACCGATCCGCTCTGCGACCTCGCGGGCTGTGCGGGTGCGCCGAACCGGATTCTCAGCTCCCATCGGTGGCCTCCTTCCACACCAGATCGCGGTCGAACTTCGTTGCCCGACGACGATTGGCTTCGATCTTCGCTGGTGTCATCACCTGACCACTGACCTTGCCGCCTTTGCGGCCGCGGGCGGACTGCATAGCGACGAAGGTGGCTTCGTAGACGGCCGGACCGTCGGCCCACATGCGTGATTTGGTGACGATCCAACGGTGGATGGAGGCGGCAATCGCGCGCACTTCGCTGTCGGGCAGGGGTTCGGAAAATGCGGTGTTGATATGCGCCGCCTCAGCCCGGATCGCTCGGTCTAATCCAGCGGGATCGCCCCAGTGATAACGGATTTCGCGATAGGCCCAGGTTCGCGCTGACTCGAATAGTGCGCAGTTGCGGCCGAGCCCGACCGGGTGCTCGCGGCGTCGTTTGCTCTGTCGCCACCGCGGCGGGGGCATGTGCCGGCCGAGCTCGTGTTCGAGTTCGGCCAGGCTCCGCGGTGCGGGGTGGATCCAGTGCGTTGCCCATGCCGGATGGGTCGGGTTCTTGGTCATCAGACCGGAGTAGGCGGCATCGCCGTCGACGGCTCGACGCAGTCCCTCGGTGACGGCAGCGGCGTAGGCGAGTGGTTTCCTGCGGGCGTACTCGGTGCGTGTGAACGGCTCGGTCAGCGCCCACACCGCGTGCGCGTGTCCGTTGCGGGGGTTCTCCACGATCGCGTTCGGTAGCGGATGGTTTCCTGCCGCCGACAGCGTCCGCAGTGCCGCGTCCGGGTGGTCGACATCGACGACCAGCAGATTGCTCAGCGCCTGAGGGTTCGCCTCGAGATAGCGCCGTTCGAGCGCGTCATGGCGAGGCATCCGATACACCCCCAACAACAAATCGTCCGTTGCCAGGGGCCACAGCGGCAACCACAACTGTTCCCAATCGCCATCGTGTGATCCCCCGCGGTCTGTCATGCGGAAGACCCTCGCACAGGAAAACCAATTTTTTATGTAGGACGCGCCGAAGCCAAGTCAGATGTTTCGCCGCGCCACTCGGGAAATACAACCTTTCCGTCACGTCCGGACCGGCGTTTCTCGTGTTCGCAGCTTTAGTGCATGAGGTGTGTGGTGATCTTGATTTGTGGTCGATCAGGACCACGGCCAGTTGAGTGGCACGTGACGGTTCGATGCGTCGGGGGAGGGCGGAAGGTCAGCCGGGTACGGCTGATGGGTGCGGCAGAACTTTCTCGGGCCTACTCGGGCCTCGCATCTCCGTGTGACCCCTCTGTGTGGCTCTGAGAGCGCCGCAGACGGACCGACCGCAACCCCCCGACCCCGGGAATAGGGCACGGCGCTCTCCGGCGATCTCAGAGCCGAACCTGGTGGTCGGTGAGCGGTCCGGAGGC